>DHJN01000234.1:12031-23064 GCA_002404345.1 Actinobacteria bacterium UBA4719 | reverse complement strand
TCGAAGCCCCAGAAGGTGAAGAAGAGGTGGGTCTCGACGCCCTCGCCGAGGGCTGCGTTGGCCAGAATCAGGGCCGGGTAGGCCATGTCCAGGCTGCCCTTGGAGCAGATGATGGCCAGCTTGCGACCGGTGACCCGCTCAGTATCGAAGGTGGGGACGATCGCCGGGGCGACGTCGGTGGTGATCATGGTGGTGCCTTCCTTGATGGGTGTGGTTGGACATGGGGGGGTTGCGGTCAGACGCAGCCGTGCGGCTTGGGCAGCCCGGCCACGTAGGCCATCTTCTTGGCTGGCTTGGCCGGGAACAGCGCAAACAGCGACTTGATCGGGATGCCACCAACGGTGGACACCCGGCGCAGCGTAGGGGTCTCGCCCTGCTCCTCGAAGTCCTTGCGCAGGAACCGGATCGCCTTCCAGTGCTCGTCGGTGAGCGTGATGCCGATCTGGGCGGCAAGGACCGACCCGAGGTCGTCGTCCCATTCGGTCGGGTCGGTCAGGAAGCCTTCCTCGTTGACGTTGACGTGGTGGCCCTGGAGCGTGGTCACGGGCATGGCGGTTTCTCTCCTCTACTTGGTGGTGGCCTTGGCGGTGGTCTTGTTGGTGGTCTTGCCGACCAGGGACATGTGGGTCGGCAGGGGCATCGGGCGGCCGGGGAGCAGGACGTTCCAGTAGATCCATCGGAACGCGAGCTTGCCGAGGTGGTTGGCACGGGTCTCCTTCAGCAGGTCGAGCGGACCGACCAGCGGCAGTGGGTACTTGCCCGGGAGCGGTTCGGTGTCGTAGTTGAAGTCGATCAACAGGCCCTTGCCGTTACCGGACTCGATGAAGCAGTTGGCGTGGCCGTCGAATGAGCCGCTCATCGGCTTGCCGGCGACCAGCTGGCAGAAGTTGTCGGCGAAGATCTCCACCGAGAAGTGCGCGACCGACCCGGCCTTTGACGCTGGTATGTCGGAGGCGTCGCCGACGGCGAAGATATTGGCGTATGCCTTGGACTGCAGCGTGTGCTTGTCGACCGGGACGTAGTTCAGCTCGTCACCCAGACCGGAGCGGGCCACGAAGTCGGCGCCCATGTTCAGTGGAATGGTGACCAGCAGGTCGAAAGGAACCTCGCGCTCGTCGTAGGAGATCAGCGCCTTGTTCTCCACGTCGATTCGCTCAACCATGAAGTCGGACTCCACGGCGATCTTGCGCTCGTCGAGCATGGAGCCCAGGCGCGCCGAGGCGATCGGCTTGGTGAAGGCACCTGGCAGCGGTGTCACGTAGACCATCTCCACCCGGTCGCGCATCCCACGCTCTTGCAGCCACGCGTCGGCCAGGAAAGCGAACTCCAGTGGCGCGACCGGGCACTTGATCGGCATGTCGGTGATGTGCACCACGAGCCGGCCGTGGTCGAAGGTCTGCAGTGCCTGGGCCAGCGCCTTGGCTCCGTCGAAGGTATAGAAGTCAAAGATGCTGCGGCGCCACTCCGCCCCGAGCATCCCGGGGGTCTGGTCGGGCCGCGGGGTGGTGCCGGAGGCGATGACCAGGTAGTCGTAGACCATGGTGCGGCCATCGACGAGGGTCACCCTGTTCGTCGGGGCGTCGATGCGGTCGACGTCACCGATCACGAAGTTCACTCCGTCGGGCAGGCAGGCGTGGCGCGAGCGGGTGATCTTGTCGGGGGAGTAGGTGCCGAACGGCAGGAACAGGTATCCCGGCTGGTAGGGGTGTACGTCGTCGTGGTCCACGACCGTGATGTCCCACCGGTCGGGGTCCAGGCGGCGCCTCAGCCTGTTGACAATCATCGTGCCGGCCGTTCCGGCGCCCAGCACCAGCAACCTCTTCACGGCTTGCTCCTCGCTCCTCGTGGTGGTGTTTCTTACCCATCCACCACGCTAGAAAGCGCTGTCATCTCGGAGTAGTGCCAAAGGTCCCTATTACCCGAGGGGGTATATCACATTACCCCATGGGGTATATCAGAGTGCGCTGTGCGCCCCGGCGCCGTCGAGGTGACCACCCTGGATACTTTTGGTCAATTCAATCCCTTGCAGCCGTATGTGGAAGGGACCACACTGGGCCGAGGAGCCCCCCTACGGACAGGAGTTGATCATGTTGAAGCTAGAGCTTGAACGGCTCGATGACCTCGGGATCGGAGCGTGGGACAACCACAAGCCCGACGCGTTTGTCGACCTGTTGGCTGACGAGTTCGTCTTGCGGGACCTGACTCTGCCCGAGCCGATTCGCACGAAGGCCGAGGCCGGGGCATACGTGCAGGCGTGGCTGACCGCATTCCCCGACATGCGTGTGCAGAGGAAGAGCCGCGTCATCGGCGAGGATTCGGTCGCCGCTGAGATCGAGTTCACTGGGACGAACACCGGCCCGCTGGCGATGGGTGGCATGGAGATCCCGCCCACTGGCAAGAGCGTGGTCGGCCACGGTGCCTACTTCGTCCAGGTCAAGGACGGGAAGGTCGTGGAGTTCAGCGCCCACCCGGACGCGGCCGGCCTGATGATGCAGCTCGGGCTGATGCCCCAGGGCTGAGGTTGCTCAGGTGAGGGCGGGCGAGATCGTGCCGACGACCTCGCCCAGGCCGATCTGCGCACCATCGGGGCCGGGAGCCCAACCGGTGACCGACACGGTGTCGCCGTCCTGCAGGAAGGCGCGGGTCGATCCGTCGTCCAGGGTCAGTGGTTCCTGGCCGTTCCAGGTGAGCTCCATGAGGCTGCCACGGGTGTGCTTCTCCGGCCCGCTGATGGTGCCCGAGGCGAAGAGGTCGCCATCGCGCAGGCTCGCGCCGTTGACCGTCAGGTGCGCGAGCATCTGGACGGGCGACCAGTACATGCCTGCGTAGGTCGGGCTCGACACGAGCGTGCCGTTGATCCGCACCTCCAGGTGGACGTCGAGGCCGAAAAGGCTTGTTCCAGAACCCGCTGTCCCAGAACCCGCTGTCCCAGAACCTCTGAGGTAGGGGAGTGGTTCCGGATCCTGTAGCGGCAGTGCCACCCTGGCGGCGGTCAGCGCCTCCATCGGAACGACCCAGGGGCCCAGGCTCGAGCCAAACGACTTGCCCAGGAACGGGCCCAGCGGGACGGTTTCCCAGGCCTGGATGTCGCGGGCGCTCCAGTCGTTGAAGAGGGCCACCCCGAAGAGGTGGTCGGCGGCGTCGTCGATGTCGACCCGGCTGCCGAGCTCGGTGCCGCCGCCGACGATGAAGCCGAGCTCCGCCTCGATGTCAAGCTTGATGCTCGGGCCAAAGCGCGGTGCCGCATCGGAGGGCGCCTTGCGCTGTCCCATCGGCCGGATGATGTCCGTGCCGCTGACGACGACAGTGCCGGAACGACCGTGATAGCCGATGGGGAGGTGCTTCCAGTTGGGGGTCAGCGCCTCGCCGTCGGGGCGGAAGATCTTGCCGATGTTGGTGGCGTGGTTCTCGCTCGCATAGAAGTCGACGTAGTCGGCGACCTCGATCGGCAGGTGCAGGGTGACCTCCGAAAGCGGGATCAGGTGTGGCTCGATCCCGTCCCGGTGGGCAGGGTTGGACAGGACCTCGGTGAGCCAGGCGCGGGCGGCCGTCCAGGCCGGGCGGCGCAGGGACAGGAAATGGTTCAGGCTCGGTTGGGCCCAGCAGATGCCCGACTCCATGCCGACGAACTCGGCTGCCACACCGGCGTCGAGGACGAAGTCGCCGATCCGGACCCCGACCCGTCGCAGGTCCGGGTCGGTGGTCGAGAAGACCCCGTAGGGCAGCGTGGCCAACCCGAACGGGTGGTCGGGCGGGAGATCGAGCCAGCTTGCCGTCATACCGCGCGCTCTGCGATCAGGCCGAGTGCGGCGAGGTCGCGGATAGGGTCCATGACCCCGCAGCAGCCGTATGCCGTGAAGAAGGCACGCAGCACGCTCGCGTCCGCTTCACTCATCCGGGTGATGATGTCCAGGATCGGCACCGGATCACGTTGGCAGAGAAGGGACTCCATCTCGGGAACCTCGGCCCCGTGGGCCAGCGCCCAGCGGGTGGCCGCGATGACGTTGAGGAATCCGAACTGGTCCTCAACCCCTGCGCTGGTGTGCCTGGTGCTGGTTTGGCTGACGCTGGTCTGGCTGATGGCGTGGTGAAGGCCGCCGGTCAGCTTGAAGCCGAGGTCGTGGTCGACGCAGGCGCGGATGAACGTCGCCAGCTCGGTCGGGGTCGGGACGGGATCGCTGGGGGTCGATCCGGTCCGGAACTTGGCCTGAACCGGGTTGGGGTCATCGCCATGTTCCTGGAGGTCGGACAGGGCGCGCTCCAGCCCGGGGCCGCGGGGCACCTCGATCGACAGCGATGCGCCCCAGCTCAGGGCTTGGTGCCAGTCGGGAGACCAACCGATCTCCACGCCAGCCACAGTTACGTCGGGGTTTTCGTTCAGTTGTGACAGCGCATCGGCGACCAGGATCAGGTCGGTGCCCGGCCTACCGATCAGAGCTACACCCACCTGCTTGGGGCGCTCGAGACGGGGGAAGTCCTTGATGGCGGCGGCCGGCAGGAGCAGGGGGCCGACCAGGTCGGCATACGAATTTGACTGCCGGGCAACGTGATCGGTGACCGCTTGGGGGAGCGGCGTCAGGCCCGGCGGGAAGACGGCGGCATCGTCGAACAACGCGCGGAACAGAGCGCGCTCGGCGCGGCGTTCGACCTGTTCGCCGGCGGCGAGCTCGGGCGTTGACATGCCGAAAAGGGTACTCAAGTCTAAGGCGGATGAAATGCCCGCGTCCGGCTAACGGACGCCACTGATGCGAGGACGACCATGGCGCACTACCAACGAATCGGCAACGTGCCCTACAAGCGGCACACCCAGCACCGCACTCCCGATGGCGGTCTGTACTACGAGGAGCTGATGGGGCAGGAGGGCTTCTCCTCGGACTCCTCACTGCTCTATCACCGGGGCCTGCCGTCCGCGATCAGCGCTGCCCGATCGTGGGACCTCGGGGACTCGCTGGCGACGACGCCGAACCACCCGTTGCTGCCGCGTCACCTCAAGCTGCACGACCTCTTCGTCGACGACACCTGGCGGGGGGTCGACGCGGTGACTGGCCGGCGGCTTGTCCTGGGCAACGGTGACGTGCGGATCTCCTACGTCGTCGCTGACACGCCAAGCCCCTTCTATCGCAATGGAATTGGCGACGAGTGCGTGTTCGTCGAGGGTGGTGGCGCTCGGGTCGAGACCGTGTTCGGCGCGTTCGACGTGGCCAGCGGCGACTACCTGGTCGTGCCGCGGGCGACGACCCACCGCTGGATACCCACTGGTGAAGAGCCGTTGCGCGCCTACTGCATCGAGGCGAACTCGCACATCGCGCCACCGAAGCGCTATCTGAGCACGTACGGTCAGCTGCTCGAGCACGCTCCGTACTGCGAGCGTGACCTCCGACTGCCGCAGGGACCGTTGCTGGCCGAAGGGGTTGAGTCAGACCCAGCCCCGCCGACAGAGCCGACAGAGGTCTACATCAAGCACCGCGGAAATGGACCGAGCGGGATAGCCGGCACGATCTACACCTACCCCTACCATCCGCTGGATGTCGTCGGCTGGGACGGCTGCCTGTATCCATATGCCTTTAACGTCAGCGACTTCGAGCCGATCACCGGTCGCGTGCACCAACCACCGCCGGTGCACCAGGTGTTCGAGGGCAACAACTTCGTCATCTGCAACTTCGTGCCGCGCAAGGTCGACTACCACCCGCTCTCGATCCCGGTCCCGTACTACCACTCCAACGTGGACAGCGACGAGATCATGTTCTACGTCGCCGGCGACTACGAGGCGCGCAAGGGGTCGGGCATCGGTAAGGGCTCGGTCTCGGTGCACCCGGGCGGTCACGCGCACGGCCCACAGCCGGGAGCCTATGAACGTTCCATCGGCGCGCAGTACTTCGACGAGCTCGCCGTCATGGTCGACACGTTCCGGCCCCTGGAGCTCGGTGAGGCCGGGCGTGCCGTGGACGACGGCAAGTACGCCTGGTCATGGGTCGGGGGCAAGGACGAGCAAACGCTGGACGGTGCCGGCTGACGGTGCCTGCGCATGGGCGTCGCTGACGTGGTCGCGCCCTGACTCGCTAATGGACGAAGGGTTCGCCGACGAGCTCGATCTCGGCCGCGCGCATGGCCGCGAGCGCGGCGTCGGTGCTCTGGCGGGCGACGCCCGCGGTCAGGTCGAGCAGCACGGTCGTCTCGAAGCCCTCCTCGGCGGCGTCCAGGGCCGTGGCCCGGACGCAGTGATCGGTGGCAATACCCACGACGTCGACCTGCTCAACTGCCCTTTCCCGCAACCAGTCGGCGAGGGCGACGCGCTTGTCGCCTTCTGTGGTGAAGCCCTCGAAGCCGCTGTAGGCGGCGCTGTGGTGTCCCTTGCGGAAGATCGCCTCGACGTGTTCGAAGGCCGGCTCTGCGGCCGGGTGGAAGAGAGCCCCGTCCGTGCCGATCCGGCAGTGCGCGGGCCAGCTGTCGACGTAGTCGGGGTGCTCGGCAAAGTGCGCGCCGGGGTCGTCGTGCCAGTCCGCCGTGGCGACGATCGAGGCGTACTCGTCGGCGTGCCCGAGCACGTGTTCACTGATCCTTCGCGCCACCTCGCCGCCCCCGGTGACGGCGAGGGACCCGCCCTCGCAGAAGTCGTTCTGCACGTCGACCAGGATCAGAGCCCGAGTGAGGTTGGCAGACATGCCTCTACGCTAGACGTTGCGGATCAGGGCTGCCCGTTCTCGAAAATGGTGCCGATCACCGGTTCGCCGCGCGAGAGCTGCAGGGCCCGCCGCGGGAGCTCTGCACGGGACTGCTCGTGGCGGGTTCGCGCGACGGCCAGGGCTGTATCCGCGACGATCTCACCGTCACGCATGAGCTCGACCAGCAGCGGTCGGTTCTTGCCGTTCGCGGCTGGCACCTCGCCGATCCCGATGATCTCGGCCTCGGCCTCACCGCGAGGGTTGAGCCGTCGCAGTGCCCACTTGTGACCACCCACCGAGATCTTGTCCTTGCTCTTCTTGGCCACGTCGACCAGATTCCCCGAGCCGTCCTCTCGGGCGACGAGCTTGTAGACGAGACCGGCCGTTGGCGCACCGGATCCGGTCACCAGTGAGGTCCCGACTCCGTAGGCGTCGACGGGTGCGGCGGCCAGCGCGGCGATCGCATGCTCATCGAGATCCGACGTGACGATGATGCGAGTCTGCGTCGCTCCCAACGCATCCAGCTGAGCTCGGACCTCGCGCGCCTGGACGAGAAGGTCCCCCGAGTCGAGCCGCACGGCACCGAGACCGGTACCGGCGATCTCGACGGCGAGGTTGACCGCGGCCGTGACGTCGTAGGTGTCAACGAGAAGGGTGGTGGCCGGGCCCAGGCTCGCGACCTGCGCCGCGAACGCTGCCCGCTCGTCGTCGTGCAGCAGGGTGAACGCGTGGGCGCTGGTGCCGGCCGTGGGAATCCCATGGGCGCGGCCGGCCTCGAGGTTGCTCGTGGTCGCGAACCCTGCGATGTATGCCGCCCGGGCCGCCGCCACGGCCGCCCACTCGTGGGTCCGGCGTGAGCCCATCTCGATACAGGGACGCCCGCCGGCGGCGTTGGTCATCCGGGAGGCGGCGGAGGCAATGGCGGAGTCGTGGTTCAGTATCGACAGGAGCACGGTCTCCAGCAGGACCGACTCCGCGAACGTGCCCTCGACCACGAGCAGTGGTGACCGGGGGAAGAAACACTCGCCCTCGGCATACCCGCTGATGTTGCCCCTGAAGCGGAAGCCGGACAGGAAGTCCAGGGTCTGGGCGTCCACCACCTTGTCGACACGTAACCGCTCGATCTCCACGTCGCCGAACCGGAACGCGCGGACCGCCTCGAGCAGGCGCCCGGTGCCCGCCACCACGCCGTAACGGCGACCCTCCGGGAGCCGCCGGGCGAACACCTCGAAGACGCAGCGTCGGCGCGCCGCGCCGCTGTGCAGTGCGGCTCGGAGCATGGTGAGCTCGTAGTGGTCGGTCAACAGTGCAGTACTGGTCAGTGCGGTGCTGGTCACGGTTGGCAGCCTATGGTGGAGCCGTGTCCATTGCCCCCGCCGAGCTGGCTCGCACCGACATCGCCGAGGACTTTTTGGTGGATCGGCCCTGGATCACGCTGGTCTGGAACGACCCGGTCAACCTGATGTCGTACGTGACCTATGTGTTCCAGACCTACTTCGGCTACTCGCGGGAGAAGGCGGAGAAGCTCATGCTCGACGTGCACCAGAAGGGCAGGGCCGTGGTGTCGAACGGGCCGCGCGAGAAGATGGAGCTCGACACCGAGGCTTTGCAGGGCTACGGGCTGTGGGCCACATTCCAGAAGGACGACTGAGTGCCGAGGATTGACTGAGTGCAGTGGAACGACTGAGTGCAGAGGAACGACTGAGTGCAGAGGAATGACTGAGTGGCAACAGCTTTCAAGCGCAAGGGTGATCGCTTCGTTGCTCGACTCGATGACGTCGAGCGCCAGGTTGTCGTGGCGCTCCTGAAGCAGACCCACGAGTTTCTCGCGCCGGCGCCTCGGGAGCCGACCGGAGACCCGTTCGAGGACCTGGTGGCCAGGCTCGGAATGCCCCGGCTGACGGACTCGGCCGGCGATGCGGGGGACGACGTTGCGCAGGCGACTCGCGATCCCGCACTGGAGCGACTGCTGCCCGCCGCCCATCGCGATGACCCGGCGATGGCAGCCGAGTTCCGCCGGCTGACCGAGCACGGTCTGCGTGAGCGCAAGGCGGCCAACCTGGCGTCGGCGATCTCGGCGCTTCAGGTCACGGACGGGGACAAGGTCAGGCTGGACCAGGCCCAGGCGCAGGCCATGGTGGTCGCGCTGACAGACGTACGACTGGTGCTGGGGGAGAGGCTGGAGCTGCGGACCGATGACGATGCGGATGCTCTCCAGGATCGGCTTGAGGCGGCTTCTGAGGATGATCCCCAGCTCCTGCTCGCGGCGTACTACGACTTCATGACGTGGCTGCAGGAATCCCTCATCCAAGTTCTCATGGATCTGTGACAGAGCAGACTCATCGATCTGTGACAGAGCAGACGGCGCCCGGATACTGGATCGACGGGCCCCCGCGGCTACGCTCGAACTCGTGCCGGACTCACCGATCGGAATTTTTGACAGCAGCTTCGGTGGACTGACCGTTGCCCGTGCTGTCCTGGACCAGCTGCCGCACGAGTCGGTGCTCTACCTGGGTGACACCGCCCGGCAGCCCTACGGTCCACGCCCCATCGCCGAGGTCCGCAAGTACTCCCTCGAATGCCTCGACCGTCTGGTGGACCGCGGGGTCAAGGCTCTGGTGATTGCCTGCAACTCTGCCTCGGCCGCGATGCTGCACGACGCTCGCGAGCGCTATGACGTCCCCGTCGTCGAGGTGATCCGTCCCGCGGTCCGCCGAGCCGTCGCAGCCACCCGCAACAACAAGGTCGGCGTCATCTCCACGCAGTCGACGCACCAGAGCCAGGCCTACGCCGACTCGTTCATGGCCGCCCCGCAGATCACGGTCACGAGCCAGCCCTGCCCGCGGTTCGTCGGGTTCGTCGAGTCCGGTGTCACCTCTGGCGACGAGCTGCTCGCCGTCGCCCGCTCCTATCTTGAACCCATCGTGGCGCTGGACGTCGACACACTCATCCTTGGGTGCACCCACTACCCGCTGTTGACCGGCGTCATCTCCTATGTGATGGGCGAGCACGTCACCCTGGTGTCCTCGGCCGAGGAGACCGCCAAGGACGTATTCCGCGTGCTTGCCGATGCCCGGGCGCTGCGGCCGGACGACCTGCCAGCCCCGGTTCACGAGTTCCTCACCACAGGTGACCCGCTGGAGTTTGAGCGTCTCGCGCACCGGTTCCTTGGTCCCGAAGTCGTGCGCGCCAGCGCCGAGTCGGTGGCGGCGGCGCGATGAGGCTGACCATCGTGGGGTGCTCCGGCTCGCTCGCCGGGCCGAGCTCGCCTGCGTCGTGTTATCTCGTCCAGGCCGAGTACGAGGGTCGCACCTGGAACCTCGTACTCGACCTCGGCAACGGCGCTCTGGGCGCCCTCCAACGGCACATCGACCTGATGGCCATCGATGCTGTGGTGCTCAGCCATCTGCACCCCGATCACTGCCTTGACCTGTGCGGTCTCTACGTCGCCCAGAAGTACCGCCCCACGCCTGTCGCGCGCGCCCGGATCCCGGTCCATGGCCCGCGACGTACGGGCGAACGCCTGGCCCGGGCCTATGACCTGACGCCGCCGGACGGCATGGACAGTGAGTTCGACTTCCGTGAGATCGCTGATCGTCGGGTCGTCCGGATCGGACCCTTCACCATCACGCCGCATCGGGTCAACCACCCGGTGGAGGCTTACGGATTCCGGGTCGAGGCTGAGGGCAAGGTGCTGGCCTACACCGGTGACACGGACACCTGTGACGCCCTGACGCCGTTGTGCCACAACGCAACTCTGGTTCTGACGGACTCCGCGTTCATCGACGGTCGCGATGGTGCGCAGGGGATCCACCTGTCCGGCAGCCGGGCCGCGCAGGCCGCGGTGGACGCCGGGGGAGTGCAGCGGCTGATGCTGACGCACATCCCCCCGTGGAACGACCCCGTAGTATGCCGGGCGCAGGCTGGCGCCGTGTGGCCCGGTGAGGTCGAGCTCGCCGAAGCCGACGCCGTACATGAGATCTGAGCCCGACCGCCTAGCCTAGGGCGCATGACTCGACCCGATCCCCGTCACGATGGCCGTGACCCCAGTCAACTTCGCGACATCGTGATCACCCGCAACTGGCTCGACCACGCCGAGGGCAGTGTCCTGGTGGAGTTCGGCAGAACCCGTGTGCTGTGTGCTGCGTCGTTCACTCCGGGCGTGCCGCGCTGGCGCAAAGGTAGTGGTGAGGGTTGGGTCACCGCCGAGTACGCCATGCTGCCCAGGGCCACGAACACCCGTTCCGACCGCGAGTCGGTCAAGGGCCGCATCGGCGGTCGCACGCACGAGATCTCGCGCCTGATCGGCCGCAGTCTGCGCGCTGTGATCGACACCAAAGCGTTGGGAGAGAACACGATCGTCCTCGACTG
>DHJN01000234.1:0-11878 GCA_002404345.1 Actinobacteria bacterium UBA4719 | reverse complement strand
CTCGACCTGGACTACCCCGAGGACTCGACGGCCGAGACCGACATGAACGTTGTGCTGACCGGGACGGGCGCATTCGTTGAGATCCAGGGCACCGCGGAGACCGAGCCCTTTGACCGTGACGTGCTCAATGCGCTACTCGACCTGGCCACCACAGGTTGTGCCGAGCTCACCAAGCTCCAGCTGGCGGCGCTCTCGAAAGTCACGGAGGTTACCGCGTGAGGCAGATCGTCCTGGCGACCCGCAACGGCTACAAGATCAGCGAGCTGAGGACGATCCTTGGGGACCTGATCGGCGAGCTCGACCTCGAGATCGTCGGTATGGGCGAGTTTCCCGACATTCCAGACGTGGTCGAGACCGGCGTGACCTTCGCCGAGAACGCCACGCTCAAGGCGGTTGCCGCGGCCCAGGCGACGGGCCTGCCTGCGCTGGCTGACGACTCCGGTCTGTCCGTGGACGTCCTGGGCGGTGCGCCGGGGGTGTTCAGTGCCCGCTGGGCCGGCACCCGCGGGCAGGATCGGGCCAACCTCGAGCTGCTGCTGGGCCAGCTCTGCGACGTCCCTGACGAGCAGCGCGCCGCGGCATTCGTGTGTGCCGCGGCGCTGGCGTTGCCGGACGGCACCGTGGTGGTTCGCGAAGGCCGGATGCCCGGCATGCTGGCCCGAGAGCCGCGCGGAGACAACGGCTTCGGTTATGACCCGATCCTCGTCGTAGATGGTGACTCGCGGACCTCGGCTGAGCTGAGCTTCGAGGAGAAGAACGCGATCTCGCACCGCGGCAAGGCTTTTCGTGCGCTCGCGGCGGACCTGCGGGAGGTCTTCGCCGACCGTTAGCGCGTCGTCACCCCGGTAGCTCTGCAGAAACCCGGTTGCGTGTCAGGCTGGTCAGATGAAGCGATCATGGTCGGCCTCCGTCGGCATGGCAGCTGGCGCACTCACAGTGGGTGTCGCCACGCTACTGGCCGGCCTGATGACACAGATGGGGCTCGCGGCGGGCACACCGTCACCGCTGTTCGCCGTTGGTGGCGCGTTCGTCGATCGCACGCCCCCGTGGTTGAAGGACTTCGCGGTCGCGACCTTCGGCACCTACGACAAGGCGGCCCTGATCGTGGGGATGACGCTGGTCCTCACGGTTGTCTGTGCCGTCATCGGCATCGTGGGGGCACGGCGGCGTACGGCCGCGATGGTGGCCTTTGAGGTCGTCGGCGCCATTGGCATGCTGGCGGTTGCCACCCGTCCCCATTCGGGCACCCTCGACATCCTGCCCACGCTCATCGGCACAGCAGCCGGTCTATGGGTTCTGTCCACCTTGTGGCAGCGGGCAGCCAAGGCGGAACACGGCACCCCCGTCGACCGACGTCGATTCCTACTGGGTGCTGCCGGCGTCACCGTCGTTGCCCTCGCGGCTGCCACGGTCGGTCAGGTGCTGGGACAACGGGCCGGCCAAGCCGTTCAGTCCCGCGCTGCTGTCCGCCTGCCCAAGGCCGCCACGCCAGTCGTCATCTCCGCTGGCGCGCAGCTGGGCGTCAAGGGAATCACGCCGTACATCGTGGACAACGCGGACTTCTACCGCATCGATACGGCACTGGTGGTGCCGCAGCTCGACACGGCTGGCTGGTCACTGAAGGTCCACGGGATGGTCGACCGGGAGGTCACCATCGACTGGGCAACCCTGCTCACCAAACCGATGCAGAACGCGCTCATCACCTTGACGTGTGTCTCGAACGAGGTGGGGGGCGACCTGACCGGCAACGCGGTCTGGAGCGGATGGCCGGTGCGGGAGCTTCTCAAGATGGCGGGGCCCAAACCCGGTGCCGACATGGTGCTGTCGACCAGCAGTGACGGGTGGACCGCCGGCACGCCGCTGTCGGCGCTGACCGATGACCGCAACGCCCTGCTCGCGATGGCGATGAATGGCCAGCCGCTGCCCTTCGAGCATGGGTTCCCTGTGCGGCTTGTGGTTCCCGGGCTGTATGGCTTTGTGTCGGCGACCAAGTGGGTGACCTCGCTGAAGGTGACCACCTTTGCCGACGACCAGGCGTACTGGACCCCGCGCGGCTGGTCCGAGCGCGGGCCGGTGAAGACCGAGTCCCGGATCGACGTCCCGCGCGCTGGCGATCGGGTCAGTGCCGGGAAGGTGGCGGTCGCGGGGATCGCTTGGGCGCAACACCGCGGGATCGTGGCCGTCCAGGTGCGCGTGGACAACGGCGAATGGCAGCCGGCTCGCCTGGCGGACGAGCCTTCTATCGACTCGTGGCGACAGTGGGTGCTGGAATGGCAGGCCGTGAAGGGCAACCACACGATCACCGTGCGGGCCATCGATGCCAAGGGTGTGGTGCAGACCCAGACGGAGGCACCACCGGCGCCGGATGGCGCCACCGGTTGGCACACGATCACGGTCAACGTGGAATGACCCGACCCCGACCGGACTGGACCGGACCGGACCGGACCGAGCCTGTGCCTACTCCTGGTCGTCGCGGACCTGGCCTCGGCCGGACTTGGTTGAGCCGCGCTGCTTCTTGGCTTCCAGTCGGCGCCGTTGCGAGCCTCTAGTGGGCCGGGTGGCCCGGCGCGGCGGGGGCGGCGGTAGCAGTGCCTGCCTCAGCGCCTCGGCCAGTCGATTTCGCGCGGCGACGCGGTTCTGTCGCTGGGACCGGTGCTCCGAGGCGACGATGATGAGCTCGCCGGACACCAGCCGTTCCCGCAACGCTGACTCGACACGCAGACGCTGAGCCTGCGAAAGCCTTGCCAGTGCAGGCGATCCGAGAACCGGCCAGCGCAGCTCGACTCGGCTGTCGGTGGTGTTGACGCCCTGGCCGCCGGGGCCGGACGAACGCGAGAATCGCTCGAGCAGCTCTGCGGAGGGGACAACGAACCCGGAGCGAAACCCCGGGCCCGGCGCGAGCACGAGATCGCCACCCGGCTCATAGCTGTTCGCTGCCATGGGTCCAATCTCTCGTGCGGAAGAAGGGACTTGAACCCTCACGCCCGAAGGCACAGGAACCTAAATCCTGCGTGTCTGCCAATTCCACCACTTCCGCTCGGTGCCGACTCTAGACCGTCTCACCTTGTTGCGGCCAAACCACCGAACTAGGGCGGCTGAGGGTCAACTTCCGTGGTTTCACCGCAACAAGCGAAGATGCGCAAGCCGGTGCGCGCGAAGATGCGTAAGCCGGTGCGCGCGAAGATGCGTAAGCCGGTGCGCGCGAAGATGCGTAAGCCGGTGCGCGCGAGGTGGGTCAGCGGAGCCCAAGGGCCTTGCTCAGGGAGGCGACGTGACCGGTGGCCTTGATGTTGTACTTCGGTAGGGCGATGGTGCCGTCCGGGCCGATGACGATGGTCGAACGGATCACGCCGATGACCTTCTTGCCGTAGAGCATCTTCTCGCCGTACGCCCCGTAGGCGTCCATGACAGCTCGGTCGGGGTCCGAGAGAAGGGGATAGGTCAATGACTCCTTCTCGACGAAGGTGGCGAGCTTCTCGGTCTTGTCGGGGCTGATGCCGACCACGTCATACCCTGCCTGCTGTAGGCGGACCAGCGAGTCGCGGAAGTCGCAGGCCTCCTTGGTGCACCCCGGGGTCATTGCGGCGGGGTAGAAGAAGATGATCAGGTTACGGCCGACGAAGTCGCTCAACGACACCGACCTTCCGGTGTGGTCGTTGAGCGTGAACGCCGGTGCGGTCTGGCCGGTTTCGAGGCGGGGCATGAGGGGCCTTCCGGTTGGTGCGACGGGCCTGCTCGCCCGAATGTGTGGTCCCAGTCTGCGTTATGGTCCCTGTAGAGACCTCACAGCACAGAGACCTCACAGCACAGAGACCTCCCAGCACAGAGGAGTCACCCGCATGGGCGAGCAGACCAGCAGATCCAGCCAATCCGCTGACACGATCGAGGCCGAGATCGCCGCGACGCGCGCTCATCTGGCCAGCACCCTCGATGAGCTCGCACTCCGGACCCAGCCCCGGGAGATCGCGCGCAGACAGGTCACGTCGACCAAGGCCAGGTTCGTGGAGGCCACCCACACCCCCGAGGGTGACTTGCGGTTGGAGCGCGTCAGTGCGATGGCGGCAGGCGCGGCCGTGCTGCTGGGCTTGGTCATCCTGCACTTTCGCCACCGTCGCCGTGGCTGAGAGCGCTACCTCGGGCCACGAGCGCCTGCCCATCCGGATGCTGCACGATCGGGTGCTCGCCTCGACCGAGGGTGAAGCCGGCGAACGTCAGACCGGCGGTGGTCTGGTGATCCCCGCGACCGCCAGCATCGGCAAGCGCCTGGCCTGGGCCGCGGTGGTGGCGATCGGTCAGCACGTGCGGCAGGTCCAGGTCGGCGACCGAGTTCTCTATGACCCCCAGGATCGGGCCGAGGTCGAGCTGCAGAGCAAGGGATACGTCCTGCTGCGGGAGCGTGACATCCACGCGGTGGCAGCGCCGCGGGTCGAGGTCGAACAGACCGGGCTCTACCTCTGAGGTCTCCACGGACCATGCTCACCCACACCTTGGGGCTGCCGGGACCGGGTCTGTGGGAGATGGCCCGCGGGTTCCGCGCCATCCGCTCCGATCCGCTCACGTTTCTCGAACGGACACAGAGCCGGTATGGCGACCTGGTCGCCTTCCCGGTGCCAGGCGCGCCGACGTTGCTGCTGAGCGATCCAGAGGCCGTGCGCTACGTCCTGCAGGGCAATGCCCGCAACTGGTCCAAGGCGACGTTCCAGTACCTCGCCCTGGCGACGGTGACCGGCCCCGGGCTGCTGGCGGTCTCGGATGACCGCTGGCTGGGCCGCCGCCGAATCGCGGCGCCGGCCTTCCACCACAGTCGCATTGACGCGATCGGCGTCAGCGTCGCGGAGGCAGGGCGGAGGGTGGTCGACTCCTTTGCGCATCTGCCGGATCTTGCGGCTGGAGGGGTGATGGTCGACGTCGACACGCTTTCGATGCGGATCACCCTGGACGTGGTCGGTAAGGCCCTGTTTGACTGTGACCTGGCTGACCTGGCTGACCTCAGCGACGTCACTGAGGAGCTCGTTCGCGCCACCGACGAGGCAGCCGAACTCGTTGTCGCACAAGGCCGTTCGCTGCCGTGGCCGTCGTGGGTGCCAACCTCGGTGAACCGCCGGCTGCGCGTGTGCGTTGCTTCCCTCGACGATATCTGCCGGCGGCTGGTCACCGATCGCCGCGCGCGTGGGGTGAGCGAACGCGATACCGATCTGTTGGGGTTGCTGGTCGCGGCGGGCCTGCCGGACGACGCGATCCGCGACGAGCTCGTCACCATGGTCGTTGCTGGCCACGAGACCGTTGCGTCGGCCCTGACCTGGGCGCTCATGCTCCTCGCCGAGCACCCCGAGGCACAGCAGCGGCTGCGTGCTGAAGCGCGCGCGGCTGGCGAGAGGATATCGTTTCGAGGTCGAGAGCAGCTCCCGTGGACGCGAGCCGTCGTGGACGAGTCGTTGCGGCTCTTCCCGCCGGGGTGGGTCCTCACCCGCAAGGCGACGCAAGCGGATTCAGTTGGGGGACAGGCGGTTCCAGCCGGAACGCTCGCCATCATCAGCCCGTGGCTCCTGCATCGCAACGCCACGTCCTGGCCGGACCCCCACGAGTTTCGACCAGAGCGCTTCCTGCGCGAGATGTCCACTCAGGCCCGACCGGACTATGTTCCGTTCGGCCTCGGACCGCGGTTGTGCATTGGTCGTGACTTCGCCCTGGTCGAGCTCACGATCTTGCTGGTGGAGCTACTTCGCGACCACGTCGCCACGCTGCCGAGCGGCTGGAAACGACCAGAATGCAACGCTTTCGTTACGCTGCGACCCCGGGGAGGCCTCCGGCTGGTTATCCGACCTTGGTCTGAACCTTGACGGAAGCCTCGACGAACGCAGCGACGCAGCGACGCACGTCCTCCTCGCTGTGGGCCGCCGACAGCTGCACGCGGATGCGCGCTTTGCCCTGTGGCACAACGGGATACGTGAAGGCAATGACGTAGATGCCGTCGGCCAGCATGGCTTCAGCGACTGCCGTCGCCATGCGGGCGCCGCCCTCGCCGGGGAACATCACCGGGGTGATCGGGTGTGTGCCCGGCAGCAGGTCGAAGCCGGCCTCGGTCATCAGCGATCGGAACAGGGCCGTATTGCGGGTCAACGCCTCGCGTCCGTCGCTCGACTTCGCCGCCAGATCGAGCGCGGCCATCGAGCCGGCAACCACGCTCGGGGCCACGGCGTTGGAGAAAAGGTAGGGGCGAGAGCGCTGGCGCAGCAGGTCGACGATCTCCTGGTGCGCGGCGACGTAGCCGCCCGACGCGCCGCCCAGGGCCTTTCCCAACGTACCGGTGAGGATGTCGACGCGGTTGATGACGTCAAAGAGCTCATGGGTTCCGCGGCCGCCCTTGCCGACAAAGCCGACCGCATGGGAGTCGTCCACCATCACCAGAGCGTCATACTGCTCGGCGAGGTCACAGATCTGGTCCAGCGGCGCGAACGACCCATCCATCGAGAACACGCCGTCGGTGACGATCACCCGCCGGCGGGCACCGGCCGCGGACTTGAGCTGGGCTTCGAGGTCCGCCATGTCCGCGTTCTTGTAGCGCAGCCGCTGGGCCTTGGACAGGCGGATCCCGTCGATGAGCGAGGCGTGGTTGAGCTCGTCGGAGATGATCGCGTCCTGCTCGCCGAAGAGTGTCTCGAAGACACCGCCGTTGGCGTCGAAGCATGAGGAGTACAGGATCGTCGCCTCGGTGCCCAGGAATGTCGAGAGGCTGGCCTCGAGCTCGGCGTGCAGGGTCTGCGTGCCGCAGATGAAGCGGACGCTGGCCATGCCGAAACCCCACTTCTGCAACGCTTCTGACGCTGCAGCAACGACCGTCGGGTGGTTGGCCAGGCCGAGATAGTTGTTGGCACAGAAGTTCACTGCCTGGACCTTGGCGGTCGTGATGTGGGCCGACTGTGGGGACGTCAGCTCGCGCTCGTTCTTGTAGAGGCCCGCCGCCCTGATCTCCTCCAGCGTGGTCGTCAGCTGTTCCTTGAACGCTCCGTACATCGGGGGTCTCTCTTCCTGAGTCGTGAGTCGTATCGCGTGAGGTGTGAGTGGTGTTCAGTCGCGGTCAGCGTCGACGGTGCCGCAGGTCAGCTCCAGTCCAGGACGACCTTGCCGCACTGCCCGGACCGGGCGGCAGCAAAGGCCTCCGGCCACTGCTCGGCAGGGAAGCGGTGCGTGATCACCGAGAGGACGGCCTCCCGCAGCGCGGGTGACGTCGCCAGCATCGCGCTCATGGCGTACCAGGTGTCGTACATCTCGCGGCCGTAGATGCCCTTGATGGTGATCATGTGCGTGATCACCTTGCCCCAGTCGATGGCGAACGGGTCCTTCGGCAGCCCAAGCATCGCCACCCGTGCACCGTGGTTGAGGTTGTTGATCATCTCCTCCATGGCCAATGGGCTGCCGGACATCTCGAGCCCGATGTCGAAGCCCTCGCGCATGCCGAGCTCGCGCTGAGCCTGCGCCAATGTCGTGCGCGACACGTTGACGGTCAGGTCCGCACCCGCAGCCTTGGCCAGCTCCAGCCGGTAGTCCGAGACGTCGGTGACCACGACATGGCGCGCTCCCACATGCCGCGCGATGGCGGCCGCCATGACTCCGATCGGGCCGGCTCCGGTGACCACGACGTCCTCACCCGCCAGGGGGAAAGACAAAGTCGTGTGGACCGCATTGCCCAGCGGGTCGAACACCGCGCCGAGGTCGGGGTCCATGTTTTCGGGCTGCACCCACGCGTTGCCTGCCGGGATCACCACGTAGTCGGCGAACGCACCGTCGCGGTTGACTCCCACGCTTGACGTCCGGATGCACACGTGGCGCCGGCCGGCCCGGCAGTTGCGGCAGGTCCCGCAGACCACATGTCCCTCTCCCGAGGCCTTCTGGCCGACCTGCACCGAGGTGACGTCCTTGCCGATCTCGACGACCTCGCCGAAGAACTCATGACCGATCACCAGGGGCGGCTTGACTACGGATGCGGCCCAGTCGTCCCACTGCTCGAGGTGCAGGTCCGTGCCACACAGCCCAGCCCGCTGGACCCGGATCTTCACGTCATCGGGGCCGACCGCCGGCTCGGGACGCTCCATCAGCTCAAGTCCGGGACCTGCGATGGGCTTCACCAAAGCTCTCATGGCCCGATCCTCGCAGACGTCCTACCCGACGGCAGGCCGGATCAGGATGACGCGTCGATCACGAGCGCGCACCAACTTGGTCGACTCCCTTTGGCTGCAACCCTGCTGGGGTTACGGCATACCGCGTCATGGTGGTGAGGCGAGGGGTGTAGAGGTGCACGGACAGGGCGGTCTCGACCCCGACGTTGGCGACGTGATGAACGTGGTTCGGCCCGAAGGACCGCCCCTCGCCGGCGATCAGCGTCCGGTCTGTGCGCCGGTCGCTCTGTGCGGTCTGTTCCAGCAGGGTGCCGCTGACAGTGAGGAAAGCACCCGCGGACTCGCCATGGTCATGCCATCCGGTGTGGGTCCCTGCGGGCCAGGAGTGGAGCCAGATCTGGAGATAGGGACTGGAGTCGAGCTCGACCCAATGACGCTCTCCTGATTGACGATCCACCAGGTCGGGCAGCTCCGGGTCAGAGGCGAACAGGCGGGCGGTGCGCAGCAGCTGGGCGGGGCTGAACCGGTCGATTCCGGGGGAGCCCAATGTGGCTGGGGAGGCGAGGTTCACGGGTGCTCCTGAGGTCATTGAGGGGTGTCGGGCGAGCGGGCGCGCACAGGTGCGGGGGCATTCGCTGACAGAGGTCGCTGGCGGTCAGGGACAGATCGATGTGGCTAAGGCGGTATGCCGTCAGTGCGGTGGCGAGGGTCATCGTGTGTCTCCGGGGGCGGCGGCCGAGGCGGCCGAGGCGGCCGAGGCAATGCCGTCGGCGGGGCTGTTGGGCTGGGATCAGGCCGGGCAGCAACGCCGCATGGCGCAGCCGCACATGGCAGGCAGGTGCCTCGGCATTCGCGCTGCGGTCAAAGACATGCGGCCAGTGCAACACATGCACTGCGCTCGGACAACGCGTTGCCACATCTGTCTCGCCTTCTGGAACGAACGCTCCCGTGGAGAGATTCGGAGCCGTTCCGGAGTCCCTTCCCGGACACGGGCCGGTCAGCCTATCGTTCAATCGAACGCTCACCTGTCCGCGTCCTGTCGATTGAATGAGGCTGGTATGGCGACGGAATTGTCGGCGACCCATGACGACCGTGTGCTTGCTTTCACACGCGTGTTGTCCCTGGTGATTGTCCCGTTTCTGCTGGTCGCGTTCGTGGTGCTCTATCTCTTCCCGGGCGACACGAAGCTTCTGTTCGCATGGACCATCAACCCGACCATGACGCCCATGGTGCTTGCCTCCGCATACCTGGGCGGCGCCTACTTCTTCGTCCGCGTGCTGCGTGAGCCGCGCTGGAACGTGGTGAAGACCGGGTTCCTGTCCGTCGCGCTGTTCGCCTCGCTCCTCGGCGTCGCCACGATCGTCCATTGGGACAAGTTCAACCATGGGCACGTCGCGTTCTGGCTGTGGGCCGGCCTCTACTTCATGACGCCGCTGCTGGTCATCGGTGGCTGGCTTGCCAACCGGCGTTTCGCCGCGCCGGCAGGTGTTGACGAGCGCCGCCTCGGCGGCGCCACCCGGTGGATGGTCGGTTTGATCGGGCTGCTCGCACTCGTCCAGGGCATCGTCATGTACGTCGCGCCCACGCGGGTCATCGCGATCTGGCCGTGGACCCTCACGCCGCTGACGTGTCGTGTCGTTGGCGCCATCTTCTGTCTTGGCAGCGCCGGCATGGGAGTGTTCCTCGATCCACGTTGGACGACGACCAGGCTGATGCTTCAGGTCGAGGCTCTGATGGTCGCGTTGATGCTGATCGCGGCGGTGCGGGCGAGGACGGAGTTCGACACGGGCCGGCCGGTCACCTGGTTGATGCTTGGCGGCTTCGTCGCCGTACTGCTGGGATCGGCGTATGTCTGGTACACGATGGAGATCCGGCCGCAAAGTAACGCCGCGTGATGGACATCGAACGGTTCACACTGCAACCTGCAGGCGCTGAACTGCCGTCGAGGTTGACAGCCGTCGTTTGGGGGGCTGGTCCTGTCCGAATGCCCGAGTGACCGCTCAGGCATTCGCAGGGGACGATGAACATATGAGGATCAGACCGCGACAGACGGAAGTCCTGTGTAAGGTCGCCGCGGCCAACGACGTCGGAGTGCCCTATCTCGTCAAAGCGAACAAGAACTCAGGATGGTGAGAGCCGCATCATCGGGGCACTGATCGGGCACGGTCTACTGGAGGACCGTGACAGCTCGGTCGAGGCGGAGACCTTCTTCTCGACCAGCTCGCGCGCCTACGCGTTACAGGTCACGGAGCTCGGGCGTGAGTGTCACTCGGCACTCGGCCCGAAGCCCTGACCCCAGCATCAGGTGGCCGTGAGGGAGCGGGTTTCTTTGGGGCGGCTTCGTTCGTGTTGGCCGCGTCCGGCAGCGCTGCGGAGACCATCGCCCGAACGGACGATGTGACCCTCAGACTTACGGTCAGTTGTCTTCGAACCCCTCATGGCCGGCGCTGGTTCGCCCTAGGTGGCTGGTGTTTTTCGCGTGTCGCCAACGAGGCTGATGTGATCGCTTTGGGACAATGGCAGTGACGGGTTTCGTTGTCTGTGTTGGGGGTTCGCGTGACGTTGGGTCTGGCACCGAAGCAGGGTGACCTGTTGCGCTCGACGGTGAGTTACTGCGAGGGCCGGGTCGCGGCGGACTCGATCTACGCGGTGCTGCACCGGGAGTGCTTCACGTTGTTCCCCGATGAGATGTTCGCTGACCTGTTCACCGACGTGGGACGCCGCAGCGTGCCGCCGATGATCGTGGCGGTGGTGATGGTGTTGCAGCGGATCGAGGGCTGCAGCGACCGGGAGGCCGTGGACCGGTTCGCATTCGACGCCCGGTGGAAGTACGCCGCGGGCGGTCTTGATTTCGACTACCCGGGGTTCGTGCACACGGTGCTGGTGGATATGCGGGCCCGGCTGGCCGCCTCAGCCCGGCCGGACCGGATTTTTGAGGTGACTTTGGAGGCGGCCAGGCAGGCCGGGTTGGTCGGGCGTAAGCGGGTCCTGGACTCCACCGCGTTGTATGACGCTGTGGCCACTATGGACACCGTCACGTTGATCCGCTCGGGCATCCGGGGTTTGCTCAAGGCTGCCGGGGCCGGCCTGGAAGCCGAGCTGCGGTTGGTGATCCGCCGCGAGGATGACTACGCGGGCGCGGGTAAGCCGGTCTGTGACTACGACGACGCCGCCGCCCGGCAGGTGCTGGTCGATGCCCTGGCCAAGGACGCGATGTCGTTGCTGGGCGTGCTGGACGGGCGCAGCCTTGACGGCCCGCTGACCCAGGCGGGCGCGTTGTTGGCCACGTTGGTTGGTCAGGACCTCGACGAAGGCGTCGACGGGGTGTTCCGGATAGCCCGCCGGGTCGCCAAAGACCGGGTGATTTCCACGGTGGATCCCGGGGCCCGGCACGGGCACAAGACTTCCGCCCGCGGCTTTGATGGTTACAAGGGGCACATCGCGATCGACCCGGACTCCGAGGTCATCACCGCCACAGCGGTCACTGCGGGCAACACCGGTGACGCGGCTTCGGCCGGTGACCTCCTGGCCCAGGACCTGCCTGCCGCCGCGGACACCGCGCACAGCAAGGGCGAGGGTGCTGCCACGATAGAGGCGCCGTTGGCGGTCTACGGCGACGCAGCCTACGGCTCGGGCGGCTTGCTGGCCGATCTGGAGGCCGCAGGCGCCGACATCATGACCAAGGTGCAACCCCCGGTCGCACCTGGTGGCCGGTTCGCCAAGGACCGCTTCGTTATCGGGCTCTTCGTACTTAAACGGGG
>DHJN01000015.1:9625-11636 GCA_002404345.1 Actinobacteria bacterium UBA4719 | reverse complement strand
CTCGCCGACCTCGAGCTTCTCGTTGCCCTTGAGGTTGAGGCAGTCGCCGGTCGTGTTGAACACGTGGCCGAGGGTGACATCACCGACGGGCACCGTAATCGGGCCACCGGAGTCCTTCACCGGGGCACCGCGGACGACACCGTCGGTGGGCTGCAGCGAGATGGCGCGAACCATGTTGTCGCCGATGTGCTGGGCGACCTCGAGGTTCAGGCTCTTCTTCTCGCCCGACAGCTCTACGTCGACGGTGAGCAGGTTGTACATCGCCGGCATGGCGTCGGCGGGGAACTCAACGTCGATGACCGGGCCGATGATGCGGGAGACGCGACCGACTCCGCCCTCGTGCTGAGGCGTGGTGGCGCCCTGGTTGGTTACGGCAGTCATTAGCTCTCTCTACCCTCTTACTTGGCGGACGCGAGGGCTTCGACGCCGCCCACGATTTCGCTGATCTCTTGCGTGATCTCGGCCTGACGCGACTGGTTGGCCAGCCGGGTGTACTTGCGGATGAGATCCTCGGCGTTGTCCGTCGCGGACTTCATCGCACGCTGACGTGCAGCGAGCTCGGAAGCCGCCGACTGCAACAACGCATTGAACAGACGCGCCGTGACGTACTTCGGCAGCAGTGCGTCCATGACTTCTTCGACGTTCGGCTCGAACTCATACAGTGGCAGCACGTCGTCATCGGCGGGGGCTTCGGTGCCCTCGACGACCTCGAGCGGCAGCAGCCGGATGACCTCGGGCTCCTGGGTGACCATGCTCACGAAGTGCGTGAACACCACGTGGACCTCATCGACACCACCGGTGTCGTAGTCCTTGATGAAGTCGTCGGTGATCCGTTGACCGATCTCGCGAGCGATCTCGAGCTTCGGGCTGTCGGAGAAGCCCGACCACTCCTGGGCGAACTCACGACGGCGGAACTTGTAGAAGCCTAACGCCTTGCGACCCACGAGATAAGGAATGACTTCCTTGCCGTCTGCCCGTAACAGCTCGGCGAGCTTCTCGCTCTCCTTCAGCACGGCCGAGGAGTAGGCACCGGCCAGGCCGCGGTCGCTGGTGATGACCACCATGGCCGCTCGTCGCACCTGCGCGTGCTCCGTGGTCAGCGGGTGGTCGACGTTGGAGAACGTCGCCACGGCGGACACGGCCCGGGTGAGCGCCCGCGCGTACGGCGTGGACTCGGTGACCCGCTGACGAGCCTTGACGACCCGCGAGGCCGCGATGAGCTCCATCGCGCGCGTGATCTTCTTGGTCGCCTGGACGGCCCGGATGCGCTGGCGGTAGACCCGCATCTGCGCTCCCATATGATCCCGCCTCTCTAGAAAGTTTAATCCGAAAAAGTTCGATCCGGTATGACGCGTGCCCACCGGTGGGCGAGTGCCGGGTGGTCAGAAGGGACCACCCGGCATACGTGCTATCGCTTCTGTTTGACGATCTGAACCTGCTCGACCTTGTCCTCGGACAGTGCGCCAGCCTCCGGCTCGTGACCGACCGGGACGGTGTCCTTGCCGCCGGCCAGGAACTGCTCCTTGAACGCGTTGATCGCGTCCAGGACCCCGGCCTGCGTGTCGTCGTCGAACTTCTTGGACTCACGGATGGCCGAGAGCAGCCCGGCCTTCTCGCGACGCAGGTGATCCAGGAACTGCTCCTCGAAGGCCTTGATGTCGCCGACCGCGATGTCGTCGAGCTGGCCGGTGGTGCCGGCCCAGATGACGACGACCTGCTCCTCGACCGCCATCGGGGAAGCCTGCTTCTGCTTGAGCAGCTCGACCAGGCGAGCGCCCTTGGCGAGCTGGGCACGCGAAGCCGGGTCGAGGTCGGAGGCGAACATGGCGAACGCCTCCATGGCGCGGAACTGGGCGAGGTCGATCTTGAGTCGACCGGCAACGCCCTTCATCGCCTTGATCTGCGCCGCACCCCCGACTCGGGAGACCGAGACCCCAACGTCGATGGCGGGACGCACGTTGGCGTTGAAGAGGTCGGACTGCAGATAGATCTGACCGTCGGTGATCGAGAT
>DHJN01000015.1:8716-9531 GCA_002404345.1 Actinobacteria bacterium UBA4719 | reverse complement strand
CGGCTGTGCAGGTAGAAGACGTCACCGGGGTAGGCCTCGCGGCCCGGCGGACGACGCAGCAGCAGCGAGACGGCGCGGTAGGCCTCGGCCTGCTTGGACAGGTCGTCGAAGACGATGAGGACGTGCTTGCCGCCGTACATCCAGTGCTGGCCGATGGCCGAGCCGGTGTATGCCGCGAGGTACTTGAAGCCGGCTGCGTCCGAGGCCGGAGCGGCGACGATCGTGGTGTAGTCCAGCGCGCCAGCCTCTTCGAGGACGCCTCGAACAGCGGCGATGGTCGAACCCTTCTGGCCGATGCCGACGTAGATGCAGCGCACCTGCTGCGCCGGGTCACCGGACTCCCAGTTGGACTTCTGGTTGATGATCGTGTCGATCGCCACCGTGGTCTTGCCGGTCTGACGGTCACCGATGATGAGCTCACGCTGGCCGCGGCCAATGGGGATCATCGAGTCGATGGCCTTGATGCCGGTCTGCAGCGGCTCGTCCACCGACTTGCGGTCCATCACGCCGGGCGCCTGCAGCTCGAGCGCGCGACGGCCCTCGGCGACGATCTCGCCCAGACCATCGATCGGCTGACCTAGCGGGTTGACCACGCGGCCGAGGAAGTTGTCGCCGACGGGGACCGAGAGGACCTCGCCTGTGCGCTTGACCTCCTGGCCCTCCTCGATACCGGAGAAGTCCCCGAGAACGACGACACCGATCTGGTGGGCCTCAAGGTTGAGCGCGATACCCAGCGTGTCGTCGGCGAACTGCAACAGCTCGTTGGTCATCGCCGAGGGCAGGCCCTCGACGTGCGCGATGCCGTCACCGGCGTC
>DHJN01000015.1:0-8600 GCA_002404345.1 Actinobacteria bacterium UBA4719 | reverse complement strand
CCATCAGTGTCTCTCTCCTCGTAGGCGGCCCGAATTGAGTTTCGGACCAAAGATTGTTGTGTGTCTCTTCGTGCATGGTGCGGGTTGCTGTGTTGCTGTGTTGCTGTCGTGCTCTGGCGGCTATCTCAGCAAAGCCCGTTCTGCTTCCTGGACCCGGCGCAGGATCGTCCCGTCGACGACCTCGTCGCCGACCTGCACCCGGATGCCGCCGACGACTGTGGGGTCGAGCACGACGTTGATCTGCACCGCCCTGTGGTAGATCCCGGACAAAGCCTGGGTGAGGCGCTGACGCTGAGCGTCGTCCAAGGCCACAGCAGCGGTGACCGTCGCGGTCAGCTGCTCGCGGCGCTTGGCCGCAATCGCGAGATAGCTATCCAGGACCCGGCCGAAGCGACGCCCCCGCGGGGAGTTGGCAGCCTGACGAACGAGCCGGATGGACTCGGCCGAAGCCTTGCCCCCAAGCAGTGCTTCGACCAGGGCAGACTTGACGTTCTCATCCCCACCCTGAGCCGACAAGGCGTCTCGCAGACTCGCGTCTGCGACCACGACCCGCCCGAAACGGAACAGGTCATCCTCGAGAGCATCGAGCCCGCCAGCCGCCTCGGCCGAGGCAACGACGGCCTCGACGGCCAAGCTCTCGATGGCATCACCGAGGTCACGGTCATCGGCCCAACGCTGCGAGACCAGGGCGTTCAGCACACCGGTCGCCGCCGCGCTGATCTTGGCCCCGAAGAGACCCTCGACCAGACCACGCTTGGCGGTCGCGTCACGGGACGGGTCGACCAGCGCGCGACGCAGCGAGGCGCTCGAGTCGAGCGCACCCGTCACGCCGAACAGGTCCTCGGCAACTGCCGACGAGTCGGCTCCGGAACCAAGTGCCGCCGCAAGGGCGTCACGTCCTGCCGTCAACGCTGCACGCGAAGAGCCCAGCATCAGGCGTCCTGCCCGACCGTCTCGGGCCGGACAGCGCCCGACTCGAGCTCGGCGAGGAAGCGGTCGATGATGCCACTCTGACGAGTCTCGTCGTGCAGCGACTCACCCACGATGCGGCTGGCCAGATCGGTCGACAGGCGACCCACCTCGCTGCGCAACGAGACCACGGCCTGCTGACGCTCCGCCTCGATCTGCTTGTGCGCCGCCTCGGAGATACGGTTTGCCTCGACCTGAGCGTGACCACGAAGGTCAGCAATGATCGCGGCGCCCTGCTCCTGGGCTTCCTGACGGATGCGGCTGGCTTCTACGCGAGCCTCGGCAAGCTGGGCCTTGTACTGCTCAAGAGCGGCCTGGGCCTGCTGCTGAGCCTCCTCGGCCTTGTGCATGCCGCCCTCGATAGCGGCGGTGCGGTCGGCATACGCCTTCTCGAGGTTGGGTACGACCTTCTTCTGCACGATGACGTACAGGATGGCGATCGCGACGATACCGAAGATCAGCTCGCCCCAGTGGGGCAGAACGGGGAGCTGCTTGGCCTCGCCAGCGGTCACCAAAGCTGCGACATGTGTCGCGCCGGCGAATAGCTGCACGGAAATCTCCTAGTGCCTAAGTGCCAAAGTTGCTGCTGGCTGTGTTGTTCGCAATGTCCACGCCGGCGAGCCGGCCAGTGTCATTACTTGAAGACGAAGGCGAGCACCAGACCGAAGATGGCCAGCGCCTCGGCCAGGGCGAAGCCCAGGATGGCGATTGACTGGAGCATGCCGCGAGCCTCGGGCTGACGGGCGACGCCGTTGATGTAGGCGGCGAAGATCAGGCCGATGCCGACACCAGGGCCGATGGCGGAGAGGCCGTAGCCCAGGATCGCGATATTGCCTTGCACGATGTCTCTCTTTCGTTCTGGATGTCCCGCGCGGCATGTCGCCGGCCGGAGATCTCTATGTGTATTGCGTGGTGTGTTCAGTTGCGGGTCAAGCAGTCAGTAGGTCAAGCAGTCAGTAGGTCAAGCAGTCAGTAGGTCAAGCAGTCAGTACGTGAGCTGGCGCGGGTCAGTGCTCGTCGGCCAGTGAGCCGGCGATGTACGTGGCCGCGAGCAAAGTGAAGATGTAGGCCTGCAAGAACTCGATCAGAGCCTCGAAGATGGTCAGCACGAAGGCCAGGGCAAACGAGCCAGCTCCGGCGATCTTCAGGCCGAAGCCGCCGTGGATGACCATGAACTCGCCGCCGGTGATGAACAGGAGCAGGAGCATGTGGCCGGCGAACATGTTGCCGAAAAGTCGAAGCGCCAGCGTCAGCGGCCGCGTCACGAAGAACGTGATGACCTCGAGGAAGAAGATGAACGGCACGATCCAGCCGGGCAGACCGGCGGGCACAAGGCTCTTGAAGTAGACGCGCGGGCCCACCCGGCGAATGCCGATGAAGTGGTACACCACGTAGACGACGGCGGTCAGTGCGATCGGGAAGCCGATGCGGCTCATCGTCGGGAACTGGACCGGCGGAATCACGCCGAAGAGGTTGTTGACCAGGATCAGCACGAACATCGAGAACAGCAGCGGCACGAAGCGCAGGAAGTCCTTGCTGCCGATGATGTCCCGGGCCACTCCGTTGCGGATGAACCCGTAGATCCCCTCGGTGACCCACTGGCCCTTGCTCGGGATGATCGCCGCTCGCTTGGTCGTGGCGATCAACCACCAGGCGATCAGACCCACCGACAGCATCATGACGACGGCCGGACGAGTGATCGCAAAGGGTCCGTCGTTCAACAGCGGCTGATAGAAATCGGCGGTGGTCGGCGACTCATAGCCGCCGCCAGTGGCAGTAGCCAGGCTGCCAAGCACGTTCAGGCTCACAGGGTCTCCTCGATCATGTGCGTCGAACCGGTTCGGGGGGCCTTCAGGCCCGTGGTGCTCGGCTCATCGCGGGGCACCTCGCGGCTGACGCTCGTGCGCCCCGCGGAAGTCACTGCTGCGTACCGTACCGGACCCAGACGAGGTACAACGACACGGCCATCCCAGCGAGGATGCCGATCGGCACAAAAAAGCCGGTTCCCAGCCAGTGATCCAGGGCCCATCCGATCCCGCCGAACATCACCGGACCCGAGATCAGATACGAGACGACGTTCCACATCCGCGACTCCTCGAGCCGTGGATGCCCCGCGTCGGGGTCCGGCGGCCCGCCGGAATCGCTCGGCGGTGGTTCGCGCTCGTTCATCGGCTCCTCCATGGCTCCTGTTCACAAGAGCCGCTCTTGGGCTGGCTCGTCAGCTGGGTGGTCAGCCGGGTCTTCAGCTGGGTCCTCAGCTGGCTCGTCATACACAGGCTTGCGCAGCCGGACGAAGGTCACAACCTGGGAGAGCTGCCAGACAAGGGCTACGGCCAGGATGGACAGCCCGAAGGCCTCACCGTCCAGCCAGTCAGCGCCCGAAAGAGCCAGGATCACGAGCCCGAGGAAGATGACCTGTCCGAGGTAGACGGCGAGGGCCCCGGCGAGAACCGACAGTGGGTTCGAGTTCGTCACCCGCTTCATGACGTAGAGACCGCTGGCGAAGAAGACCACCGCGATGCAGACGCCCAGCAGCGCGGCCAGCCCGCCACGGGCCTGCCGCGTGATCCAGAACACCAGCACGATGACCGGCGCGGCGGCGACCACCGGGATCACGGCTGCGCGCAGCATCGCGGCGAACAGCGGCACGCGTGCCGGTCCCGAAGCCTGCTGCTGTGGCTGCGTCAAATAGTTCGCCTACTTTTGAGTCGTCATCGGCCAGAGCTGTCACTGGTCGTCGTGGTGACTTGTCGTCGTGGTGACTCGTCGTCGTGGTGACTTGTCGTCGTGGTGGCGCCTCGAAGGGCACCGCGTCTCGAACGGCACTACACACTCTGACAGAGCCGGGGAGACGCCCGAACCATGACCTGAGCGCTTGTGAAAGCTATCACAAGCGTCGGTCCGGCAACCACCTGGGTAGCCAGAGCGTCAGGACCATGGCCGAGATGGCAACGATGACAATGACCACGATCGGCAGCCAGCCGTCGACGAAGGCAAAGGACACCGCGCCCAGGGCGACCAGGGCGGCCCACAGGTAGAGCAGGAGCACTGCCCGCACATGGGTGTGACCGATCTGCAGCATCCGGTGATGCAGGTGCTCGGCGTCCGGGTGCCAGGGGCGTCGTCCGGCCCGGGTACGTCGGATCACGGCCAGCATGACATCGAGCAGGGGCAGCGACAGGATCGCGAGCGGAAGCACGACCGGAAGCAGGATCGCGACGGAGGCGTTACCGCTGAGCTGCACGCTGGGGTCGATGTTGCCGGTCATCGAGATCGTCGCGGCCGCCAGCAGGAGTCCGAGCAGGAGGGACCCAGCGTCGCCCATGAAGAGACGGGCGGGATGGAAGTTGTGCGGCAGAAAGCCCACGCAGCAGCCCACCAGCGCCGCCGTGATGAAGGTCGCAGAGGAAAACACGTTTGGCGGGTCGTAGGTGCGCGAAAGGAGGTAGGAGTAGCTGAAGAACGCGAGCCCCGCGATGGCGACCACGCCGGCGGCCAGTCCGTCCAGACCGTCGATGAAGTTCACCGCGTTGGTTGAGATGACGACGATCAGGATCGTGAGCGCCACCAGGAGCGGCGCGGGCAGGACGGTCACGCCGAACAATGGCAACGACAGCAGCTGCACGCCCTTGAATGCCATCACACCGGCGGCGAGCATCTGCCCCGCCAGCTTTGTCAGCCAGTCCAGCGGACGGATGTCGTCCAGCACCCCGACGGCACACACGATCACGGCACCGATCAGCACGCCCGTCATCTCGCCGCCCCGGAAGACCTGGGACAAGTAAGGCAGTCGACTGGCCACCAGCAGCGCGGCCCCGAACCCGAGCAGGATCCCCACTCCCCCGAGACGCGGGATGGGCACGGCGTGGACGTCGCGATCGCGCACCGCGGTCATCGCACCGGTCGCGAGCGCGAGCCACCTCACGAAGGGGGTGGCGGCGTACGTCGTGACTGCGGCCACGACGAAGACCAGGAGGTACTCCCGCACGGATCAGCGCCTAGCTAGCTAGAGAACGATGTAGCCGGATGAATCAGCTGCTCGAACGAGGGTATGCCGGGAAGCGGCCGACGAGGTCGGTCACCTCCGCGCGGATCTCCTTGGCCTTGGGGTGGTCGGGGTCGCCGTCTGTCTGGGTCACGGCCTGGTGGATAAGGTCCGCAATGACCGTCATCTCCTTGGTCCCCATGCCCTGGGTTGTCACCGACGGGGTGCCGACGCGGATGCCGGAAGCCGTGTTCGGCGGCTGCGGGTCAAAGGGAATGGCGTTCTTGTTCAGGACGATGCCGGCGGCATCCGCGCGGGCCTCGGCGTCCCTGCCGGTCACCCCGACCCCCTGCAGGTCATGCAGTGAGAGATGGGTGTCCGTGCCTCCCGTTATCGGACGAATGCCCTTCTCCCCCAACGATGTTGCCAGCTGCTGGGCATTGGCGATGACCTGTTTGGCGTAGACCTGGTATGCCGGCTGGGCACACTCGTGCAGGTTGACCGCCTTGGCCGCGATGCAGTGCATCAGCGGCCCGCCCTGCATCATCGGGAAGACTGCCTTGTCCAGTTTGGCGGCGTGCTCCTCCTTGCAGACCAGCATCCCGCCGCGCGGTCCACGAAGCACCTTGTGCGTCGTGAAGGTGACGACATCGGCATACGGCACGGGGCTCGGGATCGCCTTTCCGGCGACCAACCCGATGAAGTGAGCGGCATCGACCCAGAAGATCGCGCCCACCTCGTCAGCCAGGTTACGGAAGAACTCGAAGTCGATCAGCCGTGGGATGGCCGAACCACCCGCGACGATGAGCTTGGGTCTGTGCTGCCGGGCGAGGTCTGCCACCTGCGCGTAGTCGATGTCCTCGGTCTCCTTGTCGACGCCATAGTGCACGGCGTTGAACCACTTGCCACTGAAGGAGACCTTGGAGCCGTGTGTCAGGTGCCCACCGTGCGGCAGGGACATCGCCAGGTAGGTGTCGCCCGGCTGGCAGAAGGCGCCGTAGACCGCCAGGTTGGCGCTGGCCCCCGAGTGCGGCTGAAGGTTGGCGTGGTCGGCCCCGAACAGAGCCTTGGCGCGCTCGATCCCGATCGACTCGGCCTTGTCGACCTCGGAGCAGCCACCGTAGTACCGGCGCCCCGGATAACCCTCGGCGTACTTGTTGGACAGCGTCGAACCCAGGGCGGCCAACACTGCCGGACTGGTGAGGTTCTCGCTGGCTATCAGCTGAAGGCCGCCGCGCAGACGGTCGAGCTCGGAGAGCAGCACGCCGGCGATCTCCGGGTCCTGGCTGTTCAGCTGACCGAAGTCAGCGCCGTAAAAGGTCTGGTCCATGGACATGGGTGCTCCGGGAGAACGTGATGGTGAGAGTGGCCAAAGCTGGCGCACTCACTCTATGTGGAGTCTGTCACCCCGATCACCACAGTCACCAAAAAGGGGAAACCATCTCCGACGTGGTTCGGGTCTGACCCAAGAACGACATCGCGCTCAGCTGCCCAGCTCGATGTCGCCGAGAACCTGCTGGATCTGGCCGGCGGAGATGGCACCGGCCCGCAGGATGACCGGAGACTCGCGGGTGCAGTCCAGGATCGTCGAGGCCAGGCCGCCGGCCGAGGGCCCCGCGTCCAGATAGACACTGACTGCCGACCCGAGCTGGGTGGCAGCATCAAGGATGGAACTTGCCGGCGGCTGACCGGAGACGTTGGCACTGGTAACGGCCATCGGGCCGACCTCGGTCAGCAGCCTGAGCGCGGTCTCGTTCTCGGGCATCCGCAGCGCGACCGTACCGTTGGTCTCGCCCAGGTCCCACATCAGCGAAGCCTGCGAGTGCAAGACCAGCGTCAACGGGCCCGGCCAGAAAGCCCGGATCAGGTCATGTGCGTAGGCCGGGACGTTGATGGCCAGCCCGTCGACCGTTTGTGCGTTCGGGACGAGGACCGGCAGAGGCATCTCGCGGCCCCGGCCCTTGGCCGCCAGCACCGCGCCCACGGCATCGGCCGCGAACGCGTCAACGCCCATGCCGTAGACGGTGTCAGTTGGCAGTACCACCACATCGCCACGACGAACGGCTTCGGCCGCGGCGGCGATGCCTTCGGCCAGGCCATCCTCGCTCGTGCAATCGATCACCGGGCTCATCTGATCCTTTCCATCATCTCGACCACCGCTGAAGTTTCTCATCCTCGGCCGTGATCGGCCTGGCGAACGTCGTGGCGCCGCTGTTCGTCTCGCCGCACTGGTCGTCTCGCCGCACTGGTCGTCTCGCCGCACTGGTCGTCTCGCCGCACTGGTCGTCTCGCCGCACTGTTCAGTGCGCGCGAACAGCCGTGACGGCACGAGGACGTCCGTTGAGGTCTTTGTGGTCCCGGATGTCCTGCCACAAGCCAGTCGCCCGTAGCGCTGCCGGCAGTGAGACCCCCTGTACGTCAGCGTGTTCCATCACGAAGAAACCTCCCGGTCGCAGCAGGACCGCGGCACGGGCCGCGACCTCCAGCGGGATCCGCAAACCGTCGGAGCTGCCGCCGTAGAGCGCGACCTCGGGGTCGTGGTCTCGGACCTCCGGGTCGTTCGGGACCGCGCCCACCGGAATGTATGGCGGGTTGCTCACCACGACGTCCGCGCCGGCCTCGAGATCGGGGAACGCCAGCGTCGCGTCGCCGAGCCGCAGGTCCACGTCGAGCCCGAGGTCGTCGCGGTTGCGGATCGCCCAAGCGTGAGCCAGGGCAGACAGTTCGACTCCATGGACCTCGGCCGCAGGGACCTCGTCCTTGATGGCCAAGGCGATCGCTCCGGACCCGCCGCAGAGGTCCACCACCACGCTCCGCAAACCTAGGGATGGTGTGGGACCCGGTGGCGCAAACCTAGGGACGGTGCTGTGCACGGTCCCTAGGTTTGCTCCCGGTTCCCCTGCACCGTCCCTAGGTTTGCCAAGCTCGCTCGGTTTGCCAAGCTCGCTCGGTTTGCTGTGCACGGTCCCTAGGTTTGCACCCGGTTCCCCCGCACCGTCCCTAGGTTTGCGCAAGTGGGTGATGGCGAGGCCGGCCACGAACTCCGTCTCGAAGCGGGGCACGAAGACACCCGGCCCGACCGAGAGCTCGAGCCGGCGGAACCCCGCCTTGCCGGTCAGATGCTGCAGCGGCACCCGGCGGGCGCGCTCGGCCACCAGATCGTCGAGCCCGTCGGGAACCGGCGCGCCCAGGATCATCAGCTTGCGCACCTCGCTGGTGGTCGTCTTCAGGACACACGCCGCCAGCGCCAAGGCGTCGAACTCCGCACTCTCGACACCGGCATCCACCAGGACCCGGACGGCGGCGCGAACCGCGTCCCGCAACGACGGCGCCACAGCCCCTGACCTCACAGACCCGACGACCCGTCCGCCACCGCCGCCATCCGGGCGGCGTCGTCGGTGTCCACGGCGGACTGGACAATCGGGTCGAGGTCGCCATCCAGGACCACGTCCAGGTTGTAGGCCTTGTAACCGGTGCGGTGGTCGGCGATGCGGTTCTCGGGGAAGTTGTAGGTCCGGATCCGCTCAGAACGGTCGACCGTGCGGATCTGGGACCTGCGCTGGGCCGAGGCCGCCGCGTCTGCCTCGTTCTGGGCCAGCTGGTGCAGCCGGGCCCGCAGCACCCGCATGGCCGACTCCTTGTTCTG
>DHJN01000101.1:2698-2982 GCA_002404345.1 Actinobacteria bacterium UBA4719 | reverse complement strand
AACGGGGCCGGAAAGACCACCACTTTGCGGATGCTGCTGGGTCTGGTCCGTCCGACCAGCGGCAGCGCGACGATCGGCGGCCAGTCGTACCGCGAAATCAGGACGCCTCAGAGGGTCGTCGGTTCGGCGCTCGAGGCCACCAACTTCCACCCTGGCCGTTCCGGCCGCGACCACCTGCGGGTCCTGGCCGACACCTCAGGCATCGACAGCAAACGCGTCGACGAGATGCTCGAGATGGTCGGCATCCCGGCTGCGGCACGACAACGGGCCGGCGGCTACTCCAT
>DHJN01000101.1:0-2550 GCA_002404345.1 Actinobacteria bacterium UBA4719 | reverse complement strand
CAGGTGCTCCTGCTCGACGAACCTGCCAACGGCCTTGACCCCGAAGGCATCCGGTGGCTGCGGATGCTCCTGCGCCACCTGAGCAGCCAGGGCAAGACGATCCTCATCTCGAGTCACATGCTCTCAGAGGTGGAGCAGACCGTCGACGACGTCGTCATCATCGCCAACGGCAAGCTCATCCGGCAGGGAGCAATCGGCGACCTGCCGACCGAGCACGCCTCGACGGTCCGCACCAGCGAGCCGCAGCTGCTCATCGAGGCGCTGACCAAAGCCGGCCTCCAGGCCACCCAGGCCGACCAGGCCGACGGCAACATCCAGGTCCTCGGCACGGACCTGGTGCGCATCGGCGATATCGCCCTGCGCGCGGGCCTGCCGATCCACGAGCTGCGAGCCAACGAGCACGACCTCGAGAAGCTCTTCTTCGAGCTGACCAGCGCCGAAGGCAACCGCAACGTGGGAGGTGCAGCCTGATGGGCGGCGCGATCAAGGCAGAGTTTCGCAAGTTCTTCACCACCCGGATGTGGTGGGGCATGGCGATCGGGGTGTTCGTGGCCGGCGCCCTCCTCGCAGTATTCTTCGCCCTCGTGGTGGCCGGCTCGACCGGGCAAGGACGCAATGGTGGGGGCGGCGGTCGGCCCATCCCCGACCTGAGCAACACCGCGATGGTCTCGACCGTCTACACCGGCGGGCTGAGCACGGCGTACCTGCTCACCCTGGTCGTCGGCGTCATGGCGATCGGCTCGGAGTACCGCCACATGACGATCACCAGCACCTTCCTGTCCACCCCGAAGCGCGTTCGGGTCATGCTCGCCAAGGTGACCTCGCTGCTGGGCATCGGCGCCTTCTACGGGGTGGTGTTCCTGCTCGGCTCCGTGGGCGTCGGCGCGGCGACAATTGCCGCCAAAGGCTTTTCGCCGTTGCCGGAGGTTGGCCCGATCACCCGCACCCTGGCCCTGAGCCTGCTCGTCCTCGGCCTCTGGTCACTGATCGGGCTGGGCGCGGGCATCCTGATCCCCAACCAGGTCGCGGCGATCCTGATCGCCGTCGGCGCGGCGTGGATCGTGGAGCCGTTGCTCGCCTTCGGGCTGGCATTCGCCAGCTGGGGCCGACCGGTCGTCCCCTACCTGCCGAGTCAGGCGACGACGGCAATGGTCGGGCAGATCAACAGCAACCCCGACGTCCACCAGCTGTCGTGGTGGGCCGGTGCGCTGGTGCTCGTGGCCTACGCCGCGGTTCTGGCGAGTATCGGCTCGCTGCTCACCGTCCACCGCGACGTGACATGACGTGACATGACGTGAACCGTCCGCCGCGCGGAACGTGACCAAGGTCGCGCCCACATGGCGGTAGCCCCAACGTGGTCCGGAGCCTGCACCGTTAGGCTGTGGACCACGTTTTGGTTTTCCGTCAATGTCGACGCTACGAAAGAGGCGTATTCAGCGTGCCTGCCCAGCCACCCAGCAAAAACCCCATGGCGGCCTTCGGCCCTAACGAGTGGCTGGTGGATGAGCTCTACCACCAGTACCTGCAGGACCGGAACTCGGTGGACAAGGCCTGGTGGGAGTTCTTCGCTGACTACCAGCCCACCGACGCTGGCATCGACAACAGCAATGGCACCGGTATGCCGGCCGCCGCCGCGAGCGCGGCACCCCAGCCGTTCATTGCCCCTCCTCCGCCCGCAGCCGCACCCGCACCCGCACCCGCACCCGCACCCGCAGCCGCACCCGCAGCCGCACCTGCTCCCGCAGCCCCGGCGACCGCCGCCGCGCCGGCCCCCGCGAGCAAGCCGGCCGAGGATACGGTCGAGGCGGCCAACACGGTCCCCAAGCCGCGCGACATCCCTGCGGTCAGGCCCACGGGCCCGGTGAGCGAGGACGAGATCCAGCCGCTGCGCGGAGCCGCTGCCCGCACCGTGACCAACATGGAGGCGAGCCTGACGGTGCCGACCGCGACGAGCGTGCGCGCCGTCCCGGCCAAGCTCCTCATCGACAACCGGGTGGTCATCAACAACCACCTCGCGCGCAGCCGCGGCGGCAAGGTCAGCTTCACCCACCTGATCGGTTACGCGATCATCAAGGCCCTGGCCCTGATGCCGCAGATGAACAACGGCTTCGGCGAGAAGGGCGGCAAGCCCGCCCTCATCACGCCCGCGCACATCAACCTCGGCCTGGCGATCGACGTGGCCAAGCCAGACGGCACCCGCACGCTGCTCGTGCCCAGCATCAAGTCGACCGAGGCGATGGACTTTGCGCACTTCTGGACGGCATACGAGGACGTCGTCCGCAAGGCGCGCACCAACAAGCTCACCGTCGAGGACTTCCAGGGCACCACGCTCAGCCTGACCAACCCTGGCGGCATCGGCACCGTCCACTCCGTGCCCCGGCTGATGGCCGGCCAGGGCGCGATCATCGGCGTGGGCGCGCTGGAGTACCCAGCCGAGTGGCAGGGCGCAAGCCAGGAGACGTTGAACCGCAACGCCGTGAGCAAGATCATCACGATAACCTCGACATATGACCACCGCATCATCCAGGGCGCGGTGTCCGGTGAGTTCCT
>DHJN01000155.1:9552-14650 GCA_002404345.1 Actinobacteria bacterium UBA4719 | reverse complement strand
GTGGTGGTCTTTCCGGCCCCGTTCGGTCCCAGGAAGCCGGTGATCCGGCCGGGCTCGACGGAGAAGCTGAGGTGGTCAACCGCCCTCAAGCTGCCGAACATCTTGGTCAGGTCACGCACCTCGATGCGCGTCCCCTGTTCAGTGTGATCAGTCATGTGGCCTCCCCGATGGCTTCATGCGAATAGCCAACCACGCTCACGCCAGGTGACTGCCACCGGATCGGTCGTCCCGCCCTCATCGCAAACGGATCGGTCGTCCCGCCCTAAGATCGCAAACGGATCGGTCGTCCCGCCCTAAGATGGTGGCACTATGACGGAGTGGTTGCTGGTTCTTGCCGGCGTGGGGTTGACCATGGGGACCGCCGTTTTCGTCGCCGCGGAGTTCGCGTTCGTGGCCCTGGACAAGACAACGGTCCAGAAGGCCATCGAGCAGGGGGACGCCGGCGCCAAGCCGGTCCTCGCTTCCCTGCGCCAGCTCTCGACCCAGCTGTCCGCCTCCCAGGTCGGCATCACCTTGACCACGCTGGTTCTCGGCTATCTGGCCCAGCCCTCGATCGGCAGGCTGCTGCGCACCCCCCTGGCGGCCGCGCGTGTCCCGGCCTCGGCGGTCGAGCACTCGGCCACAGCCGTGGCGCTGGTCCTCGCGACGCTCTTCTCGATGCTGTTCGGCGAGCTGCTGCCGCAGTTCCTCGGCATCTCGGCGCCGCTTCGGACAGCCAAGCTCGTCGCACTGCCCGTACGCGTCTTCTCGGTGGTCACCAAGCCCCTCATCATCCTTCTCAACGGCTCGGCGAACCTAGTGCTCAAGGCTTTTGGCATCACCCCGCAGGAGGAGCTCTCCGGTGCCCGAACCCCTCAGGAGCTCGCGTCCCTGGTCCGTCGTTCGGCCGAGGCGGGCACCATGGACCAGGACACAGCCCGGCTGGTGACCCGATCGCTGAACTTTGGTGACCGCACCGCCGCCGATGTCATGACGGCCCGGGTTCGCTGCACCCCAGTCGAGCGAACCGCGGCCGCCGAGGACGTCGTGAGGCTGGCCCGCCGGACGGGTCACTCCCGGTTCCCCGTCATCGGCGAGGACTGGGACGACATCGACGGCTTGGTCCACGTCAAGCGCGCCATCGCCGTTCCTCATGACCGCCGCGAGGACGTGCCGGTCTCGGCGCTCATGGTCCAGGCGCTGATGGTGCCCGAGACGATCCGGCTCGACCCGTTGCTGCTGTTGTTGCGCGGAGCCAGCCACCAGATGGCCGTGGTCGTGGACGAGTACGGCGGTACCTCAGGCATCGTGACCCTCGAGGACGTCATCGAGGAGATCGTCGGCGAGGTCAGCGACGAGCACGACCGATCCCGCACCACGGGACGGATCAGCACCGACGGATCCTGGACGGTGCCCGGTCTCTGGAGACCCGACGAGGTGCGCGACCGGCTGGGTGCGCCGGTCCCGGACGGACCGGCATACGAGACGGTCGGCGGCTATGTCATGGCGTGCCTCGGGCGGGTGCCCGTCGTCGGCGATGAGGTATCCGTGACCGGATGGAGCCTGCGCGTCGACGCCATGGAAGGCCGTCGCGTCGACCGGCTTCGGTTCACCCCGCTCCCGGGCGACTCTGACGAGTCCGGTGAGCCCAGTGAGTCCGGTGAGTCCGGTCACCTTGAGGGGATCCGGTCGACCCATCGGCCGCGCGGAGGTGACGTCGGATGAGCCACTCCGTCGCCCTCTGGCTCTCGCTCTTCCTGCTGCTGGGCAACGCGTTCTTCGTCGGCGCCGAGTTCTCTGTGATGACCGCCCGGCGCTCACAGCTTGAGCCGCTGGCTGTGGCCGGGAGCAAGCGGGCCAAGGTCAGTCTTGAGGCGCTGGAGCAGGTGGCGTCCTTGCTGGCCACCGCTCAGCTGGGGATCACGCTCTGTTCGGTCGGACTCGGCGCGGTGGCCGAGGAGGCGCTGCACGAGATGATTACGCCGGGGCTGCTCGGGCTCGGCCTTTCGGACTCACTGAGCCGCCCGATCGCGTTGGCGGTCGCGTTGTTGATCGTGGCCTACCTGCACGTCGTCGTCGGCGAGATGGTCCCCAAGAACCTCGCTATCGCCGGTCCCGACCGGGCGGCTCTGCTTCTGGCGCCCGCGTTGCTGTACGTCAGCAGGGCGCTGCGTCCGGTGATCCGGCTGATGGAGGGGCTGGCCAAGGCCATGGTCCGGGTGCTTGGCATCGAGCCTAAGGACGAGCTCACCTCGGCTTTCACTGCCGATGAGGTCCAGTTCATCGTCGCCGAGAGCCATCGTGAGGGCCTGATCGAGACCAGCCGCCATGGTCTGGCGCGGCGGGCGCTCGAGTTCAGCGACCGGGTTGCCGGCGACGTGGCCGTGCCGCTCAGTCAGCTGGTGACCCTGACCTTCGGCGCGACTCCGGACGACGTCGAACGGCTGGTGGCCAAACATGGGTTCTCCCGCTTCGTCATCACCGATGCCGCGGGCGAGGTCGCTGGCTACCTGCACCTGAAGGACATCCTGTATGCCGATGACGCCCTGCGCCGCGCGCCGGTGCCGATCAAGCTGGTGCGGAGTCTGGCCACCGTGCGGTCCGGCGACGAGGTCGAGGACGTTCTGGCCACGATGCAGCTCACCGGAGCCCATCTGGCCCGGGTCGTCGACCCCGAGGGCGGTGTGAGCGGCGTGGTGTTCCTCGAGGACGTGCTGGAGGAGCTTGTCGGCGAGGTCACGGACTCCAGCCAGCGCTGACGCGGCATACCGACCCGCGCCCCCCCGCCCAGCTCCCGCGTCCCCCAGCCGCGCCCCCGCCCACACCGGTGAAGTCGCACGAATCGACTGATGGGGGCCGTTTTGAGTCGATTGTTGCGACCTCACGAGAGCTTGAGGTTGAGTGTTGCGCCTTCACGAGAGCCCGAGCAACCGGCGCAGCCGGCTGACCGTCGCGTGGTTTCGGGGATGGACCATCACCGCGGCGTAGGTCAGCTGCATGAAAGCCCATCCGTCGTCCTGGAGGTTCTGACATCGGGCCACGTCGTTCTGCCATTGCTGCCGATCCGTGCGGTGATGGTCGCCGTCGAACTCGGCCACGACCCTCTGCTCGCGCCAGACGAAGTCCGAGTCCGACAGCCACTGGCCGCTGGACCGGTCGTTGATGACGACGTAGAGCTCCGGCTCCGGCAACCCGCCGCGCAGGAAGAGCAGACGCGCCCTCGTTTCCATCGGCGAGTTGCTATGTGGCCTCAGGTGGGGCAGTGCCTCAGCCATGAGCCGTCTGCCCCGCCCGCCCCGCCGTCGCCGGACGGCCTCGTCCAGGAGGGCAGACGAGATGCCGCGCCGGTAGTGGACGACCTCGTCTCCCAGCACGATGAGCTCGTCCAGATCCAGGGCTTCAGTCGCCACGAGATCGCACCACGTGTCTTCAGGGCTCACGACGCGCATACCGTTGCGCTGCACCACCCGTCTGGACTCCAGACCACGGTGTCCGGCACAACCGGCTCGGCGAATCTTTGGGGCGGCTGTGATGTTCATGACGTCCAAGGGCTCTGTCGGCGCCCAGCGACGAGGAACGGGCAGCCGCAGAATGCGAGCGGCCGTGAGGTGCGAGAAGGCGCTGCCGACCGGGAGCACCAACCTTGTGGCCTCGGCAAGCTGGGCCAGACTCTCGGCGGGTCCCAGCCGACGCACACCGTGAGCCGGACGAGACAGCTGGACATCGCGCAGACGCCCCTCTCCGAGGCCCACCTTTGTCGCCTCGGCAACCGTGAACGGTCGGCGGCCCAGCTCTGGCGGCAATGGAGTTCGGTGTGGCATAGACGGAGACTGCCCGAATCAAGAGTTCATCGTGGCGTCATCCACAGGCGCGAACCGGCCCGAGTGAAACGGACGCGGCATTCGTGCGATGAAGTCGCACGAATCGACTCAAGGAGACTTCGTTGAGTCGGTTAGTGCGACCTCACGAGATGGGGCGAGGGCGGAGGGGACGGCGGGGGGAAGTCAGCTGGGCGGAGGGGCGACGTCAGCTGGGCGGCGCGCCCAAACCGGTCAGCTGCTGAGCCACGGGTAGGAGCTGCGCGGACTCGGTCTTGAGCAAGAACGCGTCAATAGCGGGCTCATCGTCAGCTCGGGCCTGGAGCTCGGCATGGGCAGTGAACAGAATGATCTTCGCCTGCGGAGCCAGTTCTTTGAGCCTCGGCGCCGCATCGAGGCCGGTCAGCTCTCCGGACAGGCCGTGATCAAGCACGATGATCTCCGGCGCTGTCGCTTGCGCCGCCTCAAGGGCATCCTCGGCGGACTCCGCCATGCGAGCCACGGTGAAGCGGGAATCCATGGAAAAGATAGCCTCTATCAGAGACTGAACGTCTGGGTCGTCCTCGATGACCACAAGGATCTTCTTCGGCCGTGGCTCGGCAACGCCGGCGTGCTCCACAACCATCGAATCAGCGCTCCCCACTGGACTCGCCTCGCTCACCCAAGCCGAGCATCCTGAGATACTCGATCTCCTTCTTCAACTCGATCATCTTGAGCTCACGCCCAACTGTCAACCGTTGGAACCGCTCGAGCTCTGCCAGCCGCCCCAGCTCCTTGCCTTGCTGCGCGGCAATCTCCTGCTGGGCCTGCTTCTGTTTGGTCACATCGCGTGCGGCGGCGAACACGCCGAGAACGTTGCCGCTGGTGTCGCGGTAGACCGAGGCGTTGTACAGGACGTCGGTCAGCGTCCCGTCCTGGTCGCACATGGTCAGCGGGTAGTCGACGGCCATCCCCTCGGCGAACACCCGCTGGTAGATCCTGCTGGCCTTCTGGGGTTCGGTGAAGTAGTCGGAGAAGTCGGTCCCGATCAGCTTGTCGCGGGGGACGCCCGTGACCTTGACCGTGGCCTCGTTAACGTCGGTGATCTTGCCCTCGGGGCTGATCGACACCAGTGAGTCCAGGCTCGACTCGATCATGCTCCGGGCGGACTCGAAGGCCTGCTTCTGTGTGGTCACGTCGCGTGCGGCGGCGAACACGCCGAGCACGTTGCCCTTGGCGTCGCGGTAGACCGAGGCGTTGTATAGGACGTCGGTCAGCGTCCCGTCCCGGTGGCGCATGGTCAGCGGGTAGTCCACCGCCAT
>DHJN01000155.1:0-9447 GCA_002404345.1 Actinobacteria bacterium UBA4719 | reverse complement strand
GGCTCGGTGAAGTAGTCGGAGAAAGCGGTCCCGAGCAGCTTGTCGCGGGGGACGCCGGTGACCTTGACCGTGGCCTCATTGACGTCGGTGATCTTGCCTTCGGGGCTGATTGAGACCAGTGAGTCCAGGCTCGACTCGATCATGCTCCGCGCGGCTTCGAACGCCTCCGTCCGTTTGGTCACGTCGCGGGTGATCGTGGATGCGCCGACGACCGCGCCCTCCCGGTCGCAGATCGGCGAGACGGTGAGCGAGCCCGGGATCGCGGTTCCGTCTTTTCGGACCCGGATGGTCTCAAGGTGATCGACATGCTCACCCTGCTTGATCTTCGACAGGATGGCGTTCATCTCATCGGTTCGATCCTCGTGAGTGATGAGCAGGATGGGCTGGTCGATGATCTCCTCGCTCGAGTAGCCGTACATTCTCTCGGCGGCCGGGTTCCAGCTCGTGATGACCCCGTCGAGCGTCGTCCCGATGATGGCATCGTCGGAATACTCGACGATTGCCGCCAGCCGGCCCACCCGGTGGTGACGATCGTCTGCTTTCTTGCGTTCGGTCAGGTCGCGTACCGCCGCGATCACCAACGGGCCGTCCTCGGTGTCAAGGTGGGACAGTCTGATGTCCACCGGGAACTCGGTGCCATTCCGGTGCCGTCCGCTCAGCTCCAGATCGAGTCCCATGGAGCGAGTCCCAGGGTCTGCGAAAAAGCCCTCCCGGTGCGCCGTGTGGACCTGCCGGAACGACTCCGGCACCAGTGTCTCGACGGGCTGGCCGATCAGGTCATCGCGGTCATAGTCGAACAGCGATTCCGTCTGGTGATTGACAAACCGGATCACGCCCGCCTGGTCCACCCCCACCATGGCATCAGGAACCGCCTCTAGCAGGCTCTCGAAATTCATCGTCCGCGAAGACATCTGGTTCCCCTTCGAGCTGTGGCAGATAACTCGAAACTGGCAGAAACACGAAACTCTGACAACTGACACTACGCCGAAGATGTCATCAATTCCGGTGAGCGTTTGTCTTTATATGGTCAAGTCCACCGTGGCGGTAGCGGCGGATGACGGCGTCTCATCGGCCGGCGCGGGCCCGGTCCGGGCCGTTCGTATGGTGTTGGTGCCCCCGGCAGGATTCGAACCTGCGCTTCCGCCTCCGGAGGGCGGCGCTCTATCCCCTGAGCTACGGGGGCCAATGGTCCTGTTGAGTGGCCTGGCCCTGTTGAGTGGCGGGTCGGGCCCTGTTGAGTGGCCTGGCCCAGATTATCCACCAGAATTCACCGGGTTGATGCGCCGCTGAGGTTAGCAGCCTAGGGTGGTAACCATGGAATGGGGCCGTTCCACCGAGGGTGAAAGTGTGCCCGTCGGTGACGACCGTGTGCCCGTCGGTGACGACCGTGTGCCCGTCGGTGACGACCGTGTGCCCGTCGGTGACGACCGTGTGCCCGTCGGGGACCCGAGTGGTGGCAGCGGGCGCGTCCTTGTCTGCGATGACACCGAGCAGATCCGGCGGCTGATCCGGGTCAACCTCGAACTCGAGGGTTATGAGGTGGTCGAGGCCGAAGACGGGCAGGCAGCGCTGGAGATCCTCTGGGACACGACCCGGCCGCTGCCCGACGTCATCACCTTGGACGCCATCATGCCGCGGCGGGACGGGTGGTGGACGGTGTCGACGATCCGGGCCGACCCCCGACTCGCGCACATCCCGATCGTCATGGTCACGGCGTCGGTCCAGAACAGCGACCGCCTGCATGCCGAGCGTGCTGCTGTCGACGGGTTCGTGGCCAAGCCGTTCGACCCGGGTGAGCTGCTCGCACTCATCGGAGCCCTGGCCGCGGGCAAGAGCGTCGGAGGCGGGGTCGAGCCAGCACAGCCACTCCCCTAGCTAGAATCTCGGGGGTGACCCCCGAACAGCTTGCGCTAGCCATCCGCACCGCTCTCGCCGAAGCCGTTGCCGCCGGCGAGCTCGCTGTGGACGTGCCGGACGAGGTGCGCGTGGAACGGCCCAAGAACCGCGAGCACGGCGACTGGTCGACCAACGTCTCGCTACAGCTTGCCAAAGGGGCCGGTATGCCGCCCCGCGAGGTCGCGACGCGCCTCGCCACCCGTCTGGCTGCCGTCGAGGGCATCAAGGCCGTCGACGTCGCAGGGCCTGGCTTCCTCAACATCACCGTCGAGGCCGCCTCAGCCGGAGAGCTGGCGCGCACGATCGTGGCGACCGCAGCTACCTATGGGCACAACGACTCCGAGGCCGGCCATGTGATCAACCTCGAGTTCGTGTCGGCAAACCCGACCGGGCCCCTGCACATCGGGCATACCCGCTGGGCGGCGCTGGGGGATGCACTCCGGCGGCTGTTGACGGCCTCGGGTGCTGTCGTGACCGCCGAGTACTACGTCAACGATGCCGGTGCGCAGATGGACAAGTTTGCGATCTCGGTGCTGTCCCGGGCCAGGGGGAGGGACGTGCCCGAGGGTGGTTACCCGGGGGAGTACGTCATGGAGATCGCCGCGCAGGTGCTGGCCAGCCGCCCGGACCTGCTTGATCTCCCGGAGGCAGATGCGCGTCAGGTCTGCCGGGACCTCGGCTACCAGGTGCAGCTGGCCGAGATCCGTGAGGTGCTGGCCTCGTTCGACGTTCATTTCGACGTATGGTTCTCCGAGACCTCGCTGCATGACAGCGGGGCGGTCGAACAGGCCGTGGCGCGGTTGCGCGAGCAGGGGCATGTCTACGACTCCGAGGGCGCGGTCTGGTTGCGGACCACGGACTTCGGCGACGACCGGGACCGGGTCCTCATCCGGGCCAACGATGAGCCGACCTACTTCGCGGCTGACGCTGCCTACTACCTGAGCAAGAAGGACCGCGGTTTTCCCGAGAAGGTCTACATGCTCGGCGCCGACCATCACGGATACGTCAACAGGCTCAAGGCCATCGTGGCCTGTGCCGGTGACGACCCGGAGCACAACATCGAGATCCGGATCGGCCAGCTGATCAGCATCGCCGGGGCCCGGATGGCCAAACGCGCCGGCAACATGATCGAGATGCGCGACCTGATCACGTGGATCGGTGCCGACGCCGTGCGTTACTCCCTGGCTCGATACCCGGCCGACTCGCCGATCTCGCTGGTCGGCGAGGAGCTGCGCAAGCGCACGAACGACAACCCGGTCTTCTACGTGCAGTACGCCCACGCCCGGACGTGCAACGTCACCCGGCTGGCCGCCGAGGACGGCGTGCACCTCGCCGACGGGTTCGACCCGTCGCTGCTCACCCACGAGTCCGAGGCCGCGCTGCTGGCGATCCTGGGCGACTTCCCGAGGATCGTCGCCCAGGCGGCCAAGCTGCGCGAGCCACATCGGGTCGCGCGGTATCTCGAGGATCTCGCCGGCCGGTTCCACAAGTGGTATGACGACTGCCGGGTCCGCCCGCGGGAGGCCGACGAGGAGATCACCGACCTGCACCGCACCCGTCTCTGCCTCAACGAGGCCACCCGGGTCGTCCTGGCCAATGGCCTTGGCCTGCTTGGGGTCTCGGCCCCTGAGCGGCTCTGATGCGTGCCCATGAGGCCGGTGCGCTGCACGCTGAGGGCGGACATCAGGGCCCTTCGTGGCTGCGTCCGCCGCAGGACGTCAACGCTCTGGTCCCGGCGCTGTGGGCGAGTTCGGTCCGGCGTGGCGACGCGGGCGCGCTGACCGTCGGTGGCCTCGACATCCGCGACATCGCAGGCGAGTTCGGCACCCCGGCATACGTCATTGACGAGGACGACTTCCGTTCTCGTGCGCGGGAGTTCAAGGCGGCCTTCGACGAGGTCTTCCAGGATCTCTGCGGTGGCGCCGACGTCTACTACGCCGGCAAAGCGTTCCTGTGCACAGCCGTGGCGCGGTGGATTGGTGAGGAGGGCCTGGGCCTGGACGTCTGCTCCGGCGGCGAGCTGGAGGTGGCGATCCGAGCCGGTTTTCCGGGCGGGCGAATCGGCTTCCACGGCAACAACAAGAGCGTGGCCGAGATCGAGGCTGCGCTGCGATACGGAGTTGGTCGCATCGTGGTCGACTCCTTCGAGGAGATCGAGAGGGTGGCCGCGGCAGCTCAGCGACTCGGTCTCATCGCACCGGTCCTGGTCCGGGTCACGGTCGGCGTCGAGGCCCACACCCACGAGTACATCGCCACCGCCCACGAGGATCAGAAGTTCGGCTTCAGCCTCGCCGGCGGAGAGGCGGCGAACGCGGTTCGTCGCATCCTGGAGCACCCGGCATACCTGTCCCTACTGGGTCTGCACTCCCACATCGGCAGCCAGATCTTCGACACGAGCGGCTTCGAGGTGGCGACCCGACGCGTCCTCGGGCTGCACCTTGACGTGGCTCGCGAGCATGGCATCCGGCTGGCCGAGCTCGATCTCGGTGGCGGTTTCGGCGTCGCCTACACCACCGCGCACGACCCATGGTCAGCGCGCGACCTGGCCACCGGCATGGCGGCGATCATCGAGCGCGAGTGCCGAGCCGATGGCGTGCCCATCCCCAAGATCTCGGTCGAGCCCGGACGCGCCATCGCCGGGCCCTCGACGTTCACGCTCTACGAGGTGGGGACCGTCAAGGAGGTGCTCCTTGATGGCGACGCGACTCGCACCTATGTCGCCGTCGACGGGGGGATGAGCGACAACGTCCGCCCCGCGCTCTACGATGCCGACTACTCCTGCACGATCGCCAGCCGGGTCAGCCAGGCCGCTCCGACGTTGGCCCGCGTCGTGGGCAAGCACTGTGAGAGTGGCGATATCCTCGTCAAGGACGAGTTCCTGCCTTCTGACGTCCGGGCCGGGGATCTGCTGGCCGTGCCAGTCACGGGTGCCTACTGCCGGAGCCTGTCCAGCCAGTACAACCACGTGCCACGCCCGCCGGTGGTCGCCGTTCGGGGGGGTGCTGCGCGCGAGATCGTGCGGCGCGAGACGATCGAGGACCTCCTGGCGCTGGACGTTGACTGACCGCATGCCGGAACGACCGGCGTTCACAGGGTGGACGACCGGCAGGATGAGCACGCCAGCAGGATAAGCACGCGTCCGGACCCGATCCGGACCCGATCCGGACAAGGGAGCGATCGTGAGCCAGACCGACCGAACCGTCAAACAGACGCGGACGCGGCCGTTGCGCATCGCCCTGCTCGGATGCGGCGTCGTCGGAACTGCCGTGGCGCGGCTGCTGACCGACAATGCCGGGGACCTGACGGCGCGGATCGGTTGCCCTCTGGAGATCGTTGGTGTCGCCGTCCGACGCCCGGACAAGAACCGTTCAGAGACCGGTGTCGATGCCTCGTTGTTCACCACCGACGCTGAGGAGCTCGTCACCAGGGCCGACGTGGTCATCGAGGTCATCGGTGGCATCGAGCCGGCCCGCAGCCTGATCCTGGCAGCGATGAAGCACGGCGCCAGCGTCGTCACGGCCAACAAGGCACTGCTGGCCGAGGACGGCCCGCGTCTCTACCAGGCGGCCCAAGAGTGCGATGTCGACCTGTACTACGAGGCGTCGGTCGCCGGGGCCATCCCCCTGCTGCGCCCCTTGCGCGAGTCGCTCGTCGGGGATGACGTCCGGCGCATCCTGGGCATCGTCAACGGCACCACCAACTACGTGCTGGACAAGATGGACACCACCGGCGCGGGCTTCGGAGACGCGGTCGAGCAGGCCCAGGCCCTGGGCTACGCCGAGGCCGACCCGACCGCAGACGTCGAGGGATTCGACGCCGCTGCCAAGGCCGCCATCCTGGCCTCGCTGGCGTTCCACACCCGCGTCGGCGCCAAGGACGTGTATCGCGAGGGCATTACCGACGTCAGCGCCGCCGATATCAGAGCCGCTCGTGAGATGGACTGTGTCGTCAAGCTTCTGGCCATCTGCGAGCGCATCCCAAGCAGTGGCGGCGGTGACTCAAAAGGCGGCGGTGACTCAAAAGGCGGCGGTGACTCAAAAGCTGGCAATGACTCGGCAGGCGGCATCTCGGTGCGCGTCCACCCTGCGATGATCCCCCGCACGCACCCGCTGGCCGGAGTCCGCGAAGCCTTCAACGCGGTCTTCGTCGAGGCCGAGTCCGCGGGCCAGCTCATGTTCTACGGCCAGGGTGCCGGTGGTGATCCGACCGCTTCTGCCATTCTCGGTGATGTTGTCGCGGTGGCCCGGCACAAGGTCGTGGGCGGTCGCGGGCCGGGTGAGTCGACATACCAGGAGCTCCCCATCCTCTCGATGGGTCAGGCCATGACGCGCTATCACATCAGCCTCGATGTGGCCGACCGCCCAGGTGTGCTGGCCCAGGTCGCACTGGCTTTCGCCGAGCACAACGTGTCGATCGAAACCGTTCGACAACAGCTTCTTTCCCCCGATCCGGATAGCCCGGACGAGGGGCGCGCCAGCCTGGTCGTGGTCACCCACACGGCCTCTGATGCTGCTCTGTCCGCGACGGTCGATGCGTTGGCCGCCCTGTCCACAGTCCGCGCGGTCACCTCGGTGATGCGCGTCGAAGGCGAGTGACCATGGCTGCGACGGCCCACCACTGGCGCGGAGTGATCCAGGAGTATCGCGACCGGTTGCCCTCGCTGGCAGGGGCACCGGTGGTGACCCTTGGGGAGGGCGGTACCCCCCTGATTCCCGCGGAGCACCTCTCAGCGCTCGTCGGCGCCGAGGTCTTCGTCAAGTACGAAGGCCTCAACCCGACGGGGTCGTTCAAGGACCGTGGCATGACCACCGCCATATCGGTGGCCGCCGGCCACGGAGCCAAGGCGGTGATCTGCGCCTCGACCGGCAACACCAGTGCGTCGGCGGCCGCCTACGCGACCAAGGCGGGTATGGCCTGCGGCGTGCTCGTGCCGGACGGCAAGATCTCGATGGGCAAGCTCAGCCAGGCCATCGCCCACGGTGCCACCTTGCTCCAGGTGGACGGCAACTTCGACGACTGCCTGGACCTGGCCCGCAAGCTGGCCGAGTCCTACCCGGTCGAGCTGGTCAACTCGGTCAACCCGGCGCGGATCGAGGGCCAGAAGACGGCGGCCTTCGAGATCGTCGACGTGCTGGGCGACGCACCCGACATCCACTGCCTTCCCGTCGGCAACGCCGGCAACATCACGGCCTACTGGCTTGGCTATCGCGAGTACCACCGCGACAGTGAACAACCCGGCCCGGCAACGCAGCTGCCCAGGATGTGGGGGTTTCAGGCCGAGGGTTCGGCACCGATCGTCAGGGGCCACCCGATCGACCATCCCGAGACCATCGCCACCGCGATCCGGATCGGTAACCCTGCCTCGTGGCGGCAGGCTGTGGAAGCACGTGACGACTCGGGCGGGCTGATTGACGCCGTCTCCGATGCGCAGATCCTGGCCGCACACCGACTCCTGTCGGCCAGGGAAGGCATCTTCGTTGAACCCGCCTCCGCGGCAAGTGTTGCTGGTTTGCTCGCCGCGCACGCAGCCGGCCTGGTCCCCGCGGGTGCGCGGATCGTCTGCACCGTGACCGGCCATGGGCTCAAGGACCCGGCGTGGGCGCTGAAGGACGCCGGCGGCGTCGAGATCGTCCCGACGCGGGTGTCGCTCGACGCCTTCAGCGCGGCCAACGCCCTCGGACTCGGGGGCTGAGCCGTGGCTGAGGTGGTCGACATGGTCAGTCTGGTCAGTCTCGTGAAAGGGTCGTCGGTCCGCGTCCGGGTCCCCGGCAGCAGCGCCAACATCGGCCCGGGCTTCGACTCCGTCGGGCTCGCCCTGGGAATCTGGGACGAGTACGTCGTGACCGTGACCGCCGAGCCCGGTCTGGACATCGACGTCGAGGGCGAGGGCGCGGCGGACGTGCCGCGCGACGAGCTGCACCTGGTTCACAAGTCAATGCTGCGGGCCTGGGAGCAGCTACAGGTCCAGCCCCCTGCAGGCCTGCACCTGAGCTGTCGAAACGCCGTCCCGCATGGTCGAGGCCTGGGGTCGTCCGCGACCTCGATAGTGGCCGGAATCGTTGTTGCGCAAGGACTGTGCGACCTGGCGACCGGGCACGGCAGGGCGCTCGGAAGCTTCGGCGGCTTTGACCAGACCTTCACCAACAACCTCGCTGCTGCCCTCGAGGGCCACCCCGACAATGCCTCCGCAAGCGTGTACGGCGGCATGACGCTGTCGTGGACCGACGACCTCGACCCGGGGCAGATCCACTCGGTTCAGCTCGAGGTGAGCGCAGACGTCATACCGCTGGTGTTCCTGCCCGCAACCCAGCTGTCGACGGCGACTGCGCGTGCGGTCCTGCCCGCCCGGGTCTCCCATAGCATGGCCGCCCGCAACTCTGCCCGGGCCGGCTTGCTCGTCGAGGCGGTCACCCGTCGCCCTGACCTGCTGCTTGCGGCCACGCGTGAGTGGCTGCACCAGGAACAGCGACGGGCATCCTTCCCGGACTCGATGGCCTTGCTCGATGCCCTTCGCGGCAAGGGACACGCGGCCGTGATCTCCGGTGCCGGGCCCAGCGTGCTCGTCCTGACGACCGCGGCGCAGATCGAGGACGCCCGCGCTGTGGGCGACCCGTCCGCATGGCGGGTGCTCGAGCCCGGGATCCCGGTCACCGGCGCCAGCCTCGAAAGGCTCTCGGCCTGAAAAGTGAGGTGCCGGGGGAAGGAATCCGTTCCTGCAGCGCCGAAGTTCCGACACTTGCGGACCCAAGCCACAGAGGGTAGGGAGTGGTGTTATATTGAGTCTGCACCCCGGTGGTTACCGGCGATCGTCTCTGATCGAGCAGATCACTACAGGTGCGTCAACCACCACGTAGTGCGCCTTGAGGATGCATGCGCCTCCAGGATGCACGCGGCGTCTTCACGCCGGCTCACGTGGTTTCCCACACGTCAGGGCTTTGCCTGACACCACATCCCCGGTCCGGCACTCTGCGTGGACCGAATACGAGGGGAAAGGTCCTTCGTGACAAACACCACCTATCTCGCCAGCGTGCCCACCAGTGGCGCCGACGAGACACTCAAGCGCGCCGGCGGCCTCAGCTCCATGAAGCTGGCGGAGCTCCAGGGCCTGGCCGGCAGCCTGGGTTTGACCGGTATCGCCAAGATGCGCAAGGGCGACCTGGTTACCGCGATCAAGGGCCGCCAGTCCGGCGGTTCGGCGCCGGCGGACTCAGTCGCAGGGGCACCGGCCTCCGTCGCAGTGGCACCGGCCTCCGTCGAGTCGGCCTCGGTCGTATCGGCCTCCATCGAATCGGCGCCCCCGTCTGCGGCATACGTGGCGCCGGCCGCCACCGAGCACCCCGCGCGCATCTCCCGTCGGGCACAGCGTCCCGCCGGAACGTCTCCGGCTGATGACGGCACCGCGCCGGTCGCCGCTGACCAGGCTCCGCTGGACACCGCTGCCCAGGCTTCGCCAGACACCTCTCAGGCTTCCCCTGCTTCGCAGGACAGTCCACGTGAGGAAGGCGCCAGCGACGACGGGCGCGCACCGCGTCAGAACGACCGTCAGAACGA
>DHJN01000235.1:3181-7529 GCA_002404345.1 Actinobacteria bacterium UBA4719 | reverse complement strand
GTGGACCACACCCAGGCACAGAAGACCACTGCCAGGATGTCCCAGCCGATCAAGGGTGCGGACCGGCCCGCTCCTACCTCCGCAGCGGCTGCGCCGCCAATGATCGCTGCGCCAAGAGACACCAGCAGTTTGGTGCGTGCTGAGGTGGACAATCGCGGAACACCCTGATGGCTCGCCGAATCACGTTGCATAGCCCTAGGTTGGCAGCGCATTGCTCCTAACGCAGCACTTCAGACCGGACGGGGGCGTGGCGCCCCATGTCCCGGTGAACCTGCAACTTCGCAAGCGGATAGCCATCCGGATGGTTTCGGACTGGACGTCGTGCGGGTTGATGCCGTTCGCTCAGTAGGGTCCTGCGGGTTCAGTACCTCAGTCCTGCCTCCGCCGCGCCGCTGCCTCGCCTCGATCTAAACATAGGAGCGTCGAATGGCCTGCTTCCTCAGTACCTGCGCATCAACGCGGCGTTTCGGCATCCCTGTCGTCGGTGGTGCTGGTGTCCGGTGGGGAGGTCTGGCCCGGACCTATCTGAGGTGGTGCCCTCCACTGCGAGCGAGTTGTCGCGATGAGGATCGACCGCGTCAGCCTTGCGGAACTGGTCGTCGACGTCGGAACGCTGCTTGGAACGCCTCAGCCTTCTGGCGCTCGGCCGTCAGAGCCAGTCGCTCTGCCTCCGCCGCCTTGACATCTGACTCGGCTTGCGCTGCGCGAGCGCGGGCGTCAACCTCGGCCGCCTTACTCTCACGTTGTCGTACGAGACTGGACTGCTCCCTTGCTTCCGATCGCAGGGAATCAGCGCGCTCGGCTTGTTTCGTCTTACGCTGGCGACCCACCATGACGACCACTGCCACGATGACGGCGATCACCACAACGGTCAAAATCAGCCAAAGCCATCCGCCCAATTGCGTCCAGCTCAGCTCGAGGGCTGCGGCAATCGGCAGTTGACCTTGGGGTTGACCCCCAGATAGTTCAGGGGTCCGGCCACGACCGTGACGACGATGGTCGCCCCATACCCGTGGGTGAAGGACTGAACCACAGGACAATCCGGTTGCGCAAGATCACGCCCGCGGAGGAGAGCCCGGCGGCGGCGGTCGTGGCCCCAGCGCCGGCTGACCTGGCGTGTGGAACAGCTCAGTTGCGGGGTGACGTAGCTGGGACTCCCAACGCCAACGGCAGTCTGCGCGCGAGGACCGATCCTTAGTCATCGTGGGCGTGCTCTTATTCGTGCCGGCCAACCAAGGCTGGGGCGCCCGTCAGATGAACGCGCGCAAGCCCAGGACACATACGGTGGCGACCGAGATGCTCGAGAACATCCCAGAGAGGGTGCTGAGCAAGATCATGGCGACGATTTCGGTCGGCCGGTTGTGCCACCCCGAAGAGATCACCCGCGTGGCAAGGGACCGGCGGTTGGTCGCCGATCCTCCGATGGAGCTTGACCCAGGCTCTATCGGGCGCAGGACCGAGAGGAGTGGCCGCCCTGGACGGGCGCGCCCAACCACTCGCACACGATGGACGTCGACGGACATTCCGTCAGAAGACCGTGCGAACCATCCAGCGACGCTCACGAGGCCGTGCCGGTCATGGACCCGCTCGCTGATGAACGGGCTCCTGGCGCAGTGGCCACCGTGGCTCTGTGCGGACACTGGGAGCATGATCCGTTGTGGCCGCTGACGCCGCACCATAGCTGCGCGGATCGGGTCGACGGCGAGGTACGTGTCCGAACCCTGTTCGCCCCCGAGTCGGAGTTGGAGGGCACGGCCCGGCCCGGCATACACCGTCCGCTGGCCAGCGGACAACTGTTCGGCCCGGATGGCCAGACAACGCGATGGCAACTACGGACCAGCCCGCCCAGCGTCGTCCGGAACAACGAGACGGACCACGCCCAAGGGCTGATCTGCAGCTAGAGCCGGCCAGCCGTTTACTGTGACTCCTGACGACCCCGTGTGGTGATTGCTGTCTTGCCCTCGCCGCTGCTCTCGGCTGCACCGATGGCGGTTCCCGTTACGGGGACAGCTGGCGGCCGCTGTCAGCCGCGAACTGGCAAATGGGCAGACGTGAAGGCCGTGCCGGAATGGAGATCCGCAGACCAGACGTGAGACAAACGAACGCCTGCCTAGGCGCCGGGGGGACGGCGCCCTCCTGACGATCCCGGCGCAACCGTTCGGGAGGTTTCTTCTCACGGCCGTGGCGCTTGGCTTCTTGGCCTTCGGCCTATTCGCGATGCTCCAGTCGCGCTACCGCCGGATGTAACCGGCTTTCACTTAATGCACGGACGCCTGACGGCCGTGCATTAAGTCATCGAGCAAGGCCACTGGACTCGACGGGGCGCTGCGACAACAAGCGTTCGGGCCTTGGCTGCGCACTGCTATCGCCCTCGGCATCGCCGCCTACGGCGTTACGGCGTCGCGCCCTCGGCATGAACGCGTCTGAGGTGGGCCGGTGGCCTCAGAAGGAGCGTCGCATCTTGAGTTTGATGGGCCGGCCGTCGGGTCGTAGATGAGGCGGCAGAGGGCCGCGGCCCAGGCTCGTGTGATGGTGGTTTCAGGAGCGTCCTGGATTGGTCTCAGCCGGCCTGGTGGTCGGGCTCCTTGGCGACCGCCGTCATGCCAGGCTTGCAGCTGGGCGGCGCAGTCGGCGAAGGCGGTGAACATACGCGTTGGGTCGTGCAGATCGTCCAACGGCCCCTCACGGTCGAGATGCTCGCGCGCGAGGTCGAGTCGCAGCTCCCGTGCATAACCAGGGTGGTAGACGGCGGCGGTGAGCTCGGAGTCGTGGGTCCAGGATCTGCGGTTGAAGTTGTCGGACCCAACTGAGGCCCACTGGTCGTCGATGATGCAGACCTTGGCATGCACGTAGACCGGGACGCCTTCTGGGTTCTCCAGCCCGTAGAACGCAACCCTTCCCGGGGCTGCCGCGCGAAGCGTGGCGATCGCCGCATCACGCGCCACCAGATTTGGCGGCTTGGAGATGCGGCCATCTTGGTCGGGGAAGAGCGGAAGCACGGCGACCAGGTGCAGTCTGGGGTTGCGTTGCAGCGCCGTGGCGAGCGTGGCGGCGACCTCCGGTGACCACAGGTACTGGTCCTCGATGTAGATCAGGTGGCGTGCTTGGTTGACGACCTTGGTGTAGCCGCGGGCCACGCTTCGTTCTCCTTGAGGGGCGAACGGGTAGCCACCCAGGCGGCGCGGATAAGTGCGTAGCAGCTGTACCGGGTGAGGTCCGGCTGGTTCGGGGTCCGGGTGCTGTGGTGGCAGCGGCGTCGTCGGTGGGTTGTCGTGTCGGACACGGTCAGCAAGCCAGCGCAGCGGGCTGCGGCTAAGAGCCTGGGGGTTCTCCCATCGTTCACGGAAGACAGACTCGACGTCGCCGACGGCCGGTCCGCTGATGGCGAGCTGTACGTCGTGCCAGGGCGGTCGCGGCCCGTAGACAGCCGCCATCGGCTGTGGTTGCGGATCGCCCCCATGCGAGGCGTCGTCACGGCGGCCGTGACACAGGTCGATGCCACCCAGAAAGGCGACGTCGCGCTCGGGCCGATCGCTGTGCCGCAGGATCACGAACTTCTGGTGGTGTGAGCCCCCACCGCGCACCCGCATATCGAGCAGGCACTGGCCGCCCGCGTTATTGATCTCATCGCCCAGATGGCGGTTCTGCGCGGCGGAGAACGCGAAGCGGTCCCAGTGGGAGCGCCAAACCAGGCCGCGAACATCGACGCCGCGTTTGGCGGCGTCCCCGAACACCTTGCCGGCCTCCGAGTCCGGGCTGCCAGTGAGACGCTCATCCGGGTCACCGCGCCAGTCGACGAACATCAACAGGTCACCGTCGCGCATCTGCGACACCCGGTGGTGCAGCTCCGCGAAGTACGTCGAACCATGAATCAGCGGACGCACCAGATTGCCCTCAGTCCGCGCTGAGCCATCTGGATGACGTGTGTCCAATTGGGTCGACGGGTTCCCGCGCTCGCTAGGGGTCAGAAACCAGTTCGTGATGGGCACGCTCGATCCTTACCCGCTGTCGGTATAGCGACCCGGGTGACAACGGTCAGTGCTTCTTGAACGCGTCCTTGACCTTCTCGCCAGCCTGTTTGAGGTTGCTCACGCCTTGCTCGGTCTTGCCTTCATTCTCCATCTGCTCGTCATCGGTCGCTTTGCCAGTGTGCTCCTTGGCTGCGCCCTTCGCCTCGTCCTTCTTGTTCTTCAGCTTGTCGGTCCAGCCCATCACAGGGCTCCGTTCTCGTCAGGTCCATCAATGGCGTGTGGGGGCAAGTTGGACGATCGTCCGCGCCCGCCCTGCTCAGAAGCATCCGTCAGAATGGTGGGATCCCCGTCAGAAGTAGTGCTTGCGACCGCCGACG
>DHJN01000235.1:543-3037 GCA_002404345.1 Actinobacteria bacterium UBA4719 | reverse complement strand
ACGCCAATGGTCTCCAGGATGGGTATGCCTGCGACCAATCCCACGACCACAAGCACAATTCCAAGAATGATCATCTGAGGTTCCTCTCCGCTTTGCGTGGACGGGTCCGTGTGAGCCTGGAACACCTGGAACAAACAAACCTAACCGATCGACTGGTCGGAGTGCTACACATCCTCGGCCGGTCCAGCACGGGAGAAACGCGTACGGGTTGCGGCCCGGTCAACCTTGAAATGTTCACGAACCTCATGAAGGAAAACGGCTGCTGAGAATCGGTTCCAGCTTGGTATAGATCGCGATCGGAGCGATCCTGACGTTCGCGGTAACGACATCGGTCAGCGGGATCAACCTGTCCACGGAGGTCGTCCTCATGGCGGCGGGGATTGGCGGCCTGGTCATCTCGCTCGTTTTGGCCAGCACCGCCCGGAACACGGACGTTGTGCCTCACACGACAAGCGGGGACTACGTGGATCCGCCGCCGGGTGACGACCCACGCCTCTGACGGGGTCGACTGGCTGTTCCTCCTCTGACAGGGATCGAGAGGGTCGGTGACCCCGCTGCTCCGTAGCTCCGGCGATACAGGCGCGTTCGCAGCCACATGGCGGCCGCTCGCCAACCTGCTGGAGATCCATGCGAGCGCCGGGAGGAGATCTCTTACCGGTCTTGCTTAAGAAAGGCAGCGATGCATCGCCCGAGGAAACCAATGACGCCCGTCTGTCGGAAGAGGAACGCGACGCCATCCCTGACTTCCGCCAGCACAGCGACGAGGCGCGCAGGTCGCGCCTTGGTGCGCATTGAGTCGCAATCCACGCGGAACACTGCTAGCCCGTGGGGTCACCGGCGAGGACGTCGACCTGGAGGAGTACGTCGTTGAGAACTCCCGAGCCAATAGAGGATCGCACGGGGTTTCTGGACTGGATGTTCCGCAGCCGGGCAGGCCGGATCACGCTGACCCAGCTCCACAACTGGCAGTTCGCGGTGTGGTTGCTGGCGTCGGCGGTGATATGGCTGGGGCACCCTGGGGCTGGGTAGGCGGCGTCCCAGGGTGCCCAGCCTCGGTGGCCCTCGCGCTTTGGGCGGGGGATGAGGTGTTGCGTGGGGTGAAACCCCTTTCGTCGCCTCTTGGGATTCGCCGCGCTCTCTTGGCTTGTCTTCTCCCTGGTGAGACTCGGCTGACTACCTGAGCCGCCAGAATCAGCGGTCACCGTGTTACACGATGACTCATGCTACGGGGGCAGTGCTGGTGGCGTCCGGGACCAGGACGCTTCCACGTTCCGTGGCTCACGACACCCAGGGACCGTAACGGCCTGCCGCTCTTGAGGGCCGATGACCTCACCTGCGAGATGCTCACGGAGTTAAGCGTCATCGCCGTCCCCGTCGTGGCCGAGAAACGCCTGGCCTTTCCCCGCGCCAACGTCTTCAAAGAGGTGCCGCGAGAGAGATCCATCGAGCCGGTTCGCTTCAGCGCACGACTGGATGGCCATGCCGGGTTGGACCATTGCGGTCGCTGTGGCGCGCGAGCCGAGCCCGGCCGTAACGGTGTCCGAACCCGGTCCTGGCCTGGCCTGAGCAGTATCATTCAGGTGCGGACCCCCGCACCAGAGGTCGGAGACAGCAGCCATGACGTCAGGCACCTCACCATTCCGCGACGGCGATGCGGCGAACACCCCCAGCCTCTCGGGTGCTGCCACCCCCGAGGCGAGTGGACCGCCAAAGAGTCCCAGTGCTGGCGCCACACCGAAGCCACCGGGGCCTGAGGTCCCGCCGAAGAGCCCGGGTCCGGCGACCCCTTCGCCGAGTGCCCTTGCGACTACGCGCGCGGCCGCTGCCTGGTTCGCCACAGCGGTGGCGCTCGTTCTTTTGGTGCTGCTCATCATCTTGATCCTGCAGAACCAGGATGTCGTCGAGCTGCACTACCTGGGCTTCACCGGATCCCTGCCGCTGGGGACGGCGTTGTTCATCGCGGCAGTCGCCGGTGCTGCCGTGGTCGCAATCGTGGGCGTCGTCCGGCTCACACAGTTGCGCGTCACCGCGCGCCGGACACGACGCCTGGACTCGGAGCGCGAGAAGAAGCCCTGATCAACGTCGGCTGACCTGATCACGGGCTGGCGTTGAGCCCACCGGGCTGAGCGATCTTGTCCAAGAAGCTTTCTACACAGACGACGACCACAGGATGCTGCACCTCGCGGAGGATCCGCGTCGCATCGGACAGACCGTGGGTCATCCCGGCACACTCGGCGATGATGTCGCAGGAGGCGAAGCGTCGATCTGGGCGCTGGTCGAGTTGGGCTGAAACGAGATCTCAACATGATGGCCTGGGTCTGAGGCGTCGGGCTCGACGTTGTGCGACGTCGTGAACGCGAATTGCTCGCAGGGGTGTCCGGCTGTTGACGGTTGTCGCCGGCTATCTGTGGGGAATACGCACGGAAGTTGTCGGGGGACAGGTATTGTCGCTGGTCACAGGCTTGCCGCCTTTGGTCTGTAAATCCATCGCGAA
>DHJN01000235.1:0-381 GCA_002404345.1 Actinobacteria bacterium UBA4719 | reverse complement strand
CCTGACCTGCGGAAACGCCGGTTGGGGGCCCTTTCGTGTACCCGGTGGGGGTATCCAAAACCCCGTGGATGAGTCGGCCAGCACGGCCATCGGCCGCAGGCCTGTGACCTGCGCAAACGCGGAAGAGCGGACGGGCGTCGTCGAGGTCCGTGCGGAATACGTGCGGAAGTTTGGGTCCGCGCCACCGTGCTGGCCGGACTCGTCCGCACGCTGACCTGTGGGGATGCCGAGGGTGGGGGTATGCAATGGTGGTGGACTTTCGCACCATTCCGATGGGGGCGCGGTGGTGTGGGTCGGGTCCGAGAGCAGCGGTTCCCGCGGGCGCCCTCACATGGGCTAGCGAACGATCCGCGGCATGTGAGTGCAATCCTGGATCCGCGA
>DHJN01000167.1:1394-3078 GCA_002404345.1 Actinobacteria bacterium UBA4719 | reverse complement strand
GGTTCGAGTCCCCCCGTCGGCTCCAGTGTTTCCGCAGGTCAGCGCCCTGGTTGGCGTGTGTCGAGGAGCGGGCCAGGCCTCTGTTCGGTGGTTTGCTAACACCCTTGCTAACAGGGGCAGCTAACAGAGGCGGCTGGCAGGCGCTACGCCGCGAGCCTGGCAAGCCATCGTGACATCACTCATCGCGGTCCGCGTCATCAGCGTCATCCTCGTGGTCCAGCCGGGCGACGGCCTCGGCGAAGGCCATCGCCGGAAGGGGTGAGCTCTCGTTGATGACGTGGGCGTAGACCCTGAGGGTGATCGCCGGGTCGGCGTGCCCCAGACGGTTCGACACCACGTGCACCGCCTCACCCGCCCTGAGCAGCGTGGTGGCGTGCAGATGCCGCAGGTCGTGCAGGCGGGCCGGTGGGAGAAGGATCTCAGGGGGCGGCAGGGCCTCGCGTGGATGGCCGCGCCGACCGGGTTGGTGCGGCTCGTTGTAGTCGCGGATGAACCGGCTCATCAGCTGGGTGACGGTGCTCGGGTACAGCTGCTGGCCGTCCTCTCGGGTGAAGACGTAGTCGCCCGCGTCCAGGTACGCCGCACCCAGCCGGTCCCGCTGTTCGTCCTGCCGCCGGCGGTGCTCGCCCAGCAACGCAACGGTCTGGGGGTCGATGGCGATGGTGCGCGATCGTCCGTTCTTGGGAGTGTCGGTCACCCGCTCGCCGTCGATCACATCGGTCGAGGCTTTGAGGGTGACGGTTCCCTTGCGAAGGTTGACCTCTGACCAGCGCAGGGCGAGCAGCTCGCCTCGACGAGCACCGGTGTATGCCGCGAGATGAAAGAAGGCGTAAAGCCGATGCGTCCGGATCGACGCCAGGAAGATCCGAAGGTGCGCCATCGTCCAGACCTGCCCTGGTGTGGTCGTCTTGACCCTCGGGATCTTGGTCCGCAACGCCGGGTTGTTCGGGATCAGCCGATCGTTCTCAACGGCATCGTTGAGTGCCTTGCGAAGCGCTCGATGAACCTGACGGATCGTTCCTGGCGAGAGCGGCCGACCTTCCCGGCCCCCGGAGACGGCGAGCTCTCGGTACAGCGTTGTCAACGTGGTGGGCTGGATGCTTTGCAGCTTGATTCTGCCGATGCGCGGGACCACATACCCCGTGAGAGCCTCGCGATACCCACTGATGGTCTTGGCCTTGACCGTCATAGCGTGGTCGTCGAGCCAACTGGTCAGGTACGCCTCGAGGGTGACCTGGCTCCTCTCCACCAGCTCGCCGCGCCTCGCCAGGTAGCGGGCCTCGTCGCGGGCGATCTTCGCCGCACTCTCGGTTGGAAAGCCGCCCACCCAGAGCGGCCTGCTCCGACCGGTGTTCGGATTTGGGACGCGGATGACGTACGACCACGTGGACCCGCGCTTGACCAGCCCATCCTTCAGCTTGGCCACTACGCGGCGCTGGATAGAGCAGCGACGTAGGCGCGTAGGTCCTCAGCCCTGATCCGACGCGAGCCGTCAACCCGGACCGATGGCAGCACGCCTGCCTGGATCAGGACGTATACCTTGGATCGGCTGAGGCCGAGCATCTCCGCCGTTTCAGTGACCCGGTACAACAGTTTCTCCATTGTGGCTCCTCCTCGTTCACGGGTGTCCTAACCGGGCTACGGAGCGCCTGGGTCACTATGCGTCCTGCCTGCGAGCCCTCGC
>DHJN01000167.1:0-1303 GCA_002404345.1 Actinobacteria bacterium UBA4719 | reverse complement strand
ATCGCACTGGAATCGAGGCAGAGGGTGAAAGCGACAGCGAAACGGCGGACCGGCCTCCCGGTCGAGTTCGCTCAGGCTCCCATGCGCACGATCCGGCCCGCCGACGCGGCTGCGGTGTACGCACACCCCGGCACGCAGATGGTCCGGCTGGAGCGCCTTGGCCTGCTGCACAAGGTGGCCGTCGGTTACTACGTTGTCGTGCCTCAGGAGCGCATCGGCACCGACTGGAGGCCGACGATCGAAGCGACGGCTGCAGGGGTTGCGACGGCGGCGCTCGGAGCCGGGCGGGCGGTGCTGATGGGCGTCAGCGCGGGACGGTTGCACAACGTCGTGCCGCGCGCTCTGGGCATCGCGATCGTGGCCGTGCCCGGCGACCGTCGCGACATCGTCCTGCGCGACCGAGACGGCCTGGTTCACTTCGTCGAACGGGACACCGACGTCCTTGATGCTGAGCTGATGACCACCGACCTCGGCCAATGTCTTGTGACCACCGCGGAGCAGACGGTCCTCGATCTCGCGCACAGACCAAACCTCGGCAATGTCGTTGACGAGGCGCATGCAGCCATCGCGGCGCTGCTGCCGCGCTGCAACGAGGAGACACTCGAACGCCTCGCCGGTCAGCAGCGACTGAGGGCGGCCCTCACACGGGTTCGGCGCGCAGCCCGATGACGCAGCCCTTCGGGTTACAGCCGAATGACCTCGCGGAGGTCATGGCGACCTTCGGCGTCGCCGAGGCCCAGGTGCGCCGGGACCACGCAATCTCACACATCCTCGCAGCCCTGAGCCGACACCATCGTGAGGAGCTGATCTTCTTCGGGGGCACCGCACTCAGCCGCACCTACCTGCTCGACCAGAGACTGAGCGAGGACATCGACCTGATCGCGGTCGACCACCGAGACAGCCTCGCCGACGTGCTCCTCAAGGACATCAACACGGCCCTCGCCCGGACACACGGCCGCATCACGTGGGAGCCAGGATGGTCGCGGAACTCTGATGTCGACCCCGCCGTCGCGGTCACGACGGACGGCATCGCAATCCAGATTCAGTTGCTGCGCGGCGCGGGCTACGAACCGTGGCCAACAGAGACTCGCGAGATCGAGCAGCGGTACCGCGACGCGCCACCGGCCATCCTGCGAGTGCCTACGTTGTTGTCGTTCGCGGGGTGGAAGACGGCCGCCTGGATAGATCGCGGCGCCGCGCGTGATCTATACGACCTGTGGGCACTGGACAAGGTTGGCGCGTTGAATCCCGAGTCGGCCGCCCTGTTCGCCAGACATGGATCGACCAGTAGCCCGCCCCGGTC
>DHJN01000248.1 GCA_002404345.1 Actinobacteria bacterium UBA4719 | reverse complement strand
ACGTGAGCGGGGACGTGAGCGGGAGCGTGGGCGGTGACTGTGGATAACTGCGTTGACCATCGTGGACTCCGGCAGGCTGGCACCCATGACCGTGACCAGTGCCTTGACCTCAGGGATCCCAGCGGCGGCGACCGAACTGGGCCAGGCCATCCACGAGCTGGTCGAACACCAGATAGCCGTCGACGAGTTCACCCGGAGATTCCTTGGCTCGCGCGTCTACACGTTGTGCCCGGTGCGCCCCGGTCTGTTCGTGATGTCGCGCCCCGGTGGGGCGGCGATCGTGCCGGTCTGGTCGAGGGTCCGGGCGCTGCGGCAGGTGATGGGCAACTACGACTGGTTCGCTTGCACGGGTGAGGATCTGGTCGCCCGCCTGCCAGCGGGGGTCGGCGTCCTGATCGATGACGGGATGCCGTGCCCCATAGCCTTGTCGTCAGCCGTACTGCTCGAGCACCGTTGTGGCGCCTAGCGACTCATCTCCAGCTCGGCCAGCGCGCGCAGCCGCGGCCAGTCGTCGCCAAAGCCGAGATCACGTCCGTTGTCCTCGAGCATCGCGCGGAAGAGTGCACCGCTCGCGATCACCCCGGGGTCCATGTGCCCATATACCTCGAGCGTGACCGTGCCGTAGAGCCGGGTCCAGCTGCGGATGAAGATCCACGACAGGCCCAGTGGGTGGCCCGGGAAGTCGCACGGCAACGTGCCGGCCGCGCGCAGCTCACGCAGTCGCTCAAGCAGCGCCGGCTCGAGGTCGGAGTCGGCTGGAACCGCGAACTGGTAGCGGTCCCACAGTCGCCGGAAGATGTCGGTGAAGAACTCCGAGAACTGGGCCCCACCACCGGGCGATGACGGGTGGGTGGGGTGGAGGGCATCGGCTGCCTCGGCGGTCGCGGCGGTCGCGGCATTGGCAAAGATGAGCCCGAACTCCGCTGGATGTCTCAGTGCCCACCCACGGAACGCAGCCGTAGAGGCAAGGATCTGGGCCCCGGGGTCGTCATCGCCGTGTCGGTCGCGGGCACTGGTCATGGCCGAGATGACGTCAGTGAAGATGGCTTGACCGACCAGCATCAGCAGCTCGTGATAGCTGTCGACATAGCGGTACAGTGCCGGCGCCGTCAGACCCATCTCGGCGGCAACTGCCCGCAACGACAACGCATCCGGCGAACCCAACAGCTGTCGAGCGACCGTCACGATCTCGTCGTATGTCGCTGCCCGCTGCCGCTCCCGCCGGGTTGGTGCCGGTACCAGGTCCTTGGCCTCCGTCGTCATGTCCTCCTCCTTCGACGTCGTGAGTATAAACGCTTGACACGAAAGTTAATAGCCTTCATAGTAAACGCCATAAGCAATTGTGATGGCTGGTAACCAGCGACTGGTAGCGATAGGGGAACGAGCATGATGCAGACCTGGGGCCGCACTGTGGCCCAACGAGCCTGGGCCGTCCTCATCGCTGGGCTGGTCCTCGTGGCGGTGGCGGCAGTCTTCGGTCTCGGGGTCTTCGGCAGCCTTAGCAACGGTGGCTTCGACGAGCCGGCCAGCGAGTCGGCGCGGTCGCTGGCCAAGGAACACGCGACCTTCACCAGCCACGACGCCGACGTTGTTGTCATCTACTCCAGCCCGTCGATGAAGGTCAGCGACCCGGCGTTCAGGGAGTCCGTCTCACACGTCATCAGCCGTCTTCCCAGGGGGGCTGTCCAACGCGTCACCACCTGGTACAAGACCCCGTCGTCGACGCTGATCAGCAAGGACGAGCACGCGACCCGGGTCATCATGACCTTGACCGGGACCACGCAGGATCAGAAGTCCACTCTCTATGACCAGCTCAAGACCCACCTCGACGCCAAGGGGCTGACCACCAACGTCGGTGGTCAGTGGGCGGTCTTCGGCGATGTGAACAGCACCATCTCCAGGGACATCGCCCGCGCCGAGGGACTCTCGCTGCCGATCGTGTTCGTCCTGTGCCTGCTCATCTTCGGCAGCGTCGTATCCGCTTTGATGCCAGCACTGGTCGGCACCGTAGCCATCTTCGGTGCGTTCGCTCTCGTGCGCGGCCTCACGACGGTCACCGACGTCTCCGTCTTCTCCATCAACGTCATCACCCTGCTCGGCATGGGCCTGGCCATCGACTACGCGCTGTTCGTCGTGAGCAGGTTCCGCGAGGAGCTCGCCAAACAGCCGGGCACCGAGCGGGAGCATGTCAACGCGGCCATCATCGCCACCATCGCGACCGCCGGCCGCACGGTGTTGTTCTCGGGGCTGATCGTGGCCTCATCGCTGGCGTCCCTGCTGATCTTCCCGCAGAACTTCCTGCGTTCGATGGGCTTTGGCGGAGTGGCCGCGGTCCTGGTCGCGATGGTGGCCGCACTGACCGTGCTGCCCGCGTTGCTCACCGTCCTCGGACCCCGGATCGAAGCCGGTCGTATGCCGTGGCGCCGCGGTTCGCGCGCCCGGGCGGGCCGCCATGAGGTTGCCCGAGAAGAGGCCGCCCGAGGCGACCTCACGCATGCTCACGGCGCCTGGGCGACCCTGGCGCACAGCGTGATGCGGCGCCCCGTCGTATACCTGCTGGTCATCGTCGTTTCTCTGGTGGCGCTCGGCGCCCCGCTCCTGTCGGCCAGGTGGGGCAGCGTCGACGAGCGGGTCCTGCCGGCCAGCGCACCCAGTCGGGTCGCTGCAGATCTGGGCACCCGCCTGTTTGGTGGCGAGTCCGCCACTGCCAACATCGTGGTCACGGGGGCGAGCCCGAGCCAGCTTGGCGTGTATGTCGACCGGCTCGGCAAGGTCGGCGGAGTGGCGTCGGCCCGGCTGATCGACCAGGCGGCAACCCGCGGCAGTGGCGCTGTCACGGCGAGCCTGGTCCAGGTCAGCTGGCCCGGGAACAGCCAGACTGAGCAGTCGCAGCAGGTGGTCAAGGACCTGCGTGCCGTCGATCCCGGCGCCGGGGTCAACGCTCTGGTCGGCGGCACATCGGCGAGCACCGTTGACCTCGTTGACTCCATCGGCGCACACCTGCCGTGGATGGGTGCCTTCGTGGTCGTCGTCATGCTCGTCCTGCTGTTCCTGGCGTTTGGCTCGCTGGTCCTGCCCATCAAGGCCGTCGTGATGACGGCTGTGTCCCTGGGCGCTTCGTTCGGGGTGGTCACCTGGATCTTCCAGGACGGTCATCTCTCGGGTCTGCTTGGCTTCACCTCACCGGGGTACCTGGATGTCACACAACCGATCCTGATGCTCGGCATCATCTTCGGCCTGTCGATGGACTACGAGGTCTTCCTGCTCTCACGGGTCCGTGAGGAGTGGGACCGTACCGGCGTCAACACGACTGCCGTGGCCAACGGCCTGCAGCGCAGCGGGCGCATCATCACCAGTGCAGCCCTGTTGCTGGCTGTGGTGATCGGCGGGTTCGCCACCTCCGGCATCGTGATCATGAAGATGATCGGGATAGGCATGCTCGTCGCGGTCCTGCTCGATGCCACCGTCGTTCGGGCACTGTTGGTCCCTGCCACGATGCGGCTGTTGGGCACCGCGAACTGGTGGGCCCCCGGCCCGCTGCGACGCTGGTGGGAGGGTCACGGCATACCGGAGCCGGAAGGTGTCGAGCAGACCCGAACCAGGTCCGACGTGGTCAGCCCGAGCTGAGATCGGCAGGTGAGCCGTACATCAGCGATCCCGGTGTGGTGAGCAGCTCGCCCGTCTCGAGCCACGTCTTGAGGCCGGAGAGGATCATCGGCCAACCGCCGTAGAGCTCGTTGTTCGCGCCGTCGCGCAGCTCGTCGTGGGTCACGGTCAGGCGGCAGGAGTCGCCGACTGGCTCGATCTCCCAGGTGACCCTCGAGGTGCCCTCGCTCTTCACCTCGTCGCTCCAGAGCGCAACCATGCTCTGGACCAGCCGGCGCGGGGGGTCGACCTCGAGATTCTCTCCTTCGCCCAAGGGGCCGGGTGCCCCCGGGTGGCTCATCTCGAAGCGCGAGCCGGGCGTGAAGTCCGAGCTGAACCGGGAGCCGAACTGGTACTTGCTCCTGATCTCGCTGTCGGTAATCGCCTCCCAGAGGCGCTCGGGGGTGGTGCGGATGTAGATCTCGAAGACCTTTTCCATGGGACTACTCCAGTCTGTTCTTGAGGTCGCTGAGCGCAGCCGCCCAGGGCTCGGCGTACTTGCTCACCCACCGGTCGTGGACGAGTCGGATCGGGACTGGGTTCAGGAAGTGGAGCTTCTCGCGGCCTCGCCGCTTGGTGACCACCAGGTCCGCCTCCTCAAGCTGCTTGAGGTGCTTCATCACGCCGAAGCGCGTCATCGTGAAGCGTTCCTCGAGCGCGCTCAACGTCTGCCCATCCTCTCGGAAGAGCTCGTCGAGCAGTCTTCGCCGGGTCGGATCGGCAAGGGCTTTGAACACCGCGTCCATACCTTGGATAATAGGTGACTGTTTGGTCACATGTCAAGGATGTTATTCATATGTCAGGGGTGGGGGGATCATCCACACCCTCAGCCGTCGTCGGTGGTCAGCGAGCGTGCTGCGATGAACTAGCCCTCGTTCCAGGTGTTCTCAACCAGGCGCACTGCCTCTTGTGAATTGAGGCCGAGCCGTCTGGCCGTGTGAACATAGTCAGCCGCGGACGCTCTGGCGGTGTCGGCAGCTGAGGAATGGGCTGCTGGCTCGTCCACGATCTCACTGCGTACGAACGTGCCACGACGGCCGTGGGTGGCGATCACGGCATCGGCCTCCAGCTCACGGTAGGCCCGTGCCACGGTGTTGGCTGCCAGCCCCAGATCGGCGGCGAGCCGGCGCACCGTCGGGAGCTTGGTCCCCGCGGTCAGCTCCCCTGCGGCGACGGCCGCGGCGATCTGTGTGCGCACCTGCTCGAACGGCGCCGTGGTCGAGTCGGCGTCGATGGTCAGGTGAAGTGTGCTCACGGCTCACACCGTATATGCCACACCGGTTTTGCAGTTCTGTGGGCCCTCGGATCTATGCCGAACATCGCGTGTCGCGTGACAAGTGGATCCTCATTGGCACGTCCGCTTCGCCCCGGTGACGCGCTCAACCCGACGTCGCCGTTGAGGACCGAACACCTAGCCAGCGGCTTTCCACGGGTGTAGGACGGGTGAACACCCGTGAGAAACGAGGGGCTGTCATGTCTGCGACTGCGCACATCAGCGAGAACGAGGCTCGTGCGGTCGCCGAGGAGGCGCGGGAATCCGGCTGGTCGAAGCCGTCCTTCGCCAAGGAGCTGTTTCTGGGCCGGTTCCGGTTAGACCTGATCCATCCGCATCCCCGCCCAGGCGTCGACCAAGCCGAGCCGGGCACCGCGTTCCTCGCCCGACTGCGCGACTATTGCGCCACACTGGACGGCGCCGTCATCGAGCGAGAGGCGCGCATACCCGATACCTACGTCAAGGCCTGGGCCGACCTCGGCTGTTTCGGCATCAAGATCCCCCGTGAGTACGGCGGGTTGGGCCTGTCCCAGGTCACGTACAACCGCGCCCTGATGCTGCTCGGATCAGTGCATCCAAGCGTCGGGGCGCTGGTCTCGGCACACCAGTCGATCGGCGTACCCGAGCCGCTGAAGCTCTTCGGCACACCCGAGCAGAAGCAGGCATTTCTGCCGCGTTGCGCTCGGGGTGCGATCAGCGCGTTCCTGTTGACCGAACCCGACGTCGGATCCGACCCGGCCAGACTGCATAGCACGGCGATCCTTGACGGAGACTCCTACGTCATCGACGGGGTCAAGCTGTGGACGACGAACGGGGTCATCGCGGAGCTGCTGGTCGTGATGGCCCGGGTTCCCAAGAGCGAAGGTCACCGCGGCGGCATCAGCGCGTTCGTCGTCGAGGCGGACTCGCCCGGCATTACCGTCGAGCGGCGCAACGCCTTCATGGGCCTGCGCGGCCTCGAGAACGGCGTGACCCGTTTCCACCAGGTCCGGGTGCCGGCCGGGAA
>DHJN01000008.1 GCA_002404345.1 Actinobacteria bacterium UBA4719 | reverse complement strand
CGCGCAGTTCCGAAGGGTCCGATTGTCGACGGCAACTGAATACTGACCACCGCGCGGCAACTGAATATTGACCAGCTTCCCCGAGACCCTGGCTTGATCCGAGCTGGGGAGGAAGCAGGTGTTGCACGTGGAGGACTGGGCAGAGATCCGTCGGTTGCGGCGGTCAGAAGGCATGGCGATCTCAGAGATCGCGCGGGTGCTGGGCATCTCGAGGAACACGGTGAAGACGGCGCTGGGCAGTGACGGGCCGCCGCAGTATCGGCGGCAGCCCACCGGGTCGATCGTGGACGTGGTTGAGCCGCGGATCAGGGAGTTGTTGAAGGCCTACCCGACGATGCCGGCGACGGTGATCGCCGAGCGGGTCGTGTGGCCGCACTCGATCCGCACGATCAGTGCCCGGGTTGCTGAGTTGCGGCCGGTGTATTTGCCGCCGGACCCGGCATCGCGCACTACGTATGTCGCCGGGGAGATCGCGCAGTGTGATTTCTGGTTCCCCGAGATCGAGGTGCCGGTCGGGTTCGGGCAGTCCCGGACCGCGAAGCGGTTGCCGGTGCTGACGATGGTGACCGGTTATGCCCGCTGGGATTCGGCGGTGCTGATCCCCTCGCGGCAGGCTGAGGATCTGTTCACCGGCTGGTGGCAGCTGATCGATGCCCTGGGTGCGGTGCCGCGGGTGCTGGTCTGGGACTGCGAGGGAGCGATCGGGCGCTGGCGCGGACGGCGCAGCGAGCTGACCGCCGACTGCCAGGGCTTCCGAGGGACACTGGCCACGAAGGTGATCATCTGCAAGCCCCGCGACCCGGAGGCCAAGGGCCTGGTCGAGCGACTGCACGACTACCTGGAGCGCTCGTTCCTGCCCGGGCGGACGTTCACCTGCCCGGCGGACTTCAACACGCAACTGCAGGTGTTCCTGATCCGGGCCAACACCCGCCGGCATCGGGCGTTGGGGTGTCGTCCCGCGGATCGGATCGACACTGATCGGGCGGCGATGATCGCGCTGCCGCCGGTGGCCCCGGTGACCGGCTGGCATCACTCGAGTCGGCTGCCCCGTGATCACTACATCCGTTTGGACTCCAACGACTACTCGGTGCACCCGACTGTGATCGGGCGACGCATCGAGGTCAGCGCTGATCTGGGGCGGGTCCGGGTCCGCTGCGAGGGTCGCCTGGTCGCTGATCATGAACGGATCTGGGCCAAACACCAGACGATCTCGGACCCCGAACACGTCGCCGCGGCACGGGCGTTGCGCCGCGAACGGCTGGAGATCGTGCGCCCGGCGACCGAGCCCGAAGTGGAGCAGCGTCACCTGGGCGACTACGACACCGCCCTGGGCCTCGACATTGATGGCGGGGTCGCGTGATGGCCACCGCGAAGACGAGTGCCGCGACGTCAACCCGCGACACCACAGCCGAGGTCGCGTTCCTGACCCGCGCCCTGAAGGCACCGACTCTGCGCGAATCAGTGTCCCGCCTGGCCGAGCGGGCCCGCGCCGAGTCGTGGTCGCACGAGGAGTTCCTCGTCGCCTGCCTGCAACGCGAAGTCTCGGCGCGGGAGTCCCACGGCGGGGAGGGCCGGATCCGGGCCGCCCGGTTCCCGGCCCGCAAGTCCTTGGAGGAGTTCGACTACGAGCACGCCCGCGCGCTCAAACGCGACACCATCGCGCACCTGGGCACCCTGGACTTTGTCACCGCCAAGGACAACGTCGTGTTCCTCGGCCCGCCTGGCACCGGCAAGACCCACCTCGCGATCGGGTTGGCGATCCGCGCCTGCCAAGCCGGGCACCGGGTCCTGTTCGCCACCGCATCGGAATGGGTCGCCCGCTTGGCCGATGCCCACCACGCCGGCCGGTTGCAGTCCGAGCTCGTCCGCCTGGGTCGCTACCCGCTGATCGCCATCGACGAGGTCGGCTACATCCCGTTCGAACCCGAAGCCGCGAACCTCTTCTTTCAACTCGTCTCCAGCCGCTACGAGCGGGCCAGCCTGATCGTGACCAGCAACAAACAGTTCGGCCGCTGGGGCGAAGTCTTCGGCGACGACATCGTCGCCGCAGCCATGATCGACCGCCTGGTCCACCACGCCGAAGTCATCGCGCTGAAAGGCGACAGCTACCGACTCAAAGACCGCGACCTCGGCCGCGTCCCTGCTGCCACCACCTCCGAGGACTGACCCGCAATGCGTGACGCTTTGCCACCCAACCCAGCCGGGCACGCCCGCGCCGGGTTCACCTGCCAATCCTGCGGCCAACTCATCATCACCGACGTCGAGGGCCTCTTCCACAACCCCACCCGCGGCAGCACCCAACGCTTCTGCACCCCCGCCTGCCGACAAGCCGCCTACCGCCGCCGCAACGCCGGCACCACCGAAAACGAACCCCGCCAACACACCGGCGGCCGCACCAGACGACTAACCAAAGATCCGAAATGACCGATCAGCTGGTCAATATTCAGTTGCCGCCAGATGGTCAATATTCGGTTGCCGTTGACACTTCTGCCCAGTGACGTGCATGGGCCGGGACACTAAAGATGGCGAAGCAGGTCGGCAATGGCTCGTACCGCTCGAGCGCTCGTGATCGAAAAGCAAGCGCGGGCGCTTTCGCTCGTTCGCTCGGGCAGCTCCTACGACGAGATCGCCTCCGCAGCCGATCGAACCGTTACGTGACGTCAAACCCTAGGCGTTGAATCCAGCGAGTCAGTACCTCAGGCGCGCTAAATGCGGTGCTGGTAGGTAGCTCGCTCGCCATGGTGCTGGGGTAGCGGGAGTCGTGGAACAGTTTGGTAG
>DHJN01000067.1:8981-9374 GCA_002404345.1 Actinobacteria bacterium UBA4719 | reverse complement strand
GCCGGTCGTTCCCGTGCCGGTCGACGCCGTGCCGGTCGACCAGACGGCCGGGTCGAACTCGATGTCGGGCAGCCGGAACACGATGCCGTCATCGCCGTGCATGGCTTGCACGTCGACGCCGAACCGCTCGCGCATCCTGGCCGCGACACACAACGCCCATGGCGCATGCACCTGCGCGCCGAAGGGGGAGTGCACGGCCACCCGCCAGTCGCCGAGCTCGTCACGGAAGCGCTCGATCACGATCGTGCGGTCGTCGGGAACGTGTCGGGTTGCCTCGCGCTGTTCGTCCAGATAGGTGAGCAGGTTGTCCGCGGCCCAGGCATCCAGGCCGGTTGCGGTCACCCGGACCCGCGCCTTGTCGGGACCGAGCCTGCCGAGCTCGCGGACGAACTC
>DHJN01000067.1:3251-8875 GCA_002404345.1 Actinobacteria bacterium UBA4719 | reverse complement strand
AGCTCGCGGACGAACTCGCCCACGGCTCGGCCGAGCTCGGCCGGCCGGCCCAGCGCGTCGCCCTTCCAGAACGGCAGCTTCCCTGGCTGGCCGGGTGCCGGGGTGACCAGAACCTTGTCGTGGGTGATGTCCTCGATCCGCCACGCCGACGTGCCGAGGGTGAACACGTCGCCGACCCGCGACTCGTACACCATCTCCTCGTCAAGCTCGCCCACGCGGCGCCCGGTGCCCTCGCCGGAGGCGAGGAACACGGCATACAGACCTCGGTCGGGGATGGTGCCCCCGCTGGTGACTGCCAGCCGCTGCGCCCCCGGCCGCCCGGTGAGCGTGCCCGTCACGCGGTCCCAGACGAGGCGCGGTCGCAGCTCGGCGAACTCGTCGCTCGGGTACCGCCCGGACAGCATGTCGAGCACCGACTCCAGGATCGAGCGGGGCAGGCTGGTGAAGGGAGCAGCCTTGCGTACCAACGCTTCCAGGCCATCAACCACCCAGTCGTCCATCGCGCACATGGCCACGATCTGCTGGGCCAGGACATCAACCGGGTTCGCGGGGACACGCATCGACTCGATCGCGCCGCGACGCATCCGGTCGACCACCACGGCGGTCTGGACCAGGTCTCCGCGGAACTTGGGGAAGATCACTCCGCGAGACACGGCGCCCACCTGGTGACCAGCCCGCCCCACCCGCTGCAGCCCGCTGGCCACGCTCGGCGGCGACTCGACCTGGATGACCAGGTCGATCGCCCCCATGTCGATGCCGAGCTCGAGGGAGCTGGTGGCGACCACCGCGGGCAGGCGACCGGCCTTGAGGTCGTCTTCGATCAGGGCGCGCTGCTCCTTGCTGACCGAGCCGTGGTGCGCTCGGGCGAGCACGGCGGGCGCGCCCCGGGACGTGCCGGCCTGTGCCATCATCTGCGCAGGCGTCCGGACGGCGCCGATGGTATGCCGGGTGCTCGCCTTGTCGGCGACTGTCTCGTCCGGATCATCCTGAGTAGCAAGGGAATCGAGCTCGAGCTGCTCTTCCCAGATCTCGTTGAGGCGCGCGGTCAGCCGCTCGGTCTGACGGCGTGAGTTGGCGAAGACCAGTGTCGAGCGATGTTGGGCAATCAGGTCGACGATGCGTTCCTCGACGTGTGGCCAGATCGAGGCTCGTCGCTCCGGTCCGGCAGCCGCTCCGCTCAGATCGTCGGTCAGCTCGCCCAGTGTGGACATGTCGGGGATGGGAACGACCACCTGGAGGTCCCACTGCTTGTCAGAGCGTGGCTGGACGACGGTGACCGGTCGACCCCCCGCGAGGAAGCGTGAGACCTCCTCGACCGGCCGTACCGTGGCCGACAGGCCCACCCGCTGAGCGGGTTTGTCCAGCAAGGCATCCAGCCGTTCGAGACTCAGTGCCAGGTGCGCGCCACGCTTGGTGCCGGCCACTGCGTGGATCTCGTCCAGGATGACGGTCTCGACGCCGGCCAGGGACTCGCGAGCCCTTGAGGTCAGGATCAGGAAGAGGGACTCGGGGGTGGTGATGAGGACGTCGGCGGGACGGCGGGCGAACAGCCTGCGGTCAGCCGCCGAGGTGTCGCCGGACCGGACCGCGACGCTCACCTGGGGCTTCGGAAGGCCAAGCCTGGTGGCGGCGTGACCGATGCCGACCAGGGGAGAGCGCAGGTTGCGCTCGACATCGACGGCCAGGGCTTTCATCGGCGAGATGTAGAGGACGCGGCACCGGCGCAGCGGCTCGGCAGGTGCGGGAGTCGTGGCCAGACGGTCGAGCGCCCAGAGGAAGGCCGAGAGCGTCTTGCCCGAACCGGTGGGGGCCACCACGAGGGTGTGGGCGCCGGAGCTGATGGCATCCCAGGCGCCGACCTGGGCTGTCGTGGGCTCGGCGAAACTCCCGCTGAACCAGTCTCGGGTCGCGGGCGAGAAGCGCTCGAGGACGTCGCCCTTTGTCATGACCAGCCCAGCCTCCCACCTCACACAGACAGTGGCACCTGGCCGACGGCATACGGCCGGCCAGACCAGGCGTGCGAGACTCGGACGCGTGCGACTGAGCGACTTCTGGCGGCTGATGGACGACGAGTTCGGTGCTGCCTACGCACATTCCCTGGCGCGTGACCACGTCCTGGCAGCGCTCGGCAACCGCACCCCCCTTCAGGCGCTCGAGTCAGGCATCAAGCCGCGCGAGACCTGGTTGGCCCTGTGCGCTGACATGGACGTGCCGGTGGAACGCAGGCTCGGCAAGGAGCACAGGGAGCACAGGGATCCAGGTAGGACGGGTTGATTCCCTGTAGCCATAAGGCGATAGCGTTCACTCTGTGACTGATCCGGACTCTGATCTACTGCTCCAGGCCACCGGGCTGACCAAGACCTTCGGTAACTTCACCGCCGTGGACGGTATCGACTTCGCGGTGCAGCGGGGCGAGTCGTTCGGCTTCCTCGGACCCAACGGCGCCGGCAAGTCCTCGACGATGAAGATGGTCGGCTGCGTCTCGCCGGTGACCGGCGGCGTGCTTCGACTGTTCGGGCAGGACCCGGCTACCCATGGCCCGCAGATCCGGGCGCGTCTGGGCGTCGTCCCCCAGAAGGACACCCTTGACGAAGAGCTGACGGTCCAGGAGAACCTCTGGATCTACGGCCGCTACTTCGGCCTCTCCCGCAGCGAGGTCCGTTCTCGTGCAACGGAGCTGCTCGACTTCGCGCAGCTCGAGGACCGGGCCAGGTCCAAGGTCGAGCCACTCTCGGGCGGCATGAAACGACGGCTGACGATCGCTCGCTCCCTGATCAGCCGTCCCGAGATCCTGCTCCTGGACGAGCCCACCGCCGGGCTCGATCCCCAGGCGCGCCACGCATTGTGGGACAGGCTGTTCCGGCTCAAGCGCAACGGTGTGACGCTGGTCCTGACAACGCATTACATGGACGAGGCCGAGCAGCTGTGCGACCGTCTCGTCGTCATGGACCACGGCAAGATCGTGGCGCAGGGATCGCCGCGTTCGCTGATCACCGAGTTCTCCACGCGCGAGGTCCTCGAGCTCCGCTTCGACACCGACGACCATGCCCATCATGGAGACGCCATCGCCGGGATCGGTGAGCGCATCGAGGTCCTGCCCGACCGACTGCTGGTCTATGCCGAGGACGGCGACGCCGCTGCCGCCGCGGTGCACCTGCGGGGGATCCAGCCGATGTCCTCCCTTGTCCGCCGCTCGACCCTGGAGGACGTGTTCCTGCACCTGACCGGACGGACCCTGGTGGATTGATGAGCGCATCGGTGAGCACACCAAACCCGCAGCCAACCCCGACGTCGACACCGCAGCCAACACCGGGGCCCGCTCTCTGGCGCCCGGTCTTCGGGTGCTGGGTCACGGTGTACAAGCGCACCTGGCTGGGCAGCGTCTTCGGCCGCTTCCTGTCACCGCTGCTCTTCGTGTTGTCCATGGGTCTTGGTCTGGGCAGCCTCGTCGACAAGTCCGCGGGCGGCGTCGGCGGAGTCCCGTATCTGCACTTCGTGGTGCCGGGAATCCTTGCGGCACAAGCGATGTGGGTGGCCATGGGGGAGTCGACCTACCAGGTGCTGGGGGCGATCCGCTGGAACATGAAGTACCAGGCGATGCTTGCCACGCCGATCGGTATCGACGACATCCTGCTCGGCCATCTGACCTACGTCGCGATGCAGGTCACCGGTGCCACCGCCATCTTCGTCGGGGTGGCTGCGCTGTTCGGGTCGTTCGGCTCGTGGTGGGTGCTGCTCGCCCTGCCGATCACCGTCCTGACCGGGATGGCCTTCGCCGTGCCGATCTTCGCGTTCACGGCCACCCAGGAGGGTGATGGCGGCTTCAACATCCTGTTCCGCTTCATCATCACGCCACTGTTCCTGTTCTCCGGCACGTTCTTCCCGATCGACCAGCTGCCGGCCTTCCTGCGACCGATCGCGTGGGTCACCCCGCTGTGGCACGGCGTGGACGCCAACCGCTCGCTGGCCCTCGGATCACCTGACCTGGTAGGCGTTCTGGGCCATACGGCATACCTGCTGTTCGTGATCGCCATCGGCGGGTTGCTCGCTCGTCACACCTTCACCAAGAGGCTGGTGGTATGACGTCCTCAGCATCCTTGCAACCCGCGCCGCCGTCGCCCACCAGGGGACTCACCTCGCGCATCGCGAGGGTGCTGCCCCTGCCGGCTGGCGCGGGAATGGCGCGAATCCTGGTCGAGCGCAACATCATCAGCTTCCGGCACGGCTGGGTCGCCCTTGTCACGGGCTTTGCCGAGCCGGTGTTCTACCTGTTCTCGCTGGGGATCGGACTCGGCGGTCTGGTCAAGGTCGTGACCACGGACGGTGGTCAGTCGGTGTCCTACGCGAATTTCGTGGCACCCGCTCTGCTGGCTGCGTCGGCCATGAACGGCGCCGTGTTCGACTCGACGTTCAACGTGTTCTTCAAGCTCAAGTTCGCCAGGCTCTACGACTCGGTGCTGGCCACCCCGATGGGACCGCGGGACGTGGCGGTGGGCGAGATCAGCTGGTCGCTGATGCGCGGTGGTCTGTATGCCGCGGCGTTCCTGGTGGTCGCCTATTTTGCCGGCGCGGTCCATTCCTGGTGGGCGTTGCTCGCGTTGCCGGCCGCGACGTTCATCGGCTTCGCCTTCTCGGCGATCGGCATGTTCGCGACCACGTTCATGCGGTCGTGGGTGGACTTTGACTACGTCACCCTGGCGATCCAGCCGATGTTCCTGTTCTCCGCAACGTTCTTCCCGCTCGCGACCTACCCGGGCGCCGTGCAGTGGATGGTGCAGGCCACGCCGCTCTATCACGGTGTGGCCCTGGAGCGGGCGTTGATGCTGGGCGAGGTCGGGCCAGGGCTGCTCGTGCACGTGGCCTACCTCGCGGCACTGGGCCTGCTCGGGCTGGTCGGGGCTGCACGCCGGATCGAAAAGCTGCTCCTGTCCTGAGCGCTCTGGTCGTGGTGAACGCGTGCCGCGGTTGTGGTGAAACTGAGCGCTGCGGTCGGGGAGAAGTCCCCGGCGTGTCCCGTTCCATCTGGACTGGATCGAACATCTGTTCGGGTAAGTTTGCCCCCATGGGTTGCCCCGGTCGTCCCACAGTCCACAGGTCTGCGCCTGATGAGTGTGGCTGTCGGTGGTCGCTCGTAACGTCTGACTCGACACGAGATGCATCCCCGCATAGGTGTCGGTCGCAGGTAGACGGCGGACCCCTATACAGAAATGGCAGGTGAGGGACATGGCTGGAGCAGATCGCGCGAAGTCGCTGGATGCAGTGATGGCGCAGATCGAGAAGGCGCACGGCAAGGGTGCGGTGATGCGGCTAGGCGACGAGGTCCGGGTCCCCATCGATGTCATTCCCACGGGGTCCATCGCTCTGGACGTCGCCCTGGGCATCGGCGGGCTGCCCCGCGGTCGGGTCGTCGAGATCTACGGCCCGGAGAGCTCGGGCAAGACGACGGTGGCCCTGCACGCGGTGGCCAACGCCCAGAAGGCCGGCGGTATCGCGGCATTCATCGATGCCGAGCACGCGCTCGACCCCGACTACGCCCAGAAGCTCGGCGTCGACACGGACGCCCTGCTGGTGAGTCAGCCCGACACCGGCGAGCAGGCGCTGGAGATCGCGGACATGCTGATCCG
>DHJN01000067.1:0-3194 GCA_002404345.1 Actinobacteria bacterium UBA4719 | reverse complement strand
GCGAGATGGGCGACAGCCACGTGGGTCTGCAGGCGCGACTGATGTCCCAGGCCCTGCGCAAGCTCACCGGAACGATCAGCAGCACCAACACGACGATGATCTTCATCAACCAGCTCCGCGAAAAAATCGGAATTATGTTTGGTTGTTTTTCCTACAACACCCGGGTGACGCTGGCCGACGGTTCAACGGAGAAAATCGGCAAGATCGTCAACCAGCGGCTGCCGGTCGAGGTGCGCACCTACGACGTGGAGCTCAATCAGATCGTCAACCGTCCCGTCACCAACTGGTTCGACAACGGGGTGACCGAGCACTTCCTGCAGTTCACTGTGGAGCGGTCTGGTGGCAATGGTCGTTCGCAGTTCGCCGCGACGAACAACCACCTGATCCGCACCCCTGGGGGATGGCGGGAGGCCGGCGAGCTCATAGCGGGCGACCGGGTGCTCGCCAACGAGACGGCTCGGCTCAGCGACCAGCAGTGGCAGGTTGTGCTGGGAGGCCTGATGGGCGACGCCCACCTGGCGCCCAACCTGCACGATCGCCACGGTGTGCGCTTCCGGATGGGGCATGGCGACCTGGGACACGGCGAAAAACAGGCCGAGTACCTGGACTGGAAGGCATCGCTGTTCGGCAACGTCGGTCAGAGCCGTTCGGTCAACGCCAAGGGCGCTGCCTTCGTCGACCTGTCGCCGTTGTCCGAGCTCGGCGAGCTTCGCGATGTCGTCTACTGGGGCGACGGAAAGAAGCACCTGACCGACGACTACCTCAAGTCGCTGAGCCCGTTGGCCCTGGCCGTCTGGTTTATGGACGACGGCTCGTTCACCGAGCGATCCAAGGGCTTGCAACAGCGCACCGCTGGTGGCAGTGGCCGGGTCGAGTTCTGCGTCGAGGCGATGAGCGAGGCGAGCCGGGTGCGACTCGCCGACTATCTGCGCGACGTCCACGGTGTTGACAGCAAAGTCTGGATCCGTGGCGCTGCCAAGAAGGCGGTGCTGACGATGACGACCGCCGCCAGCAGGAGGTTCCTGGAGCTGGTGGCGCCCTACGTCCACCCGTCCATGGACTACAAGCTGCTCCCGCGGCTGCGTGGGCAGTTCGCTGTGGAGTCGCAGTTCGTCGAGCCGAGCCAGGTGCTCGTCCCGGCACGGGTGCTGGCTGTAACAATTAACTCCACCAAGATCAAGCCGCAGACGGGTTCCATGCATCGGTTCGACATCGAGGTGGCCGGCACACACAACTACTTCGTCGACGGTGTCATGGTGCACAACAGCCCCGAGACGACCACCGGTGGCAAGGCGCTGAAGTTTTACGCCTCGGTCCGGCTGGACGTCCGGCGCATCGAGACGCTCAAGGACGGCACCGACCCAGTGGGTAACCGCACCCGGGTCAAGGTCGTCAAGAACAAGGTCGCCCCGCCGTTCAAACAGGCCGAGTTCGACATCATCTATGGGTTGGGCATCTCCCGTGAGGGCGGCCTGATCGACATGGGCGTCGAGCACGGCTTCGTCCGCAAGGCCGGTGCCTGGTACACCTACGAGGGCGACCAGCTGGGGCAGGGCAAGGAGAATGCACGGTCGTTCCTGAGGGACAACCCAGACCTCTCCGACGAGCTGGAGAAGAAGATCAAGGAGAAGCTTGGCATTGGTCCGCGAGTTGACCAGCCGGTTGACCCGATCTCCGCAGTGCCGATCAAAGATTTGCCGGTCAAGGCGGGGCCAGTGAGGGCTGTGCCGATCAGGGATGTGCCAGTCAAGGCCGTGCCGATCAAGGACGTCCCGGTCAAAGCAGTGCCGATCAAGGACGTCCCGATCAAAGACGTGCCAGTCGACTTCTGATGTGCGTGATGATGGAAACGCAGGATCAGGAGCCGGAGCCGGATCCGCACGACGTGGCACGACAGATCGTGCTTCGGCAGCTGGCCATGGCGCCGCGCAGCCGCGCTCAGCTGGGGCAGAAGCTCTCGCAGCGCGGCTGCCCCGCCGACGTGGCCGCGGCCGTTCTGGACCGGATGACCGAGGTCGGTCTGGTTGATGACGAGGCCTATGCCCAGATGCTCGTGCGTTCCCAGCAGGCAGGACGCGGTCTGGCCAAGCGGGCGCTCGCCCGCGAGCTGCGTACCAAGGGCATCGAGGACGACCTGGCCAGAGAGGCGCTGGCCTCCATCTCCGATGCGGATGAACGTGATCGGGCTCGGGCGCTGGTGGACAAGAGTCTCCGGGCGATGCACGGCTTGGGCATCGAGGTCCAGACCCGGCGTCTGGCCGGCATGCTGGCGCGCAAGGGTTACTCATCGAGCGTGACCTACGGAGTCATCCGCGAGGCCATCACGGAAGCGCCCGAGCATCTGGCCGACTAAGGATTTTCACGTACCTGACCACGCATGTCTGTGCTGACTGGTCGAATCTGCGTGGCCGATGAGCACGTACTGTTGTCGATGCGATGAGGACTTATCAGGTGCGCACCCACGGGTGTCAGATGAATGTTCATGACTCCGAGCGGCTTTCCGGGCTGCTGGAGTCCGCCGGCTACGTCGACATCGCCGGCGTCCCCGATCCGCCGGAGACTGCGGACGTCGTGGTGTTCAACACCTGCGCGGTCCGGGAGAACGCAGACAACAAGCTGTACGGCAACCTCGGTCAGCTTCGGCCGGCCAAGCTGAAGAACCCTTCCATGCAGATCGCGGTCGGCGGCTGCCTGGCACAGAAGGACCGCGCCATGATCGTGGACAGGGCGCCCTGGGTGGATGTGGTGTTCGGCACCCACAACGTCGGCTCTCTTCCTGCGCTGCTGGATCGTGCCCGTCACAACAAGCACGCCGAGGTCGAGATCCTCGAGAGCCTGGACGTCTTCCCCTCGACGCTGCCCACCCGACGCGACTCGGCATACAGCGCCTGGGTGTCTATCTCTGTGGGCTGCAACAACACCTGCACGTTCTGCATCGTCCCGGCCCTGCGGGGCAAGGAGATGGACCGTCGCCCGGGTGACATCGTCGCCGAGATCGAGGCGCTGGTCGCTCAGGGCGTCATCGAGGTCACCCTGCTCGGCCAAAACGTCAACACCTACGGCGTGGAGTTCGGCGACAAGCTGGCATTCGGCAAGCTGTTGCGTACCTGCGGGCAGATCGCAGGCCTTGAGCGGGTCCGCTTCACCAGCCCGCACCCGGCGGCTTTCACCGACGACGTCATCCTCGCGATGGC
>DHJN01000231.1:9320-10318 GCA_002404345.1 Actinobacteria bacterium UBA4719 | reverse complement strand
AGCGATCGTACGGCCATTGCCGACGCCGCACTGAGATCCCGGAAGCGGAAGGTCCAGCGAGGGGACCCGAATCCCTAACGATCTTCAGGTGGGGATCCTCATGCGACACAGCGGAAGGTGATCAGTCACGCCGCCGGCGACAACTCGATTTGCGTCGTTTGCCGTTCCGCTATTGGAACGGTGGAAACGACCGGACCGATGATCGAGTCGTCTACACGACGTCCTACTCGTCTCGCAGATCCTCGCCATACAGCACCTGATCCCGATGCCAGACCAGGATGGGCCGTACCTCGTACTCGTGCCGGAGGTAGCCGAGAAGCAGCGGGCCGTCCGGGCCGTTCGGCTCGATGTCCGGGCCGAGCCACTCGATCGCCCGCAATATTCGGTCCGGGTCATCCTTGAGCGAGAAGCGGGCAGAGAGGGTCCAGCGCTTCATCTCAGACCAGAAGAGCTCTGAGTGCCCGACGAACATGACCCCCATCGAACCGCCCAGTGGGCCAGCCCAGTCGTGTCGCCACGGCTCACCTGGAAACGGATCCTCCCCGAACATCCCGATCTCGTCCGCGTTCTGCGCAAAATCGGTCGGTATCTCGCCGTACTCGTTGGGCTCGACCGATGGAGGCAGCGATGGGGCCTCCGGCGCGACTGGACCGGCGAGTGCCGAGAACGCCGCCAACACGTAGTCCGGAGTGTCCTTACGGAAAGAGAAGGACAGAACCCCCTCACAGAACGAGCCCATCGACGCCCCCTTAGTTTGTGGCTCCATCGTACTTCGACCCATGGCAGGAGCATGGCCGAATGGGCTAAGGAGCCGAGTGCTTGAATATCGGCTCTATGCCGCGTTGGATGTGCGTTCCTGGTGGGGGATGGTTCAGCGACACGACCAAGACTGGTCCAGCCGCGAGGAGTCTGTGCAGTTATGGCATCACTTTGTACAGGTCGACAGTCGTCTCCTCGGGGGGCGTTGCAAACCCACCCTCAATGCCTTGCTGCATCCG
>DHJN01000231.1:0-9146 GCA_002404345.1 Actinobacteria bacterium UBA4719 | reverse complement strand
GACGTCATAACGGGGGATCGAGCCTTCCCGGAAGGGTGGCGCACGACGTAGATCGAGCTGTCGCAGGGGGTGGCCGATCAACCTTCGGCTGTGCCGCAAGCCGATCCGCAAACGAAGTACCGGTCAGCGCCAGCCGGCGGAGAAGTCTTCGACCAACGAGCGACCCTAAACCAAGGTTCCGCATACGGAACCGCATCTCGGCGCTCCGCCGACGCGGACGTGGCTACGAAGTAGCTTCACGGCAGTGAAATCGCGGTCCTTGGGTAGTCCGCTGCTGGCTCGTCGACCAGGTCGGTGGCGAGCCGCTGGAAGAGGAGTTCGTCTCGCCACTCGCCGGCGAGTTTCAGATATTCCGGGGCGTAGCCGTACTGGCGAAAACTGTTCTTGATGAGCACTCGTTGTGAAGCGAGGTTCTCGGGCTGCGTGCCGGCCTGGACACGATGCAGCCCGAGTTCCCCGAAAGCGATCGAAACCATCTCAGCTGTCGCGCGGCTGGCTAGTCCGCGACCGTTGCGCCGTCCGTCCACGTAGTAACCTAAGCTCGCGGATTGAAGGGGCCCACGAACGATCTCGTTCAGCGTTGCACGACCCACCACACTGCCGTCGTCATCCAGAATCACATGGGGAAGCCGTATACCGGCCTGGTGCTCGGTGAGAGCCAATCCGATGATCTGCGACTGGCCTTCGACTGTATAGAAGCCTTCGTCTCGATCAGGTTCCGTCGGCGCCATGAACTCGCGGTTTCTGTTAAGAATCTCGGCAATGGCAGGAGCGTCGTCGCGTTGGACGAGTCGTGTGAACGGCACACAGCCATACTTCCATCACCGCTTGGAGCGGCGTTGCCGATACCGCAGAAAGAATGGTTCGATGCGGGCCACTCCGTGCGGTTGGTCCAGGCGATGCAGCCACCTACGGCACGCCGCGGTCGATCGCCGCGTTTGGTCGACACCCTTGATCCATCGCCCAACCACCCGTCTGGCCGAGGTTCCCAAACCCCGCATGCGGATCCCGTTGTGGTGATCCGAGGCTTCTCTGCGACCTGGTCGGAGTCCTCCTACCGCGCCCACAGACGGTTCCGCTTGCGGGAGCGTCCGTGACAGGAGTCAGCTCGGAGCGGTGACGTGCTGGAGGTGCACGTTGCCGAAGGACCAGAGGGCTGACGTGTCGCCGTCGTGAGCGGCGAGGAGGTCGCGGACGTAGTCGTCGAGGCACCGCTCGTAGGGAACAGCGTTGCGCAGCAGTTGGTCGGCGGCCTGGACGATCCGTGGCAGGTCGTCGTTGATCCGGGCGCGGGTCATGCTGGGGATCCTGTCCCCGTCGTCGCCGTCGGGTGCGGGGGTGTCGGCGATGAACTGGGAGAAGCAGGGAAAGCGCCGGGTGTCGGGCACGATGCTGCGGAACGGCACGTGGTTGAAGTACCACTCGAACCAGCGGCCACCGGAGAGCGCCAGCCAGGGTGTGCCCATCGCGAGCGCGGCCATGCCGAAGCCGGTGTGCGGGGAACCTCTCCCGGAGACGATCATGTCGCCGGATTCACCGCGCTGGCCAAGGCCCTGTTCGGCTGAGTACCGCGGTCAGCCTGCCACCGGCGGCGGCGGGAACCGAGGCGAACCGAACCGCCCACGCACTACCATCCATGACCGCGGGTGCAGCGCCGGGGCTAGTCCCTCGACGATCGAGTGACCAGCCACCAGCAGTGTGACCGCCTCGGGCAGGTCCTGCCGGGCGACCCGCTAGAAGTCGGCCAGTGAGAGTGCCGCGGAGTGGCCCGAGCGCGGCCGCGCGCATATCGTGGTCGCACTAGGCTGTCCGAGTGCTCGAACACGTCCAGGCGATCCGGTACGTCACGCCACTTCGCGAAGGCGGATCGCTGCCGGGCATCGTCGAAGCCGACGACGATGGCACCTACGTCGTGAAGTTCCGTGGCGCGGGTCAAGGGCTCAAGGTGTTGGTCGCTGAGGTGATCGTCGGCCAGATCGGCCGGGCGATCGGGCTGCGTGTCCCCGAGATGCGCGCGGTGACGCTGGATGCCCGGATCGCCAAGTATGAAGCAGACGAAGAGGTTCAGGACCTGCTGGCGGCCAGTGTCGGACTGAATCTCGGCGTGGACTTCCTGCCCGGCTCCTTCGGCTACGACGGCTCGCGGCCTCCGTCACCCGAGGAAGCGGCAAGGGTCCTGTGGCTTGACGCCTTCACGGCTAACGTGGACCGCACGTGGAGCAACCCCAACCTGTTGGTGTGGCACGGCCAGATGTGGGCCATCGACCACGGGGCCGCACTGTACTTCCACCACTCGTGGCCCAACCGTGGCTCCGACCCCGCGCGGTTTGCCGGCCAGCCGTTCGACGCCAGCAAACACGTGCTGCTCGACGTCGCGGATGACCTCTCACCCATGCACGACGACCTCGCCGACATCGTCTTGGCTGCACTGCTCGACGGTGCCCTTGCCCAGGTCCCGGACGAGTGGCTGGAGCCGACGGACGCCATGCCAGATGCCGAGGCTGTCCGGACGGCATACCGCCTGAGTCTGCTTGCGCGCCTTGACAATCCGTCGGCGTGGCTGCCGCGGGGTGGTCCCTCATGACCTCGCCACTGGTGAGCTACCAGTACGTCGTACTGCGCTGCGTCCCGCGCGTCGACCGCGACGAGTTCACCAACGTCGGCGTCGTCATCCACAGCCAGGCGGTCGACTTCCTGGACTGCGCCTTCGTCGTGGATCCTGACCGGCTGAGGTCCTTGTCGCCCGACCTGGACCTTGGGTCGGTTGATGCGACGCTGCAGGCTGTATGCGCTATCTGCCGCGGGGAACAGGCGCCCGGACGCCCCTTGCTGGACACACTCGGCCAACGCTTCGGCTGGCTCGCTGCGCCCCGGAGCACGGTCGTCCAGCCAGGCCCGGTCCACGGTGGTCTCACCACCGACCCCGCGGCCGAGCTCGAGCGGCTCCTGGCACGCATGGTCGGCTGACCGATCCCGGCGGTTCGCTCCCTACGAACCCATGAAGGGCGACTGTCCCGTCCCGCGGATCCGAGGGTTACCGCGGACTGGCGCATCACCGCCGAGCAGCACGTTCTGCCGGACATCCTCGTGCATTCCCGTCTCAAGCCGAACACGCGAGGCGCTGCCGGTCGAGATCGCCAACGCGGATCCCTACGTGGTGTGCTTGAGCAGCACCGTCGCTCGGTTTCGCGGCTCGCCGGGAGGAACTGTGGTTCGGCGGGCGTCGCGCGCCCGAACTCGGCGGCTACTGCCGCTCCAACCTAGGCGCCACCGCTCCTCGCAAGCCGATCCGTATGCGGAACACCCCGCCTAGCCAAGTTGGCGTACCTGGCGCATAATGTAGGCATGAGCACAGATTTGACCGAACTTTCCGTCAGCCAGGCGAGGGATCACTTCTCCGACGCCGTGAACCGGGCTGCATTCGGTGGTGAGATTACCTACGTCACCCGTGGCCGCAATCAACAGCGCGCCGCTGCGATTGTGCCAGCCGAGCTCGTCGAGCAATACGAAGCAATGATCGACCTCGAAGACGGTCGGATCGCTCTCGAGCGGCTGGCCGACCTCGAGGCAGGCCGTACGGCGGCGGTCCCGGCAGATGAGGCGGCTCGGGCACTCGGGCTGTGAGTGCACCTGGGCCCTACACCGTCCAATATGACCCCAAGGCTCTCAAAGAGCTGACCAAGCTCGACAAGCCAGCAGCGCGCCGCATCGTCAAGGCCATCGACGCCTTGAGCGTCGGCCCGCGACCGAGCGGCGCAAGACCTCTCGTCGGATATCCAGACCTCTGGCGGATCCGGGTCGGTGACTACCGGGTTGTCTACACGGTCAAAGACGCGGAACTCGTGGTTCTCGCACTGCGGGTCGCCCATCGCAGCACGGTTTATCGCAATCTTTGACAGCGGCCTGCCGGTGCCCGTCGTCGACTCAAGCATCCCGCAGGACGATCGGCCACCGGGACGGCTCCGTTACAAGACACCCGGCCACGTCACCTTGCAACGGCAGGTGAGGCGCCGGTGACACCGCGCGAAATGCGGCAGATGCGTATGTTGCCGCCGGGCTTGCCTCTCTTGCAAAACAGTAAATGTGACGCGCCGCGTAGTCAGCCGGCGGCAAGACCGAAGGTTCCGACCGCAGGCCACGCGGCCAGGCAATACTCCTACGCGAGGCCGATGACGCCGACAATCACGGGCTCTAGAATGAGGGAATGAATCTGGACCCGACCACGTCGAACCCGGACCTATACAAGGTGATTTTCGAGAACGATCGCGTCCGAGTCTTGGAGTACTTAGACAAGCCCGGCGAGGGCACCACGCCTCATGTGCACCCTGACAGCGTCATGTACACGCTGAGTTCCTTCAACCGCAGGCTCGCCTCCGGCGGCAGAGAGGTCGACGTCGAGATCAACGCTGGTTCAGTGCGGTGGCTCGATGCACAGGAGCATTCAGGCCTCAATATCGGCGACACCGACACGCATGTGATTTTCGTCGAACTGAAGGAGCCCAACCCTGCCAACGGCGCCAGTCTCGCTAACGATCCGCTTGGTCCGTCAACCGTCTAAGGGGACTCACTCGACTGCTCGGCCTGCAGACGTCAGGCACGAACGTGCGACTTTCGGCATGTGCGGTCGTGTTTTGTCGAACGTCCGCCGTCCCGATTGCGGAACGTCTCCCGGTGCTTGGTTCGAAGTCTCTGGGGGGTCAATCGAGCCCTGACGGCTGGGCATGGCCGAATCCTGCCGACACACTCCCGTGGCACCGAATCGGCACCAATCGGTTATGGGCCGAGGTCATTGCTTCGGTGGTCTCCGAGCCATTTCGACCATCCGGTCCACCAGGGGCCTGAGCTGGGCGGGCATGCTGTCCTCGCCGTAGCTGAGGTCGTAGTGTTGGCCGGCGACGTCGATTGACAAGTCGTATTGGAAGCGGTCGGCCTGCCCGGGCCGGGGCGCAGCCTTGGAAGGCAGGGACTCGGTGTCGGCCCTGGCCAGCAGGTCGGCGAACGTCTGCCGCTCCTCCTCGTCCAGGTCGTCGCTGTCGACGTCTGTGCGCAGCGTGATGCCGGCGAAGCCTCCGCTTCGTTCCAACCTGACCCGAGCCCGACCGTGTGTGCCTGCCACTAGGGGAGCACCCCCACCTGCCGCCAGGCGTCGGTGACTGCGGCTACCTCGTCGGAACCGAAGGAGTGCTGGGCGGCCCGGACCGTCGTGCGGGCGAAGGTCGCGAAGCGGGCGGTGGGCCTGAGTTTGGGGTCACGCAGCGCGTCATACCAGATCCGCCCCGCCTTCTCCGATGCGTTGCCACCCAGCGCGACGGCGGCCAGATAGAAGGCATGGTTGGGGATGCCCGAGTTAATATGCACCCCACCGTTGTCCTTCATCGTTTTCACGTAGTCCCGCATGTGTGCCGGTTGGGGGTCCTTGCCCAGGACCGGGTCGTCGTATGCCGTGCCAGGGGCCTTCATGGACCGCAAGGCCACCCCGTTGACCTGGTCGGTCAGCAGACCCTCGCCGATCAGCCAGTCCGCCTGGTCCGCGGTCTGCCCGAGCTTGACCTGCTTGACCAGCGACCCGAACACGTCGGAGACCGACTCGTTGATGGCACCGGACTGGCGGAAGTAGATCAAGCCCGCCTCGTCCTCGGTCACGCCGTGGGTGAGTTCGTGGCCGATCACGTCGAGGGAGATCGTGAACCGGTTGAACAACTCACCGTCTCCGTCACCGAACACCATCTGCGAGCCGTCCCAGAACGCGTTGTCGTAGCGGTCACCGTAGTGGACCGTCGCGGCCAGCGGCAGGCCCTCGTCGTCGATCGAGTCCCTGCCATAGGCGTCCCGGTAGAAGTAGAACGTGTCGCCGAGGCCGTCGTAGGCCTCGTCGACGTCGACGTCTCCGCTGGGACCCTGGCCCTCGATGCGCACGAGCGTCCCGGGCTGGGTCTCGGTGCCGTTGGCTGTGTAGATGCTGCGCTGTGGCTCTTCCTCGGCGGTGTCCAGTGCATGGGCGCTCGGTGCCCCCACGGGCCGTGTGAGACCGCCAGCCAGCCTCGCGGCGCGCAGCGAAGAGTCGACCGAGAGTGTGTCGAGGGCTCGACCGCGCTGCTCATCCGTGCCGTTGCGAGCGATCTGCTCAAGGAGCACTGGCGGGAGGATGCAGGCCAAGGGGTTGCGGTTCGTCATCGAAGGTCCCTCTCTACGTTGGGTGTGCCAGTCACCGCAGCCGGTCGCCGGTAGCGACCTCCTGAGATGCCTGGGCAGCCCCAGAATGGCAGGTTTTCCAGGCTGGCAACAAGGGCAAACTGACTCATCAAACTCACATTCCGGCTTCGCGGCGGCAATTTGCGTCCTGAGCGGGTCGGGTGCGCGAACCTCGGTGATGCTTGGCCGGGCACGGCTGGGTGAGGAGTAGTTCGGTGGCTTGGCGCGACGGGTCGTGCATCTAGTCCGTGCGCTCGTCGGGCCTGCGCCGGTTGCCGATCCCCAACTGACCCGACCGCTAGCTCCGATGCGCCTCAAGCAACGCCCGAATGACGCCCCTGCGACCAGACCCGACCCGACCGCGCCCAAGACGTTCCAAGGCAGGATGGAGTCGTGGACATCAACAGCGTCGCCGACGAGTTGTACTCGCTGCCCCCCGAGGAGTTCACCGCCGCCCGCAACGCTCGCGAGAAGGAGGCCAAAGCTATCGGCGACAAGCAGCTGGCCGCTGCGATCCACCACCTGGGCAAGCCAAGCACCGCGGCGTGGCTCGCAAACCAATTGGTTCGAGAGCACTCCGACGAGGTTCAGCCGCTTCTCGATCTCGGCGCTGCATTGCGCGAGGCAACTGCCCTCAACGGTGACCAGCTGCGCGAGCTGGGCAAGCGGCAACACCAGCTCGTCAACGCCCTGATGCTGCAGGTCAAGGCACTGGCCAACGCGGCCGGGCGCAAGGTCAGCCAGGACACCGCCCGTGGCGTGGAAGACACCCTCCATGCAGCGCTCGCTGATGAAGGCGCCGCCGAGCAGCTCAGCGCCGGCCGTCTCACCGATACCCTCCAAAGCACGGGGTTCCCACCGACAGAGTCCACCAAGTCAGCCAAGCCGTCGCCGGACTCGCCATCCGCCGATACCGCAAAGAGTTCGTCGGCCGAACGGCGGCGAGCGGATCAGGGGTACCGCGCTGAGCGCGACGAGCAGCGAGCACGAGCTGACGCCCACGAGGCTGCGGATAGCCAAAAACGGGCCGAAGCCGTCGCCGACCGCGCCGAAACCGCCGTCCGGGACGCCGCATCGCTCATCAATAGGTTACGTGCGGAGTTGGATAAGGCTGAGGTCGAGCGGTCGCGCCGGGAACAGGAGCATCGCGAGTCGCAAAGCGGAGACTTGGATAGAGCCAACCGGGCCCTTCGGGAGGCGTCGCGCCGGTCGGAGGATGCAATGCAGCGCCGGCAAGGTTCGTCCCCGTAGCGGGAGCGAGCGACGCCGAGGCGCCTAGCGCCTGACCCGGGGAGAACTGCGGACTCAGGTCCTCAGCACCACCGAAGTGGACCTCGTTGCTTGGAGGACCATGATTCGATGACCTGCACGGAGTGCCGCAAGCGGATCCCCAAACGAAGATCCGGTCAACGCCCGTCCAGGCTGCGGACCGTGGTCACCCGCACCCGCACCCGCACCCGTAGACCGTTCCGCTTGCGGCGCCTTTTGCTGGGTACCGAGAACCGAGCCGCTGAACAGCACGCCGCCGGCTGCCTAACGTGTGGAATTGCGTGTGTACAGTGCCCGCGCCCACAGGTATCCGCCTAGTGCGATGACGACGCACCACGTCACGGTGAGCAGTCCGCTGTTACCGATCGGGGCGCCCGTGAGAAGTCCACGCAGCGTCTCGATGAAGGCAGTGAAGGGCTGGTTCTCTGCGAACCAGCGCAGCCCTGCGGGCATCGAGTCCGACGTCGCCTCGTCGGTGTTCGCGATCTCGGGCGTCCGGAAGGGTGAGTACCTCCGGGTAGGCGCTGTTCGCCTGTCACCTCTCGCCGTTCGCCCGGTTGGGGGATTGCCTGGCGAGGGGGTTCGGGTCGAGAGTAGGAAGTGCCGGCGACGCCGCTGGGGCGTCGCCTCTTCTGAAGGGAGGTGGGCCGTGTACGCACGCTCCACCACCATCATGGCCCAGCCCGACCGAATCGATGACGGCATCGCGCTGGTCAGCGACGAGCTTATGTCGATGATCACGCACATCCGCGGTTGCATAGGCTTGTCCCTGCTGGTCGACCGGTCGAGCGGCCGCTACATCGCCACGAGCTCGTGGGACTCCGAAGAGGCCATGCGCGCGAGCAACGACCAACTCCAGCCCGTCCGGCAGCGCCTGCTCGATACCCTGGGCGCGGACGGCCTCGAGGTTCAGGAGTGGGAGATTGCGATGTTCCACCGTGACCACGAGTCGCCCGCCGGGGCCTGCGCTCGTGTCACGTGGGCTCGCCCACCGGCGGGTCAGCTGGACGCCGCGGTGGATGCGTTCAAGACCAATGTCTTGCCGCTCCTGGAGAACCAGGACGGATTCTGCAGCGCGAGCATGCTCATCAACCGTGAGGCCGGGATGCTCTGCGGCACGGTCAGTTTCGACAGCATGGCCACAGTCGAGGGTAACCGGGAGTTCGGCGCCGAGCAGCGGGCCAAGATGGCCGAGCAGACCGGGATCGAGTTCGTGGACGTCATCGAGTGCGAGCTCGCTTTCCACCACCTGAGGGTGCCCGAGCTGGTCTGACCCGACGTCCGTCCCACTCGTCACCCTTCCGTCATCCCGGTGGCTTGCCCGCCTGGCCGGGGTGCGGGAGGGTCGTGCGCATGGATCTCGACTTCTCCGAGGGCCATGTTCGTCACTGCACTCTCAAGAAGAGCCCGGGGCCTCGTATCTGGATCCTTGCCCGGTCATCGGGCCCTTGACCGGGAAAACGCTTCGCTCCCCGACCTATCCGCTCGCCTGTGTTGGCGTCGCATCGCCGCCGGTTCCGCAACAGTGAACGTCTGCTGTCAGTGGACTCGGCGGGCGACGTTCTCGACCTGTGATGGGCCGGGCTCCCAGGGCGCGATCCAGGGGCCGGTGCCCTCGATGAGATCGAGCACGCCGGCTTCCAGGCCAGGTGTAGTGGCCGTCAAGTACCCGGCCGGCCAGCCGC
>DHJN01000195.1:392-2923 GCA_002404345.1 Actinobacteria bacterium UBA4719 | reverse complement strand
CTGACCCGGGTGCTCGACCAACCGACGTGCCCACCTTCCGCAGCACAGAGGAGCGCCCTTGAGCTTCAACCTCGCGACGATGCTGCACGAGTCGGTGCTGGCCGACCCGGACAAGCCGTGCGTGATCATCGGTGACAGGACCCTGACCTACGCCCAGGTCGAGCACATGTCCGGGCTGGTCGCCGGAAACCTGCTGGGCCTCGGGCTGGACCCCGGGTCGAAGGTCGCGGTGCAGCTGCCGAACATCCCGCAGTTCCTCTTCGCCTACTTCGGCGCCATGCGAGCCGGCCTGGTCATGGTGCCGCTGAACCCCTTGCTCACAGCGCACGAGGTGGCATATCAACTGGAGAACTCCGACGCGCAGGTGCTGATCACCTTCGAGTCGTTCGCCGCTGAGGCCCATCGCGGCGCCCAGACGGTCGCCGGCGTGTCGACGTACGTCGTCGACGGAGGCGCCGGACAGCCACCGGAGGGCACGAAGCGCTTCGAGGACCTCTGTGCGCCGGTCGACGTCCCGGACATCGTTCCCACCAGCGCCGACGACACCGCGGTGCTGCTCTACACCAGCGGCACGACCGGGAAGCCCAAGGGCGCCGAGCTCACACACTTCCAGCTGTTCATGAACTGCACCGTCGGCGGCGAGCTGTTCGGCTTCGAGGAGGGCGATGTCGGCATCGCCGTGCTGCCGCTGTTCCACGTGTTCGGGCTCTCCAGCGTCCTGAACGCGACCGTGCGCTCCGGGACGACCATGGTGCTGGTGCCCCGGTTCGAGGTTGACGCCGTCCTGGATGCGATCGAGCGAGCCCGCGCCACGATCTTCTGCGGGGTGCCGACCATGTACGTCGCTCTGCTGCACGCCGACACCACAGGTCGCGACTTGTCCTCGCTGCGGGTGGGGATCTCCGGCGGCGCAGCGATCCCCGGTGAGATCATCCGGGCCTTCGAGGAGAAGTTCCCGGGCGTGGTGATCCTCGAGGGGTACGGCCTCTCGGAGACCGCGAGCACGACCACGTTCAACTTGAGTGCCGACCAGCGCAAGGTGCTCTCCATCGGCAAGCCGGTGTGGGGGGTGGAGGTACGCATCGTCGACGCCGCCGACAGACCGCTGCCGCCAGGCGCGGACAACGTCGGCGAGATCGTCGTCCGCGGCCACAACGTGATGAAGGCCTACTACAAGAACCCTGAGGCGACCGCCGAGGCCATGCGTGGCGGCTGGTTCCACACCGGCGACCTCGCCTACGCCGACGACGATGGCTACCTCTTCGTCGTGGACCGCAAGAAGGACCTGATCATCCGCGGTGGCTACAACGTCTACCCGCGCGAGGTGGAAGAGGTGCTCTACGAGCACCCGGCCGTCGCGGAGGTCGCCGTCATCGGGAAGCCCGACGAGAGGCTCGGCGAGGAGGTCGTCGCCGTGATCAGCCTCAAGCTCGGCGCGCATGCGACACAGGAGGAGCTCACCGCCTTCTGCAAGGAACGGCTCGCGGCCTACAAGTACCCGCGCGAGTTCCGGTTGGTCGAGGAGCTCCCGAAGGGACCCACCGGAAAGATCCTCAAGAAGGAGCTGCGCGGATGAGCACCACCGTCCAGACCGTCCGAGGGCCCATCGAGACCAGCGCCCTGGGGCGCACCTACCTGCACGAGCACATCTTCGTGCTCAGTGCCGACGTCCAGCAGAACTACCCCGACGAGTGGGGCGACGAGGAGACGAGGGTCGCCGATGCGGTCCAGAAGCTCAGCGCACTTGCAGCGCAAGGAGTGCGCACCATCGTCGACCCGACCGTGGTCGGACTCGGCCGCTACATCCCACGCATCCAGCGCATCGCGGAGCAGCTTCCGGATCTGAACATCGTCGTGGCCACCGGCTGCTACACCTACGACGACGTGCCGTTCTTCTTCCACCACCGGGGTCCTGCGCTCAACGCGATCACCGGCGCCGAAGTCCCCGACCCGATGGTCGACATGTTCGTCGGGGATATCGAGGACGGCATCGCCGGTACCGGTGTGAAGGCCGCCCTGCTCAAGTGCGCCATCGACGCCCAGGGGCTGACCCCGGGGGTGGATCGGGTGATGCGCGCAGTGGCCAGGGCGCACCAGCGCACCGGCACCCCGATCACCGTGCACACGCACCCCGGCTCGCACACCGCGCTGGAGGTGAAGCGGGTGCTGTGCGACGAAGAGGGCGTGGACCCACGGCGTGTGGTGCTCGGGCACAGCGGGGACACCACCGACGTCGACCACCTGACGGAGCTCGCCGAAGCCGGCTTCGTCCTCGGCATGGACCGGTTCGGCATCAACCTGGACACGACCTTCGAGGCGAGGGCCGACACCGTGGTGGAGATGTGCCGCCGGGGGTACGCCGACCAGATGGTGCTTTCGCAGGACGCCTCCTGCTACATCGACTGGGTCGACCCTGGCGTGATGTCGATGATGACGCAGTGGCACTACCTGCACATCGAGGACGACGTGCTGCCCTACCTCCGTGAGAAGGGTGTCACCGAGGAGCAGGTCACGACCATGCTCGTCGACGT
>DHJN01000195.1:0-165 GCA_002404345.1 Actinobacteria bacterium UBA4719 | reverse complement strand
CAGCCCGAGGGAGAGAAGGAGCTTGTCGCGCGGGTCCTGCAGGCTGCGGCCGGTCAATGACTCGATCTGCTTCATTCGGTAGATGACGGTGTTGCGGTGGCAGAACAGCTGCTCGGCGGCATGGGTGGGTGACGCGTCGTGGGCGAGCAGGGCCTCCAGGGTCTC
>DHJN01000123.1:961-3110 GCA_002404345.1 Actinobacteria bacterium UBA4719 | reverse complement strand
GTGAAGGTAGGCACTCCCATTCGTGCTCTGGCCGATGTGATCCACCCGTTCCCTGCATTCAACCGCGTGCTGGGCGCAGCCCTAGGGGAACTGGCCGGCAAGCTGGCCTAGGCCCATCGCGTCAAGCCGGGATAACGCGGAGGCTGCACGCTACTTCCAAAAGGGGGTTTGCCTATTCCCGGGTCTCACGCTCCTCCACCTCCGGCAGCGCCAGGCACAGCCGGCGCACCTGGTTGAAGGTCACCTTCCAACCGTATTACTTCAAAGGTCAGGCGGGAACGCAGGCGGCTCAGCGCGCCGAGCACGGGCAATCCAAGCGCAAGCACCATCAGGACGTTGCCGACCGCCCGAAAGGTGTCGTAGGCGAGCGAGGTGAGCAGGTAAAAACGGCCGAAGTGCAGGAGTGAGGTTGCAGGACTCATGCCTGGCGACCAGCCCAGCGACGGATTGCCTCGATAGACGGGCACCCAGTCGGTGATGTCCAGCAATGCACCGACCACGAATCCCATGACAGCGCCAACGCCGGCGAGCGCAATCACATCGCGCCAGCCGGGGACGCCGCCCCTTCGGCTCCAGTGCCCGGCCAGCCCCGCGGCAACCCCGACCCAGCCGACCGCAAAGATCTGGTAAGGCACCCACGGCCCGACGCCGCCCCCGGCCATGGCCGATACGAGCATCGAAAGCGCGCCGGCGAGAAACCCGAACGAGGTGCCGAATACGTAGCCGGAGCACAGCACCAGAAAGAAGATGGGGCTGAAACCGCCGATGCCTTCGATCACCGCAAGCCTCAGCGCGGTGTCGATGGCGGCGATCGCCGCCAGGAGCGCGACTGCGCGCGAGTCCAGCTGGCGCGTCCCCGCCTCGACGAGAAACAATCCCGCGACGCATGCCAGCGCGAGCGTCCACGCCGGCGTGTTGGCCGGCAGGCCGCTACCCAGGAATGGCCAAAGGAAAAGGAGCAGGCCCACAAGCGAGACGGCGCCAACGGGTAGCGCTCTTTTCAAGCCAGGACCGCCTCTCGCGGCTGCTCGAGGACGCGGCCGCCGACCACGTTGACGATCCGGTCCGCGAGGGCTGCCCTGAGCTCCGCGTCGTGCGTCGCCAGGACCACGGCCGCGCCCAGGTCTCGAAGCCTGGCGACCAGAGTCACCAATCGGGCCCGGGCAGCGCCGTCCATGCCGCGTGTCGGTTCGTCCAGGAGGACGAGACCGGGTGCCCCTGGCAGCACTGCAGCCAGGGCGGCTCGCTGGCGCTCGCCGGATGAAAGGTCGCGCGGGTACCTTTCCGCCACCGACATGAGGCCCAGCTCATCGAGGATCGCCTCGGGCCGTTCGCTCTCGCCGGCGCGGCCGATCGTGAAAGTCACCTCCGAGCGGACGGTCGGGCGATGCAGCAGGGCTGCCGGGTTTTGCGGGAGGTACGCAATTCGCCCGGGGCGCCGGCCGACGGCGCCGGAGAGCGGTTGAAGGGTGCCGGCGATCAGGCGAAGCAGCGTCGTCTTGCCTCCACCGTTTGGCCCGTTGAGCGCGACCACCTCGCCCGCGCGACCCGCCAGGTCGACACCGCCGATGACCACATGGCCCCCGAATCCTGCGGTCACGTTCTCGAGAGACCATGCCTCGGCTCCAATCGCGGACTGGCGGGCCATCGGTCGCGGGGCGGGTTGAGGCGACCACGCCGTCGGGTCGACCCCCATCACAACGCCTCGTTCGATGAAGAGCAGCCCGCGCGCCTGATGAACGATGGGTTCCAGCCGGTGCTCCGAAACGACAGCGTGCGTCCCGCGCTCGACCATGCTCATCAGGGCAGACAGAACCGACGTGGCACCCTCCAGGTCCAGCTGCGAGGTGGGCTCATCAAGAACCACAAGCTCCGGACGCATCGCGAGCGCCGAGGCCAGCGCGACCCGCTGCCGCTCGCCACCACTCAGTGTCCGCACCGTGCGGCCCAGGAGATGCAGTCCGCCCGCAGCATTGAGGGCTTCTTCGACGCGACCCGCCATTTCACTCGGTGGGAGCGCCAGGTTCTCGAGGCCGAAGGCGACCTCGCGATCGACGACGTTGTAAACGGTCTGCAGCTCGGGGTCCTGGAAGACAAAGCCGACGTGGCGGGCAAGGTCCCTGGTGTTGGTGGCAATGATGTCGAGGCC
>DHJN01000123.1:0-790 GCA_002404345.1 Actinobacteria bacterium UBA4719 | reverse complement strand
CGATCTCGAGGCACACATCACGCAGGGCGGGCGCCTCGGCGCCCGGGTACGTATAGGTGAGGTGGGTTAGCTTCGCGACCGCCAAATCAGCACCGGTGCGAAGAGAAGCAAGCACGCCGCGAGCGGCCTGGGGTCGACGGAGGGTGCCGTCAACGTCGGATACGCGTACCAGGAAGCTGCCCATCCCATCGCTTGCGAGATGAGGAAGATCGCGAGCGCCGCGCCTGACGCCCCGACGAGCACCCAGTCGCCGCGCTGCATCCGGCCCGGCTCGACCGATGTGCGCGGGCCCGAGCCAAAGCCTCGGGCTTCCATCGACTCAGCAAGCTGAATCGAACCTTCGACGCTGGTCAGCACGACAGGAACCACGATCTCCGACCAGGACCTTGGACCGCGGGGTCGCCATCCACGCAACCGCTGCGCCTCGGTGACCTGCACGAAAGAGGCCGCCACCGCCGGGACGAGGTTCAGTGATGCCGCCAGGGCGGCGCCGGTTCTTGAAAGCGCCGCCGGCAATGCGTCCATAACCTCGTGCGAAGCAAGGAGCAAGGAGAACGGCGCAGCGGCCAGGATCGCGGCCCCGACGGTCAATCCACCGGTGGCGCCAAAAGCCAGCGCCTCGAGCGTGTAAGGGCCGCCCAGAGCAGGGATCTGGTCGGGAAGAGCGAACAACACGGTGGCGCCCAGGTGCGCGGAGACGAAGTTCAGCAGGGTCGCGAAGGCGGCTATCAGCCCGACGCCGGTGAGCACGCCGCGCATCCGCCGCAGGCCGGCGCCGGTGGCGAGCGCA
>DHJN01000151.1:5518-10111 GCA_002404345.1 Actinobacteria bacterium UBA4719 | reverse complement strand
CGGTTAGCCAGGTCGTAGATGGCCGGCAGGATCTTCTTCCGCGCCAGGTCTCCGGTGACGCCGAACAGCACCAGACTGCAGGGACCGGCGATGCGCGGGAGGCGCTTGTCACGGGGGTCGCGCAACGGGTTCTGCCCGTGGGCAACCTTGGTTGGCCGCAAGCGCGACGTGGGCCTCATGCCGGCGCTTCGAGGCCAAGCGCCCTGGTCAGCTGGGCAAGGCCGGAGTCGTGATCGGTCAGGTGCAGTCGCAGGACAGGCCGACCGTGGTCGGCGAGGATCTGTGCGTCGCCGCCGGCCTGAGCCTTGATGAAGTCGCCGAAGGTGAACTCTCGGCCGGGGATGGGCAGGTCCTCGTGCGGTGCTGAGGTGATCTGCAGATAGACGCCGGTGGCCGGACCGCCCTTGTGATACTGCCCGGTCGAGTGAAGGAAGCGGGGTCCCCAGCCGAAGGTGGTGGGTCCCTGGGCGCTGCGGGCGATAGCCCGACGAGCCCCGGCCAGCGGTGCGTCGGCGATCCGGTCGAGGTAGGCCATGACCGACACGTAGCCATGCTCCGGGTCCAGCTGGGCGAGCAGCGAGTCCAGAGCGTCGGTGATCGTGCCGGCCTCGCCGAGCCAGTCGCCCCCGAGAGCGCGTACCTCGATGGTCCCGTCGATGAAGGCGGGCCGGTTGGACCTGGCATCGGAGGCCTTGAGCAGGCTGGTCTGGGCGGCCTTCTTTGCGCTCTCGACGTCGGGCTGGTCGAAGGGGTTGAGGCCCAGGATCCGGCACGCGGTGGCCGTGGCGACCTCCCACAGCAGCAGCTGGGCCCCGAGGGACCCGCTGACACAGATCTCAGAACGGGCAGGGTCGCTAGCCGTGTTGTCGGCGAGATCATCACCGGCGACGAGGCGGGCCACCGTGAAGTCGCCGCGTGGCGAGCTGACCTCAAAGTCCTGGTTGTCCTCAAAGTCCGGGTTGCCCTCAACAACCACGGGCAGCACCCCGGTGCCGTTCTTGCCCGTGCTCTCGGCGATCAGCTGCTCCGCCCAGTCGGCCAGTCCGATGATCCCGGAACCGTCGTCGATCAGGACCAGCTTGTCGCGCAGGGGTTCCGTGCCGGCCATGGCAGCACCAAGTCGAAGGGCGGGGTTCGCCTCGTCGTCATCGGCTAGCAGGTCAGCAACGGACTCGGCCTCGTCGAGCAGCTGTTCGATGTCGACGCCGGCCAGACCGCTGGGCACGAGGCCGAACGCGGTCAGCGCCGAGTAGCGCCCACCGACGTTTGGGTCCGCGTTGATGACTCGATATCCGGCCGCGCGCGCGTCCGTGTCCAGCGGGCTGCCGGGGTCGGTGACAATCACGATGCGCTGAGTCGGGTCGATGCCGGACTGGGTGAACGCGCTCTCAAAGGCACGACGCTGGGAGTCGGTCTCGACCGTGGAACCGGACTTGCTCGAGACCACGACGACTGCACGGTCGAGCCGGTCGGTCAGTGCGCTGCGCACAGAGTCCGGGTACGAGGAGTCCAGCACGGTGAGCTCGACCCCGGCCGTTGCGCAGATGACCTCGGGCGCCAGCGAGGACCCGCCCATGCCGCAGAGGACGACGTGGTCGACACCCTGTTCAGCCAGGTGGTCACGCAGGGCACCCACCTCTCCGACGAGTGGTCGTGAGGTTCGCCCAAGGCTGACCCAGGAGAGACGGATGCTCGCCTCGGACTCCGCCTCGTGCCCCCACAGCGTTGGATCCTGGCTAAAGAGCCTGCTTGCGAAGCCGTCCGCGACCAGGCGCGGCACGTGCCGGGTCACGGCGTCGGCGGCCGGCCCGGAGGCGAGCACGCCCAGGGCGACCTGGGACCCTTCCGTCATCGGGACGCCCTGGTGAGCTCCACCTGCACGTCGGAAAGCAGCTCGGCCCAGGACGCGGCGAACTTGTCCACTCCTTCATGCTCGAGCACCGCGACGACGTCGGCATAGGAGACACCAAGACGTTCGAGGGCGTCCAGCACGTTCCTGGAATGGTCATAGCTGCCGGTCACCTGGTCGCCGGCGATCTCGCCATGGTCGGCAACGGCCTGCATGGTCTTGGTGGGCATCGTGTTGACCGTGTTGGGGGCCGCGAGCTCCACGACATACATCGTGTCCTTGTATGCCGGGTCCTTGACTCCCGTGGATGCCCACAGGGGGCGCTGCTTGTGCGCTCCCTCGGCCTCCAGGTTCGCCCAACGCGGGGTGGAGAAGACCTCTTCGTAGGCCTGGTAGGCCAGCCGGGCGTTCGCCACGCCGGCCTTGCCCTTGAGCGCCGCGGCCTCGTCGGTGCCGAGCGCATCGAGGCGCTTGTCGACCTCGGTGTCGACCCGGCTGACGAAGAACGAGGCCACCGAGTGGATCTGGGAGAGGTCCAGGCCGGCCAGACGGGCCTGCTCGAGCCCGGTCAGGAAGGCGTTCATCACCCCTCGGTAGCGGTCCAGGGAGAAGATCAGGGTCACGTTGACGCTGATGCCCTCGGCCAGGGCCTGCGAGATCGCCGGCAGGCCCTCCACGGTGGCCGGGATCTTGATGTAGACGTTGGGACGGTCGACGGCGGCGTGGAGCTCCTTTGCCTGCGCGACGGTCCTGGCGGTGTCGTGGGCGAGCGCGGGTTCCACCTCGATGGAGACACGACCGTCCTGGCCGTCGGTGGCCTGGTAAACCGGCAGCATGATGTCGCAGGCGTTGCGGACGTCCTGGGTGGTCAGGGCGAACACCGCCTCGTCCGCGTTCCTGCCCTCGGCCGCGAGCCCCTTGATCTGGTCGACGTAAGTATCACCTTGGGACAGCGCGGCGGCGAAGATCGAAGGGTTGGTGGTCACGCCGACGACACTGCTCGTCTCGATGAGTGCCTGCAGACCGCCGCTGGTGATCAAGGGCCGGTTCAGGTCGTCGAGCCAGATGGAGACGCCCACTGCGGACAGCTCCTTGAGGTGGTCTGTCATATCACGTGCCTCATGTCGCTGTCCCTCATGTCAGTGACCTCCTGCGGATCGGATGGATTCGTGTGCTGCGGCGATGACGGCCGCAGGGGTGAAACCGAACTCACGGAACAGCGTTGCGGCGTCGGCCGACGCGCCGTAGTGGTCGATGCTGATGATCCGGCCTGCGTCGCCAACAAAGTCCCTCCAGCCCATGGGCACTCCGGCCTCGACACTCACGCGGGCCCTGACGTTCGGGGGGAGGACCTCGTCGCGGTAGCTCTGGTCCGCAGCCTCGAACCACTCGCGGCACGGCATCGACACGATCCGGGTCGAAACCCCTTGGGACTCAAGGGTCTCGCGTGCCGAGACGGCGATGCTGACCTCGGAGCCGGTCGCGATGAGGATGACCTGGGGGCTGGCTTGTCCGGAATCCTCCGAGCCCTCGGCCGATCCCTCGACCAGCACATAGGCGCCCCTGGTCGTGCCCTCGGCAGATGCGAACGTCTCGCGGTCCAGGGTCGGCAGAGCCTGTCGCGACAGAACCAGACCTGCCGGGCGGTCGGTGTGCTCCAGGATGGTGCGCCACGCGACCGCGGTCTCGTTGGCGTCGCCGGGACGGACGACATCCAGACCGGGGATGGCACGAAGCGCGGCCAGGTGCTCGATCGGCTGATGGGTCGGTCCGTCCTCACCCAGACCGATCGAGTCGTGGGTCCAGACGAAGGTCACCGGCAGCTTCTGGATCGCGGCTAGCCGAACCGAGGGGCGCATGTAGTCCGAGAACACCAGGAAGGTGCCGCCGTAGGGGCGGGTAAGTCCCTCGAGGGTGATTCCGTTGAGGATGCAGCCCATGCCGAACTCGCGGATGCCGAAGTGCAGCGTCCGGCCGTAGGGGCCGCCCTTGTACTCTTCCGTCTGCTTGCCCGCGGGGATGAAGCTGGGTGCGCCCGCCATGGTCGTGTTGTTGGACTCGGCCAGGTCCGCCGAACCGCCCCAGAGCTCGGGCATGACATCGGCCAGCGCGGCCAGAATCTTGCCGGAGGCGGCGCGGGTCGCGATGCCCTTGGGGTCGGCCGGGAACGTCGGGAAGGCGGCGGCGAAGTCGGCCGGCAGCTCCCGTTCGACCAGGCGGTCGAGCAGGGAGGCGCTCTTGGGATGGGAAGCCCGCCAGGCGGCATACCCCTTGTCCCACTGGGCATGTGCGGTCTTCCCGCGCGCCATCACCTCACGGGCGCGGGCAAGCACAGCGCCGTCGACGTCGAACGTCTGCGCCGGGTCGAACCCGAGCAGCGTCTTGGTGGCGGCGATCTCCTGCTCACCCAGTGCCGAGCCGTGGGACTTGCCGGTGTCCTGTTTGGTGGGGGCGGGCCAGGCGATGACCGTCTTGAGGATGACCAGCGTCGGCTTGTCGCTGACCGCCCTGCCGCTCTCGATCGCGGCCAGCAGGGCGTCGACGTCCTCGACGTACCCGGTGCCATCTGTGTTGCTGTCGCCGCTGACGCCGTTGTTCCAGCTGCTGCGCCAGTCGACGGTGACGACGTGCCATCCGTAGGCCTCGTATCGCTTGCCTACGTCCTCGGAGAACGAGATGTTGGTGTCGTCCTCGATGGAGATGTGGTTCTGGTCGTAGATGAGCGTCAGGTTGCCCAGCTCCTG
>DHJN01000151.1:3680-5505 GCA_002404345.1 Actinobacteria bacterium UBA4719 | reverse complement strand
CTGGCCTCGTGGGAGACGCCCTCCATGATGTCGCCGTCGGAGGCGACCACGTAGATGTGGTGGTCGAACGGGCTCTGGCCCGGTGCGGCGTCAGGGTCGAGCAGACCACGCTGGCGGCGCTGGGCGATCGCCATCCCCACCGCCGAGGCGAGACCGGACCCCAGCGGCCCCGTCGTGACCTCCACACCGCGGGTGTGGTGGACCTCGGGGTGACCCGGAGTCAGGGAGCCCCACGTGCGCAACGACTTCAGGTCGTCGAGCTCGAGACCGTAGCCGGAGAGGTACAGCTGGATGTACTGCGTCAGGCTCGAGTGGCCACATGAGAGGACGAACCGGTCACGGCCCAGCCACTGTGTGTCGGCGGGGTCGTGACGCATGACGTTCTGGTAGAGCAGGTAGGCCAGCGGAGCCAGGCTCATGGCGGTGCCCGGGTGGCCGTTGCCGGCCTTCTGGACGGCGTCGGCGGCGAGCAGCCGCACCGTGTCGACAGCCCGCACATCCAGCTCGGTCCAGCCTGCGCGGGTCGCGATCGGAACGGCCAGCGACTGGTCGCGGCTCCTGCTCTCCTCTTTGCCTGCGGCGTCCTCGTCAACCTCGGTGGTGGTCTGGTCGGTCACGGACTTCAGGGCTCCTTCTTGCGGCTCCGGGTAGCCGCGCCAGCGTTGATCACGACGGGTTCGAGCCTATCCCCGACAGTGACGGGGCCTCGTATCGAGTTTCGAAGTGATGCGCGAGCACGCATCGGCGTTAGACTTCACCTGCTCGATGGGCGCCCCGTCTAGATGGGTTTCGCCTCCGGTCCACACCGCACCCCAAGGACGCCGTGACTGCTCTCAAGCCGCGCATTGATCCTGCATCGACGGTGTCCGGTCGACTCGGCTGGGGTCGGACATGGCGCCAGACCATGACCCAGACGGTGGGCCACTATGTCGCCCTGACCAAGCCGCGCATCATCGAGCTGCTCCTGGTGACGACGTTCCCGACGATGTTCCTGGCTCAGCGCGGGTTGCCCTCGCTGTGGCTGATCGTGGCGACGCTGGTTGGTGGCACCTTGTCGGCTGCCGCCGCCAACACGCTCAACTGCTATCTGGACCGCGACATCGACAAGGTCATGCACCGGACGCAGAACCGGCCGCTGGTCACCGGCGCGATCTCGCCGCCGGCTGCGCTGCGCTTTGGCGCGGTGCTGGGCCTGGCGTCGACGCTGTGGCTGGGGCTCCTGGTCAACTGGCTGTCCGCCGCGCTGTCGCTGGGTGCAATATTGCTCTACGTAGGCTTCTACACGATGCTGCTCAAGCGCCGCACCTCCCAGAACATCGTGTGGGGCGGCGCCGCCGGCTGTATGCCGGTGCTCATCGGCTGGTCCGCTGTCACGAACTCCCTGGCCTGGCCGGCGCTGGTCCTGTTCCTGATCGTGTTCTTCTGGACGCCACCGCACTACTGGCCGCTGTCGATGCGCTTCAAGGACGAGTACGAGGTCGCCGGGGTGCCGATGCTCCCCGTCGTGGCCAAGGACGTGGTGGTGGCTCGTCAGGTCGTGATCTACAGCTGGCACACGGTGGTGACTACTCTGGCGCTGGTCCCGATCGCCTCGATGGGCTGGATCTATCTGGTCGTGGCCGTGCTCTCCGGCGGGCTGTTCCTCTTCGAGGCGCACAAGCTTCTGACACGCGCCAAGACTCCGGCGAACGTCACCGTTGCCTCGCTGAACCCGATGCGGCTGTTCCACTACTCGATCAGCTACCTGACGCTGGTGTTCCTCGCCGTTGCTGTCGACTCGCTGCTGCACCTGCCGCTTCCTTAGTTCTGGCTCAGCGGCGACAGT
>DHJN01000151.1:0-3589 GCA_002404345.1 Actinobacteria bacterium UBA4719 | reverse complement strand
GACAGTTCTGGCTCAGCGGCGACGCAGGCTCAGCACGCCGTAGGTCAGCGACACAGCCAAGAGGCTGGCACCGAGCATGTGGACCAGGACCAGCGCTTCGGGCAGGCCGGTGAGGTACTGCGTGTAGCCGACCAGCCCCTGGAGCAGGGTGACGCCGAGGACCGCGCGCCAGACCTGTCGAGGTCGCGGGTCGGCAGTGGTCAGATGCACCGCCAGCAGGACGGCGACCACGAGCCCGACGAACAGCATCACGGCGTCGGCGTGCAGCCACGAGATCGTGCGGGGGTCGAACCCGAAGCGTGGCGTGGCGTCATCACCAGAGTGCGGGCCTGATCCGGTAACCACCGTGCCGAGAACCAGGACCAGCGCGCCCAGCGTTGCGACGACCCACGCCAGCGACCGAATCTCGGGGCGCGCCAGGGCCACAGGGGCCGCGTCACCCTCGCCCACGCGATACAGCAGGTATGCGGAAAGCGAGACCAGGACCATCGAGGCAAGGAAGTGGGCGGCCACGATCGCCGGGTTGAGACCGGTCAGCACGGTGATGCCGCCCAGAACCGCCTGCAGCATGATGCCGACCAGTGGCAGGACGGAGATTCGAAGGAGTGCCCGACGACCGGGGGCCCAGCGCCAGATCGCGAGGATCACCAGCAACGCGGCGACGCCGACGACACCGGTCAGGGTCCGGTTGCCGAACTCGATGAGCTTGTGGAATCCCTGCGCCTGGTGGGGCACCGGGGTGAACGATCCCGGGACGCACTGCGGCCAGGTCGGGCAGCCCAGGCCTGAACCACTGAGGCGCACCAGCCCGCCGGTGACGACGATGCCGATCTCGAGGATCAGGTTGACCAGGAGGACGCGGCGTAGCCAGGGGTTGACCGTCCGCAAGCCTCAGTCGCTCCAGCGGAAGGTTCTGGAGGCCAGGGCCGTTGCCACCGCGCCCCACACCACCAGTACCAGGAGCGGTATGCCGGCCAGTCGCCCGTGCATGAAGGCCTCACGCAGTCCGTCCCCGAGCGCGCCGGACGGAAGGAGAGCGGCGACGTGGGAGAGGCCGGACGGCATCTGGGTGCGCGGGATGATGACGCCACCGAGACCAAGGAGCGTCACCCAGATCAGGTTGGCCAGGGCGAGCACGCCCTCGGCGCGCAAGGTGCCGGCCAGGAGCACGGCGAGCGCGACGAACATCCAGGTGCCGACCAGCGCAAGGAGCCCGCCGGCGAACAGCCCCATCCACTGTGGATGCCATCCGAGGGCCAGGCCCAGGCCGCCGATGACGACGCCCTGCAGCAGCTCGATCGTCAGCACTGCCAGGGCTTTGGCGACGAGAAGGCCGTTGCGGCCGAGCGGACTGACCCCGAGCAGGCGCAGCACGCCGTACCTGCGGTCGAAGGCCGTGGAGATCGCCTGACCGGTGAAGGCCGTGGAGATCACGGCCAGCGCCAGCACCCCCGGAACGGCCAGGTCCACGCGGCGACCCGGGCCGAGCGAGGGGGAGTGGCTGAGGACCAGACCCACCAGCGCCATTGCCGGCAGCACGAGGGCGACCAGAAGCTGCTCGCCGTTGCGCAGGAGGGTGACGGTCTCGAAGCGGGCCTGTGCCAGGATTCGGTCACGCGCTGGAGCCGCTCTGTTGGTTGAAGCTGTGTTGGTTGAAGCTGTGTTGGTTGAAGCTGTGTTGGTTGAAAAAAACTTCATCGGGCGGCCTCCCGGGTGAGCGAGAAGTAGACGTCCTCGAGCGAGCGCTCGCCGGTCAGCTCGGCGAGGCCGCCCTGACCGACAACGCGCCCGCGGTTGACGATGACGATGTGGTCGGCCAACCGCTGCGCCTCCTCGAAGGAGTGGGTGGTGACGATGACGGCGCAGCCGGAGTCCCGGGTTTCACGCACCAGGTCCCAGACGTCGAGCCGGGCGTGAGGGTCCAGACCCGCGGTCGGCTCATCCAGGAATACGACCTCGGGTCTGCCGACAAGAGCCGCGGCGAGGGCGACGCGCTGCTTCTGCCCGCCGGACAACCGACGGATCGTGGTGCCGCTGAAAGCGCCGATCCCGAGCCGGTCCACGAGCGTGTCGACATCGGCGGGTGACTGGTGGAACGCGGCGAGGTGGCGCAGCAGTCGAACCGGTCTGCTGCTGTTGGGCAGTCCGCCGTCCTGCAGCATGACCCCCACGCACGCTCGGTGGTCGGGACCGGCCTGCCACGGGTCGGTCCCCAGGACGCGGATCTCGCCCGAGTCCGGCCGTTGCAGACCTTCGGCGCATTCGATGGTCGTGGTCTTGCCGGCACCGTTGGGCCCGAGGACCGCGGTCACCTGCCCATGGCGAGCAGCCCACGTCATACCCGCGAGGGCAGTGGTTGCGCCAAATCGCTTGGCGAGATCGCGCACACTCACTGCCTCGGTCACGGGCAAAGTCTAGGACGTAGCCTCTCCAGGCCGGCGGGACGGTCCGGCGGGCGTGAAGTGCGGTGTGAAGTTAGGTGGACCTTCCTAGCCATATCGGGTCGAATTAGGTCACAATGTTCTTGTGTTAATCACCGACCACCGAGTTCCCGACCTTGCGGACGGGTCCAACCATGGGCCGCAGGGTCTTGAGGCGCGCACCCGGGACCGGGTCCGGCAGGCGATCTCCGAGGATGGCCCGCTTACCGCGGTCGCCCTCGCCTCGCGCTTGGGACTGACGCCCGCCGCAGTCCGCCGTCACCTCGACCTGCTCGCCGATCAAGGCGCCATCGAGGAGCACGAGCCCCCCACCGCTGGTGCTGCCGGCCGCGGACGCGGCCGGCCCGCCCGTGCATACGTCCTGTCCGAGGCCGGTCACGCCGGCATGGACAGCGACTACGACGACGTGGCCACCTCGGCGCTGCGGTTCCTTGCCGAGCACGCCGGCGCAGATGCTGTTGGCGAGTTCGCCCGCGAACGCATCGCAGAGCTCGAACAGCGGTATGCCGCGCAGCTCGCCGCATCGGGCGAGGGCGTCACCGCCCGGGCGCAGGCACTGGCAACGGCACTGACCGCCGACGGTTTCGCCGCCTCCACCCGACCCGTGCGAGTGGGCACGCCTTTGGCCGGTGTGCAGCTGTGCCAGGGGCATTGCCCGGTGCAGCACGTCGCAGCCCAGTTCCCGCAGTTCTGTGACGCCGAGACCGACGCCTTCTCGCGCCTGCTCGGAGTTCACGTCCAGCGCCTGGCGACCCTCGCCCATGGTGAGCACGTCTGCACCACGTTCATCCCCCTCAGTGCCGTTCATGTGCAGGCCAGCAAGGTGCTGCCAGGAACGACCACCTCTGATGGAAGGTCCACGAAATGACCACCGACGCAGTGAGCACCGTTGAAGAGCGCAACCCGGGGCTGAAGGGCCTAGGGACCTACGAGTACGGCTGGTCGGACAGCGATGCTGCCGGCGTGTCGGCTCGTCGAGGTCTGAACGATGAGGTCGTGCGCGACATCTCGGGCCGCAAGAACGAGCCCCAGTGGATGCTCGACCTGCGCCTGAAGGGCCTGAAGCTCTTCGGCAAGAAGCCCATGCCCAGCTGGGGCTCTGACCTGACCGGCATCGACTTCCAGAACATCAAGTACTTCGTGAAGTC
>DHJN01000113.1:7604-9202 GCA_002404345.1 Actinobacteria bacterium UBA4719 | reverse complement strand
GGCCAAAAAAGAGTTCAGAGAATACCGGTTTCGGCCGGACTTCTGTGAGGCCGCCGATCCTGAGTCGAAAGGGATCGTGGAGAACCTGGTCGGGTACGCCAAGTCCGATCTGCTCACCCCGTTGCTGCTCGACGACGAGCTCGACCCGGACAAGAGCAACGAGGCCGCCAAAAGGTGGTGCGGTGAGGTGAACGCGGCGGTGCACTCTCAGATCGTCGCCGTCCCGGCGGAGCGCCTGGCCCAGGAGCGGTTGCTGCTGGCCGCGTTGCCGTCGTTGCAGCTGCGGATCGGGCCGGCGCCGGTGCTGCGCAAGGTCGACAAGTTGTCCTGTGTGCGGATCGGGTCGGCCCGCTACTCGGTCCCGATGGTCCTGATCGGCAAGAGCGTGCAGGTCGTTGCCGGCTCGGGCCGGGTGCTGATCATGAACACCCACACCGGTGAGGTGGTGGCCGACCATGGCGCGGTTGCTCCCGGTGAGTCCGCCGTCGTGGACGAGCACTACGGCGGCGCCCGACCCAAGCCTCAGCGGGCGATTCGGCCCAGAACCCTTGCGGAGAAAGCCTTTTGCGGCCTCGGGCCGTCGGCGGAAGCATTCCTGGCAGGTGCCGCCGCTGCCGGGCACACCCGCTTGGGCCCCGAGCTCGGTGAGTTGAACACGTTGGCCGCAGCCCACGGCCAAGCCGTGTTCCTGGCCGCGCTGGAACGGGCCACCGCGTTCGGGCGATGGCGCAGCGCCGACGTCCGTTCGATCCTGGCCGCCGGCACCGGCACTCCACAACCCCGCCCGGCCGGGAGCGCTCTAGTGATCGATCTGCCCACCACGGCGGGACGGTCCCTTGCCGAGTACGCACCCACCGCGACCACCTCGGTAGTGTCCTCATGAGTGCCCCAGCGCCGGCGCTACCGGCCGACCTGACCGCCGGCCTACGCCGGCTCAAGCTGGGCGCGATGCGTGAGCTCGCACCCGAGCTACTGCTCACCGCCAAGACCCAACGCTGGGCCCCCGAAGAGGTCCTGCGGACCCTGATCGAAGCCGAGATCGCCTCCCGTGACGCCTCCAACACCCGTGCCCGCCTAAAGGCTGCAGCGTTCCCAATCATCAAGACCATCGAGGAGTTCGACCTCGCCGCCTCGAGTATCCCGGCATCCACGTTCGCCTACCTGGCATCGCTGGAATGGATTGGTGCGAAAGAGAATCTGGCTCTGATCGGGCCGGCCGGCACGGGCAAGTCGCACACCCTGATAGCCCTTGGCCACGCCGCAGCGCACGCCGGACACCGAGTCCGTTACTTCACCGCGCCCGACCTGGTCGAGACCCTCTACCGGGGACTGGCCGACAACTCGGTCGGCAAGACCATCGACACCCTGCTGCGCAACGACCTGCTCATAATCGATGAAGTGGGCTTCGCTCCGCTGGACGACACCGGCACCCAGCTCCTGTTCCGCCTTGTCGCAGCCGCCTACGAACGCCGGGCCTTGGCCATCGCCTCGCACTGGTCCTTCGAAGACTGGGGCCGGTTCCTACCCGAACACACCACCGCCGTCAGCCTCCTGGATCGGCTCCTGCACCACGCCACCACCGTGGTCACCAGCGGGGA
>DHJN01000113.1:0-7551 GCA_002404345.1 Actinobacteria bacterium UBA4719 | reverse complement strand
GGATGCGCGAGGCCCGAACCACCAAAGGAGGACGCCAAAACAAGAGCTGATCAACCGCAAGGGGTGGGGACTTTTAGTTGGCCACCAGCGGGGACTTCAACTTGGCCATTGACAGCGGCTTTTGCGTCCCCGTCGAAGTCAGTTGGGGCCCGGCAGTTCGCGCTTGAAGATCAGCCATTCGTCGGCGACCTCGGAACCGGAATTGGCGACGAGTTCCCACCCGTCTACACAGAGCGTGTCAAGTAGCGCCGATTGTGCGTCCAGAAGCGGCTGCCCGGGGGACTGTCGGGCAGCCGACGATACGGCCGCGCACAGCGGTGCGTAATGCCCCATCGGGGGCTCCAGCCGCGGCGCCCACGACAGATTGAGCAGGCGCAGGTACTGCCAGGTACGGGGCACGGCTCGCACGCTATCGGGACCGCCGAGGCGCTATCAAGTCAGGCCAACGGGGTGTCGACACCTGGCATGAGCCCTGGTGAGTTCGGTAATCGTCGCCCGGACGGTAGTGACGTCCGCAGCAGGCTCCTGGGACAACCTTTTACGGTACCTGAGCGTCATTAGGCAGTGGCGACGTACTCTGAATGGTCGTCGCGTCTGGGCAGGCGTACTTCCGCGTCGCCGTCTGAGTGTCGTCCAATTCGCTTGATCGAGGGGGAGTTCTCGTGGGACTGGCCGTAGGCAGGCTCGCGTCGCTGACCGCGCTCGTCGCGGCCTGCGGGCTGCTGGCTTCGTGTGGTCCCGGCGGCGCGCCGTCAGGGTCCGGGGGGAGTTCGGCGTCTCCCTTTCCACAGACGACGGCCAACAGGATCCTGACGGGCGCGGCGGGCAGTGGGAGGGACGTGCTGTTGCCGGTGATGGTGGACGGGGTGGCGGTTGCTGCCACCGACGGTATGACGGTCGCGGAGGCGCTGCGTCGCGCGGGCGTGCGCTCTCAGAACGGCCCTCTGGTCTCGGTGGGCACTCACCGGATGCTCCGTGCTGACGTCGTACCCGCGGCATACCTGGTCGACGGTGTGGCTGCCCGACTCGACTCCCGGCTGACCCCCGGCGACGACCTGAGGATGATCGCGGGCCCGGAGCAGGTCGAAACCACCGTTGTTCGCAGTGACCAGATTCCGGCTGATCCCAGCGGTGCCAACCTCTACGTGGGTGGCGCGCCGGGGCAAGCGGAGTCGCGGGTCGGCTCGCTCAGCGGTGAGCGCGTCTGGACCCGTGTTGTTCGTGCCCCTGTCCTGGGCAGGTTGCGCCACCCGGCGTCAGTGCTGCTGACCTTTGATGACGGGCCCAACCCCGTGTTCACCCCGCAGGTCCTGCAGATCCTGGCCGCGAACCACATCCACGCGGTCTTCTGCATGATCGGCGCCCGCGCCCGAGCGCACCCGATGATGGTCCGCGCGGTGTTGGCCGGGGGGCACACCCTGTGCGACCACACCCAGGACCACGACGAGAAGCTCGCCCAGCACGGCGCCTCTCGTATCCGTATCGACATCGCCCAGGGTGCGGCATCGATCCTGGCCGCCAGCGGCGGGATCCACCCTCGGTTCTTCCGTGCACCCGGAGGCCGCTGGTCGATCCCGATGGAAGCGGAGGTCCGCGCCCAACACATGACGGCGCTGAAGTGGACCGTGGACCCCCGGGACTGGTCGCGCCCTGGCAGTCGGCAGATCACGGCCGCGGTGATGTCGCAGCTGCGCCCTGGTGGCGTGGTCCTGATGCATGACGGCGGCGGGGATCGAAGCCAAACCGTTGACGCACTGCGCAGACTGATCAAGGTCTTGAGGGGCGCCGGTTACTACTTCGCCACCCTCTGAGCCGGCCCAGGCCTGCCCGGGCGATGCGCGGTAGCATCGCGGGCACGATGCGGATCGCAGACTTCTCCATGGCCCTGTGCGGCGTCGCTGCGCTGGTCCTCGCGCTCGGCGGGTGTACTTCGAACGCGACACGCGCCACCCACGCCCGCCACCCGGCCACGTCAACCCACCCACGCGGCCGCAAGCCGAGCACGGATGCCCGCTACCCCTCCGCGTCAGCGCCAGCGGCGACAGCGGTCGCAGGCAGGACGTTCCTTCACCGCAGCGTCTTCGGACATTCCATCCAGGGCCGCGCGCTCGTGGCCTTCCGGGCGGGTCCACTTGCTGCGCGCCGCCGCATTCTGGTCGTTGGCGTGATCCATGGCAACGAGGCAGGTGGGCGCGCGATGGCCCAGGATCTGCTGCGCACGACACCTCCGACGACAACCGAGGTCATGGTGGTGCCGGACCTCAACCCCGACGGCGTCACCCGTGGGACGAGGCAGAACGCCGAAGGCGTCGATCTCAACCGCAACTTCCCCTTCCGCTGGAGGAGCATTGGTCTGCGCGGGGACCAGCAGTACTCGGGCACCGGGCCGTTGTCGGAGCCGGAGTCGCGGGCGATGGCCGCGCTCATCCAGACGATGCGTCCCACGGTGTCGGTCTGGTTCCACGAGCCCGTCGGGATCGTCGATGAGTCAGGTGGGTCGGTGACGGTGGAAAGCCGATTTGCCGACATCCTGGGCCTGCCGCTGCGGCAGATGCAGCGATACAACGGCAGGGTCGTCAGTTGGGAAACCTCAGCTATCCGGGGACGACCGCGTTCGTCGTCGAGCTACCGAGGCACGCCAGCGCCTCGTTGCGGACCAGGGTTCTGCGTGCACTGCGGGACCTGGAGCGCCAACCACCGCCCCAGGCCGACGCATTCACGAGTCGGCGAAGGTGACGTCGCGCTGTGACATTCACCAGCGGCGAAGCCGCGCGCAGAATGGGACGCGCCCGAATCACACTGCCGCGGTCCGACGGCCCGGCTGAATATGGCGATCGGGCAGCTCCAACTGCTGTGCAGATCAAACTGGCGTGCGCCTGCTCTAGGGCTTGAGCGCGGAGGCTAGCGGGCCAGCCAACGCAGAACCCCGTCGGCCACCGCAGCGGCGATCCGCTGTCGCCCAGCCGGGGACGTCTGGATCGCGGCGTCCCCGTCGTTGCGCATGTTTCCGATCTCCAGGAACGTGGCCGGCACCGTCGCCAGGTTCAGCCCGGCCAGGTCAGAACGCGGGTAGTAGCCGTTCGAGCCCAGGTACGTAGAGGTGGTCATGCCAGAGCCGGCAAGCAATGCGTCGTGCACGGCCACCGTGAGCCGGTGCGATGCCGCCGCCACATCGGCACCATCGGGTCGACGCGAGTTCTCGGAGGCGTGAAAACCATGCCCTGACGAAGGCGCCCCATCGGCATGGATAGAAACGACACCCGCCACCCCGGCCTTGTTACCGATCCGGGCACGCTCATCCACACATGGCCCGATCCCATCGTCTGACGGCCGCGTCATGATCACGGTCACGCCGCGGGACTGCAGGATCGTCCGTACCCGCCGCGACACATCCCAGTTGAAGGCATGTTCGGAGTAGCCGTATTGCGTGCCAGTTGTGTCACAGCCCTTGGACTGCCCGAAGCCGGCCGGAACCTGACGGCTGATTACGCCCGGGTTACTGGCATCGCCGCCGTTGTGACCCGGATTCAGCACGATTGTGGTTCCGCGCGAGACCCGCGCGGGCGCCGGAGCCGACTTCGTAAGCGTGGTCAGGGTGGTCTTCGCAGGCGCCGAGGTCGCGGGCGGGCTGGAGGTCGGCGCGGCGACGGACGACGCAGGCCTAGCGGATACCGATCCTGTCGCGCTCGATGCGGAGGTACCCGGGGCAGGGCCTTTCGGTGTGGGCCCGGGGGCTGCCGAACAACCCGCAATCCCGAGAATCCCGACCGCGGCTACCGCCGCACACCACCCCATGTGCGCCAAGAGTGCCACACCCGCGCGAGCGGTTCATGCGCAGGTGTGCGGCTCCTTGGGCATCACATGAACGCCATCATCGCGATCGAACCACATCATGCTGGTCGCGATCTGGCATGAGCCCTATTCAAGGATGTTGATAGCGAGTTGACGAGCGGCGGGTCGAGCTCGTAGACCCGGATCCACTTGTTTGCGTATTCGCGGTCGGCGAGGCCGTTCAGCAGCGGCGAGACCGGACCGGCGTAGCTGTCACCCACGAGCCAGCGCACGTCGTAGTGGTCGTAGAGCCGTTGCAGAGCTTTGACGTTCGGAGCCTTGAACGCACCATCGTTGAGGCGATACAGATCCTGGTTGTGGTACGGCTGCTGCCATGCCGGGTAGGCGAGGCTCAACGCGGCCGGAGACACGCCGTACCCACCCAGCAGGACGCGTCGCCCACCGAAGCCGGACAGCCAGAAGCTCCGGGCGTCGCAATGAGGCTGGGTGCGGGAAAGGCAGTGGCTGTTCGTGGCGAGCTCGTCGCCCACCGGAGTGTTCTTCACTATCCACTGAGCCGCCTGGCTCTGCGCCAAGAGATGTGGATTCGACTTTCCGGGGCCTGGCTGCGAAGGAAGAATGATCAGGTTGGCGGGAATCGAAACTGCGATCGACCCCAGGGCCGCCATCAGGATCCGCCCCCGGAACGGAATACGCAGCAGGTGGCCAACCAGCATGATCACCAGAACCGCACCGGCCAACGCGATCCAGCCCAGCAACACTCCGGACGTCCGGCCAGTGACCGCCCTGACGGACACCATGGACACCAGCAGAATGGCGCCGCTGACTCCCGCGAAGGCGAGGACCTTGCGGCGCCTGGCCACCACGGCATCAAGCGCAACCGCCAGCCCCCAGGCACTCAAGATCTCAGCGAACGGGAGCGCGGTGGTCCAGAAAAAAAGCTGGCTCAGACCTGGGTGATCGATCGCCCACGCCTCGACGAAACCCACGAGCGTCGCAGCACCGAGCATCTGAGCAGCAGGATCGGAGCGCAACCTCCTGCTGCACAGCGCGAAAGCGGCCGTCAGAGCGGGCAGGTACCCCTTGACAAGTGCCGTGAGCACCAGGACGACCAGGGGAGTGCCGACAATCCCTCTCCAGGCGACGACCTGCCGCAACGAAAGTCGAATGGTCGACCCGTTGGGGCTGGCAAACAGGGGTATCGAGACCACGACCGCGACGACCATCAGCGCCAACGCCCACATCAGTGGACGATTCAGCCGCCTCCTGCGGACCAGCTCAAGTCCGAGCACCAGGCCCACGGCCGGACCGAGGACCAAAAGCACCGAGGGCTTGGAGCCGACCGCCGCGAACAACGCCACCACGAACAGTGCCAGGCGAGGTCTCGAAAGGGACTTCCGGCCGGAAAGATCCACCAGAACGGCCATCACCAGACACGAGATGCCCACCGCATAGATGGCCGTGGGGCTCTCCGGAAACAGGACCCGCATCTTGTACAAGCGGACCCAGTACTCCGCGCCCGAGGTGGTCGCCACCACCAAGACCGCGGCAAGAGCGCCCACACCGGGGCGCCGGGTGATCTTGACCGCCAGGCAGGCCGTCGTCGCGACCATCACGAAGACCAGAGGGAACAGTCCGGTGCGCACCACGACGGTCGGCAGATCGACGCCGCTGATCAGGCTCGCCGCCGCGAAGTGGGCGTCCGCGAACCAGTGGTAGGGCAGAAACCCCTCGGCGCTGGCCTCAGGGATCGTCAGCGCCACCGAGCGGGTTGCCTCGAACGCAACTCCCAGGTGCCACGGCAGATCGACAAAATAAGCTCCCCCACTGGGCGGGAGCCGGTTGATCCGGTAGTAGGTCGCGGCCAGATACACGAATCCAAGCAGACTCGACAACGAAGTGGCCCAGGCCACGACCCCGCTGGTCCGACCGCTGCGGTACGGGCGTCGCCACAGGGATCTAAGGCTCGGCACAAGTAGGAACGTCAGCACCACCAGGGTCGGCCAGAGCCAGAGGTACCGGTTCACCCCCAGGGCCGTGAACACCGCCCAACCCACGAGCTCGAGCATCAACCCGGTGACCGCGCCCCAAGCAACATCAGCAAGCAGCGAGTCGGAGAACCCCGCGACCCCCCGGTACAAAAGCATCCCCGGCAGCACGACCGCGCCGCCGAAGTACAGGGAGTACGCGAGGACGGCACTGGGCGGAGTGCCCGCGCTCAGCAACGCCACCCAGCCGCCAAACACGCCCAAAAGCGCAGGAAGGAATGACGCTAGGCGTTGCCAGACGCCATCTTGTGCAACCGAGGTCTTGGTTGACTCTTCTAACAACACCGCCCCGGAAGCAGACACAGCAGCCCCTCTTATCCCTTGGCAGACATGAACCGGACGAAAAAAGACCGGACGAAAAATTAAGTCTCATCAGCAGACGTACCGGTGACGGCGGCCGGCCCGCACAACAACCGAAGGCTGATCATAGAGGTTGTCCAGCCCGTCCGCGTTGACACCAGGCTTCGTGGGTGGTCAATGGCTGGCCACGCGTTCATCGAGATCTGGCTAACAGCCGGTGTTGGGGGCCACGTCACGCGCGCCGTTGAGCACCCCGGTACGGTCGCGATATGTCCCGCACCCGCTGCTACCAAAACGGTGTCCTGGTCGACGCCGACTTCGACGCCGACCAGCTCTCCGAACACCTCGAGGAACCCGGCTCCGTGGTCTGGGTCGACCTCGTAGCACCCGACGCCGACGAGCTGGCGCTCATCGCCGACGAGCTCGGGCTTCACGCGTTGGCGGTCGAGGACGCCATACACGCTCACCAGCGACCCAAGCTGGATCGCTACCCCGACCACGCGTTCCTGTCCGGGTACGCCGTCCGTTTCGACCCGGACACCCCTCAGCTGGTCACCAGCGAGCTGGCGGCGTTCCTGACCCCGCGCGCGCTGGTCACGGTGCGCAAGGACGAGGGGTTCGACATCGACGAGGTCCTGCAGCGCTGGGACTCCTCGAGCGACCTAGCCAAGTACGGTGTCGCGTTCCTCCTGCATGGACTGCTGGACTACCTCGTTGACACCCACTTTGAGTCCGTCCAGCAGCTCGACGAACAGATCGAGAACCTCGAGGATCTGTTGTTCGCCACCGACGCCGACCAGGAGAGCGTGCAACGCCGCTCCTTCGAGCTGCGCAAGAGCCTGGTCCTGCTGCGGCGAATCGTGCTACCCATGCGCGAGGTCGTCAACACCCTCATGCGCCGCGACCTGCACATCATCGATGAGGGCATGGGCCCCTACTTCCAGGACGTGTACGACCACGTTCTGCGAGCCACGGAATGGACCGAAAGTCTGCGCGACCTGGTGACCAGCGTGTTGGAGACCAACCTGACCATCCAGGGCAACCGGCTCAACATCATCAGCAAGAAGGTGACCAGCTGGGCCGCGATCATCGCCGTCCCCACGGCGATCACGGGCTTCTACGGTCAGAACGTCCCCTACCCCGGCTTCAGCCAGCAGTCAGGCTTCTACGCCTCAACCTCCACAATAGTTCTGCTCTCCGGGCTTCTGTACTGGCTCTTCCGGCGCAAGGACTGGCTGTGACTGCCCACCGTCCCTGAGCATGCGCGGTTCACCCTGTTCAGGCGGTGTTCAGTCTCGATCCACGTGCGCCGTGAGGCGCTGACCGCCTACTCGTGATGACGCCGCCAATCTCCCAACGGCTGCCCGACCTGACGTGGCGAATCTGACACTTAGAGCGCGCGCAGATAGGC
>DHJN01000114.1:1811-24924 GCA_002404345.1 Actinobacteria bacterium UBA4719 | reverse complement strand
CCACACACGAAATACCACTCCATGTCCGGACCCCTGAGAATAGAAGGATGATCGGATAGCTCCTCGCCGAACAGGCAGTCTCCGACGATGACGTCCACCCAACGCACTCGCCCAGCAGCAGTCGGAGTGGACTGACGCGTTCTGGTCCGGGTCCAGGGCCGTAGCCGCTTGCGGCGCCGCAGGCAGCCCTTGAGGCGGACCAGGTTGGCCGGAGCCTTGGGGAGCGGGTGGCGGTGGACGGAGGTGAGCTCGAACCTGTCTCGCCGAGGCTTCCATCAAACGGGTTCGGGGCTAGCAACGGTGTTTCCTGATGTGGGGCGGCCTAGGGCGGGACCGGCCGGAGGCCGCATGCCCGCCCGACGGCCGCCCCTGCCGTCGGCGAAGCCGGCGGCTTTAACGCAGTACAGAAACTCCTCACAGCACAGCGGGCGCCGTCAACGGGCGTCGGTCATTGTGCTGCACAGGGCTGCACCGGACAGGCCAGCAGAGCTCGCGTGGGCTGTGACGAGATCTGAGGGGGCTCCCCTGCTGGGCAAACGCAGCGCTAGTCATCGCGGCGTCAGCTGACGGGACCCTGGACTTGGTCTCCTTACGGAGCTGGCGATCCGACCACCGGCCTGCTGGTGGAGCTGGCCAGCGCTTAGAAAGAGTGATCCCACAAGCCGACCTCACCAGTTCCGTGCTCCTTCGTGTCGTCGGTGGCGTACAGCAGGCTGGCTCGCTCGAACGACCGGAACTGGTAGATCGCGGAGTTCATATTCTGGGCGTTGAACAGACCGATCTGGCTGAGCAGCTTGAAGTCGTCAACGGTGAGGCCGGTGACCCGTTCGAACAGCGCTGTGTCGAGCGACTCGATGACATGCTTCAGCGCCTCCTCGCGGAAGTCGGTGACATACATGAAGATGGGGATCTTGGCGAGAAACTTCTGGAGCTTCTCCCGGATCTCCTTCTTCCGCTTCGCAGTGTCGGACTGGGTCTTCTTCTGCTCCTCCGTGAGCTGACCGCCTTGCTCTCGTTTGGCCTTCTTCAGCAACTTCGTGTTGGTGATGATGTGCTCGGCGTTGTTGGCTATGGCGCGGAAGTCCTCGATCTGCTCGAGCGCCTCCATCAGTTCGGCGTTGGCCAGCACCTTCGAGAGAGTGTGCTCATTGACTTCAACCAGGAGCGGGGAGTTCCACCGCCGTGCAAGGGCGGTAGCGCCGATGCCGGCGGTCGCCCACTCCATGACCGCTGCCGCGTCGAGTTGTGACATGCTGCCGCCTGCGAACGCATAGATGGGCAGGTAGTTGAGCAGTTGGCCGATTGCGTCAGAGGGCGTGGTATCGCCGCTGCTGGCGAGACGAAGGCCGTACTCGGCGACGAGCGCGAGGGCGCGGTTCGGGTCGAACTCGAACACGTAGCAGGTGTCCTTCAGGACGTCGAGGTTACCCTCGGCATCGCGATACGCCCAGGCTGACTGCACCCGGAACGCGGCTTGGAAGTAGGACTCGGGCGACTTTAGTGACCGCAACATGAGGATCGCGCCCCACTCGCGCACGGTGACACCGGTCATCAGCTTGCCGCAGGAGAGCGTGATGGAACCGGAACCGTTGTTCTTCGTGGCGGCAGCGATCGCTGCCTCGACGGGGGGCTGCGCGGCCGCGCCGATGCCGGCCTTGTTGCCTGCAGCGACGACAACTTCGAAGCCCTTGAAGTATGGGTGCTGGTCCAGCATGTCGCGCATGGCGAAGCAGGCACCGACGTCGCCCATGTACCACACGGAGTGCTTTACTGCGTCCTTGAATGTGGCCGACTCGTATGGGAAGGGGGTCTTCTGCCCGGCGACCACGAGGGCCTTCATCTGGTCCGACAACTTGCCGCGGAGCATCTCCAGGAACTCAGCCACCCGAGTCGGGTCGTCAAAGACGTATGCGCCGTTCTCGTGGGGCTTCTTGGACGCGTCCTCGGACTTCTTGGCCTTGAAATATTGAGTGAGGGAAAACCCGTTGAACTCGCCATCCTCCGCGTAGGCGGTGGCGTCTTGGCCTATCTCGTAGCAGAACATCTCCATGCGTGGCAGTTCGCGGTACGGGTTCGGTACCCGGGTTTCGTCCCAGTTCTCTTTTTCGGCCTGCTCCTCGACGTAGGTCCAGTTGAAGACGGCGTCCTCTATGAATTCGCCATTGGTTATAGCTCGGAACGGTGTTCCGGACAAGTACAAGAAGTGGCTGGAGGTCAGTCCCAAGTCTTCCTCAGTTACCCAGTCCTCGGGCTCCTCGGCTTCTGCGGCGACCTTGTCAGTGGGGTCGTACAGGTCGCGGGCGGACGATCGCCACGCGCCGAAGTGGTACTCATCGATAACGATGCAGTCCCAGTCGATCAGGTGAATGGCTTCGTTGTGGGCCTTTATCTCCCCGTCGCTCGTCTTGCCGTTAAGGTCCTGGAATGATGCAAACCACACGAGCTGCGACGGGCCATCGGCGGCTTCGTCGCGCTGCTTGGCGTCCGTGTCCCGGTCAATAAAGAGCCAGCCATTGAAGTCGACGTGGTGCAGCAGGTCGTCGCGCCAGCCAGTCTGGACGACTGGCTTGTAAGTGAGGACCAGGACACGCTTCCAGCCCATCTCGCGGCAAAGCTGGTAGGTGGTGAACGTCTTGCCGAAACGCATCTTGGCGTTCCACAGGAACTTGGGCGCGTGGCCCTTCTCGTCGGCGGCGTGGGCTCGGAAGTAGGCAGCGGTTAACTCAACGGCGCGCTCCTGTTCGGGCCGCATCGGGAACGACTGCGTCCGCTTCGGGTCCAGGATCTTCCCGGTGCGGACGATGTTGATGGCAAGCAGGACGTCGTCCAGGGTCGCTTCGAACCACTCTCCGCCATCCCGATTGACGCCAGCAGCGACGAGGGCGTGATGTACGTCGTGGTCGGTAAACTCGACGCCGTCCTCCCGGATCGCATGTTCGTCATACCGAATGTCGACGCCATCGAGGTTGGGGTAGGCCGTGCCAAGCTGTTCCTTGATCCGTGCTCGTGCGGTCGGCTTGGTGGTTTGCCCAACCTTGATGAGGCCTGTCCCAGTGATGTGGGTTTGCCCGACGGTGCGGGCCCACGGCTGGTTGTCCTTGCCGACCACCGAGTATGCGTAGATGCGGTTCGTCACTGCCCGGCCTTCGCATCCACGGCGGCGGTCGGGACGGGAAGTTCGTTGACCTGCGACTCGATGAAGCCGATCTCCTCGTCCGTTAGACCATAACGCTCATATAGGTTTTCGTCGGTCCATTCCCGGTCCATTGGCAGATCGGGAACGAAGGCGAATCGGTCGGCTTGGTTGTGCTGCGCAATCTTCCTGATAGAGACAAGGAATCTGACGAACCGCGTGCGTAGGTATGTCGCCGTCCGGGCTGCCGCGAGAGCATCGTCGGTTGGTGAGACAACAAGGTACGAACCACTGCAAATCTCACCGGGCCCAGCTACGAACGGCCCGACCGCGAGGTCCCAGATTGGTGCTGGGAAGGACTCGTTGCCGTCACTGGCCGCTGCCAGCAACACCTTCCACTGGTCCACCCACTCAGGGTTCTTAACGATTTCGGAGCGTGGCATCCAGCTCTTGATCCGGGCCCCATGGAGGAGAACCGGGTCGATAATCCCCTTCTCACTGCCAGCGCCGTGAAAGTCGGTGTGAAAGTCGAATGGCTTCTGAGAGGATACTTTTGACTCAAAGTTGGGTTCGGTGCGCGAAAGAACCTTCCGCAGGATGACGACTGCCTCGTTCTGACGGACCAGGACGTCGAACTCGTCCAGATACCGTGACACGGACGCTCCGACGGTTCTGCTCGGCGGGACATGACTTACAGAGCAAGGTCCGTCGTGATTCCGGTCCCAAAGAAAGTAGTTCACGCCGCCGTTGATATTCACGCCCGGGAAGACGTCCTTCTCGACTCGGTAGTCGACCAAGCGCGCCATGTGCCGATCCTTGAGCATTCGCGCCCGGAACTTCGCCATACCAAGACCCCCGGCGAACCAGCGGGAGGGCATAATCATCACGATGTACTGCGGGTTCATGGAGATCGCCTGCTCGACGAAGAGTTGATAGACCGGCCTCGTCCGCGTGTTTCCCGCGCTGTCGATCTGGTATGGCGGGTTCCCGACGATCACGTCGAACTTCATGTCGGCCATCTCCTCAGTGGGGTAAGTGCCGTGGATGAATGAGTAGGCATAGTTTTCTCGACCGATACCGCGCTCCAGATCCACCGGCGCACCGCACACATCACACGACGATCCGTCGCCGTCCTTGCCGAAGGTGTGGCTGGTCTTTACGAACGGGATGTTCCCGTTCACCGTCTCGAACCGGGCGACGCTGTGCTCACCAGAGGCGTCGCGCGAGCAGTAGACGCTGCGACGGGCAATGACCCCGGTCATCTCAGTGATCGAAGTGCCATACAGCATGTTGCGGAAGATGTGCTCGCGGCGCTTGTCGAAATCCGGCTCCAATTCGGCCAGACCAATGAGCAACCGAGAGGCGATCTCCCGGAGGAACACACCGGACTTGCAGAACGGGTTGAGCCATTTGTAGGCCGGGTTCGACCACACCTCCTCGGGGAGCAGGTTGAGCATGGCTCGGGCGAGCTTCGGTGGGGTTGGCACCTCGTCGTTTGATAACTGCGCAAGGCAGTCGAGGATGTCGGGGATGTGCTCCTGTCCGAGAGCGGTGGACACTAGGCGCTCACCGCCTTGGACGCGAACGCCGGGACCCGTGTCGGTTCGGGGGTTGCGGCGAGCCGTGAGTAGTGCACCGGTACTTCATCCCGCTTCGGCTCCGGGCCTTGGCTGAACAGGTCCGGAGCCGTCTCGACCGACGCCGAGTCGTCCAACATCGACCAGACTCGGATGAAGGTTCCGTGGCGACCGGGCCGGTAGTCGATCGCCTCGGTAGTGTCCGCCTGCGCGAGCATGTCCGCTCGCATGATATTCGTGACCAGGATGGCGCGGACCCCGGAGACGAAGCCGTCGGTGGGCTCGATCGTATTGGCGTCGCAGTAGTAGTGCGACCGCACAACGTCGAGCAGTCGGTCCCTGGCTTCGGCAACGTTCTCGGCGCAGATGTCCACGCCGTAGATCGAGGCGAGGGCCCTGAGCATTCGGTGCTCGTAGTTGGCAACGGCCTTGATTCGACTGAATCGGATCGTGGCGAGCTTGCGCCGGAGGATCTCCTCTAGGAAGTTTCCGGATCCGCATGCTGGCTCCAGGAACTTGACGTCGACATCCGAGAAGCTGGTGGGGAACATGTCCGGAATAAGGTCGAGCATCGCGTTGACCTCGCGCTCGTGCGTGTAGACCTCAGCGAGGGAGCGCACACGGTCGCGGGTCCTGATCTGCCCGCGGTGGTCTGCCGTGGCGTTGGCCATGCGATCCCTCCCTTCCTGCTACGTCAGTCCATCCTGCCGCACTTTCGCCGGAGGCTTCGCGAAGCGCAGCTCGACCCGCGCGACGAAGCCGCGCCTTGACTTCTGTATAGCCAGTTTCGGCAGTTGAGGAACTGGACCGCGCGGCCCTTCCCAGGTGATTCTGATGTATCTGGCCAGTTGGGATAAGCCAAAGGCCGGGCGAGATCGCGGTCACGGTCATCAATGACTGCCGCGGCGAGGTCCTGAAGGTCTGCAGCGTTGAGGAACCCTGCGCCAGGTTGATCGCGCCGTTGCTCCCCGAGCTATTTCAGGCCTCTTGAACGTTGCCGACGAGTCGACGAAGAGAACCGTGACTCCGAGGGTATGGAGGCTACGGGCAATGCGGCCGTGAAGGTTGCGGTACGTCGGCATGTCTGGCAGCCCGATGGCGACCTCATAGTCCTGATGGTCGTTGGCCATCAGCAGTGCAGTCAGGACAGCGTGCGAGAACCAATGCCGTGCCTGCAGACCTGGGGCGGTGGGTTTGGTTTCGTGAGAGCGACGTGGATCGGCGTATGCCGTTCCTGGCCACCCCTTCACTTCGATGGCCAGAGTGCGGCTGCGCTTGGTGGCAATGATGTCGATGCCCTGCTCGCGTGATGCCGTGTTGGCGACACGAACGATGGACCAGTTCTTCCTTGTCAGATGCTCCACGATTTGGGCCTGGACGTCCGCTTCGGGGCGCCCGATGGCCTTCGTATCAGTCGGCGCCGGCATGGTTGGCTCCACGGCCCTGTGGAGGCTGAGGGTTTTTCATGACAGCTAATTGCGAGCCCGCGTGGGCCTCGAGATGACTGCCGCCGACCCTGCCGATCGCAAATACGACGCGCTCGTTTCGCTCGTCCACCGCCTCGACGTGCCAGCCAGCCGCACGCCATGCTTGCGCCTCAACCTTCGAGTCGTTTGCCCACCATGGACGGTGTTTTCGTGCGGACGCTGGCAGTAGGCCGACGAGTTCCTCGACGCGACCGAACGACATGGTCACGGAGGCCTGATCCAGCCCGGCGAGGTAGTCGCGCAATGGGTCGTACTTGTTCATGAGACCTCCTGGGAAACCGGCGCTCGGATGGCCAGCATGATCGAAACCGTGCGGGCCCGCCCGGTGGATCAACCGAGTTGGTGGGCTAGAACTGGTGTTCGATAGAATGGTCTCGTGATCGACCATCGTCGCTTTGCCCAGCGTGAGCCCAGGAGTCTTCAACCTGAACAGTTGGGGGACCTGATTGTGACTGCTGCGATCGCACCCCAGAAGGTGCGTGCATGGGTCGTCTGGGAGGACGGGGTCGAAGAGCTAGTCGAAGGCGTTGCGACTGCTTGGACCAAGCGTGCTGTCCGTGTTCGGTTTGGTATCCCCGGTCATGTGCATGAGGTCTGGGTGTGGGCGGGCGCGGCCGAAAGAGCCTGACCGTCTTGTCGACTGGACGGTTATACCGGTTCTCCGTGCGGGGCTGGGGTCAGGGTCACGTGAAGTTCATCTCAAACCCGCAAAATCGGTTGGATATCTGGCGCCCGTCCGCTTACGTTGATGACGATGCTAAATCGGACTAATCACACCTAATCACACCTAAAGGGACGCAAATGGACGCTTTCAGCACTATATACGCCGCCGCTGCCACCACGGGCGGCCTTCAGGCATGGATCAAATCGAACGTGATCCCCTTGCTCCTGTTAGTTATCGCAGTGATGCTCTTCGTGGTCGCCCAGCGGGGGGACAATGCCAAGGCGATGAAGGTCGTGGCTGGCGTCATCATCGCTCTCGGCGTGCTGGGCCTGGCCACGAGTGGGAAGGCCGAAGGCGTGGGCGTCTGGATGGCCAGCCTGGTCACTGGCTGATCCGATGCGGCTGCCGGTTGATGACGAGATCTACAACGTTGACGCGGTCTGGCTTGGTCCTCCGCGCAACACCCTCCCCTGGCGCGCCCGTTACGTCGCCTACGGCGTGGGGCTGGTCGTGTTCGTCCTGCTCCAGGCCATCGAGCGGCGTCTCGGGATCGGCCTCGGGTTCTTCTCGCTGGCCTACAGCGTTCTGGCAACGGTGGGTCTGACCCGGTTGATCCTGAGCGTCGTTGACCATGACCGCCCGTTGGGTTCGGTTCTCTCGGCCTTCGCCCACGAGGTCGGTGCCCCCCGGGAGTCAACGAAGGGCACCGACCACACCTACCGCCCGGCTCGAGTGTCCGCCGTCCCCGTACGCCCGAGCCGGGCTCAACGTCGCGTCATGCGCAAAGAGGAGACGACCTGATGGCCCCCAAGTCCGGTCTGGCCTTGCGCCGTATCAGCGGCCACTGCACTGTCACCGCCGAGAAGATCCACGCCTGGTACCTGCTGGACCCGCAAGGTTGGTCGTTTCGACCAGAAGCTGTCCGCGAGCAGCTGATCATCGACGTCGCCGACGTCTACGCCCAGCTGATTCGGCGCAACATTCACATCCGGGTCACGACCAGGCCGTACCCCGTCAGCTCATGGGCTGCTGATCATCACGCGAACGCGCCGGCCCCGCTGCCGGGCTGGCGGGACTATCTACTGAGGGACCAGCGCCACCTTGCCGGGCGCAGCATGGCCGACAAGGAGGTCTACGTCGGTGTCGAGATCACGGCCCGCAGCGGTCTGTACAAAGCAATCGGTGGACTGGCCGGCTCAATCTCAGACCGGGAGGTTGCGTCCCTGTCCAAGGCCATCCGTGAGACCGACGAGATCATGGCCAGTCCGGGCATGGAGGGCGCGCCCGCCACCCCGCGCCAGGTCAAATGGCTGTTGCATCGGTCTTGTTCTCTCGGTCTGCCCGCCCCGTTGACCCTGGGAAGCGTCGACAGCCCGGAGTGGGAGAGCGAGGACCTCCACGAGTTCACCGACAGCATCCACTGGTTCGCAACGCCGTACGGTCGCACGATCCGCGTCGTCGGCGAGAACGACCAACAGCGCATCGAGCGACATGTCTGCGTCCTGTCGGTCGGAAGGATGACCGACCTCGAGATCCCCGATGGTGTCCCATGGATGCAGCGCACCGACCAGCTCGGCTTCCCGGTCGAGTGGTCCGGTCGGGTGGAGATCGAGGACTCCGCGAAGGTCGGCGCCGCAATGCGCCGCAACATTCAGAAGATCCGCGCTCAGAAGGACCACTACGAGGTGGAGCATCAGGAGCCTGCTCCCGGCGCGCTGGATCGGCAGGCAGACAAGGCCCTTGCAGTCGAGGACGACATCTCGATGGGCCTGTCCGGGCTGAGCACTCGCACACGTGGCTGGTTCCGTCTGGCAGTCTCAGCACCCACGCAGGAAGAGGCCCTCGACCGGGCTAGTGCGGTTCGCAAGCTCTTCGCGCCACAGATCACCATCGCCCGCCCCGCAGACCAGTACGCCGTGGCACGTGAGTTCATCCCGGGGGAGAAGCTGGGCACCACTGCATACAAGCGTCGTATGCCGGTCACCACCCTTGCCGCTGCCGTTCCGGCCGCGACCGCGAAGGTTGGCGACAGACTCGGCATACACCTCGGTGAGACCTCGGGGACCTCTCAGCGCGTGGTCACATGGGAGCCCTGGGAGATGACAGAGCGTGGCGAGGAGTCCGGCCTTGCGGTCCTGGTTGCCGGTCTTGGTGGCGGGAAGTCCACGGCTGGCGGCAACGTCATCTACCGCTCGCTGATGCAAGGCGTTCCCTGGACGGTGCTGGACCCTTCGGGTCGGTTGACCGCTTTGTGCCATCTGCCCGACCTCGCCGGCAGGGCCGAGGCGATCGACCTGCTTGAGGCGGCTCCCGGGGTGCTCAACACCTATCGAGTCATCGCGGAGCCGAGGCGTGAGCACTATGACAGCGATCTCGACTGGAAGGTGGCCAGGGACCGCGCCGCGGAGACACGTCGCATGCTGACCTCGAACGTCCTTCGCTCGATGCTGCCGCGGCAGATGCAGGACCACGTCCTCACCGAGGTCGCGCTGCTCCGTGCCGTAGGTAAGGTTCATGCCACCCACACGTCGTCGACGACTCACGTTGTCGACGAACTCGCTTGCCTTGATGGCGATCCCGAACTTCGTCGGCACGCGGGCTACATGGCTGACTTCCTGCGTGAAGCAGCCAAGACGAGTCATGGCCGGCTGATCTTTCCCTCGGGCGACTATGTGGACGAGCACGCTGAGACGCCTCTGCTCACGGTCTACAGCCTGCGCGGACTGGCGCTGCCTGACGAGTCGACGCCGTACTCCGATGACCTCGACGAACGCCTGAGCATGTGCGTGCTCTACCTGGCGGCGTGGCTAACCCAGCGGGCCATGTACTTCGGAGACGTCCATGGCCGCAAGGGCATCTTCCTTGACGAGGCGTGGGCGCTCTCGACGTTTGGCAGTGGTCGCCGCTTCATCGACCGCGCGTCCAGAGACAGCCGTAAGCACAACGCGCGAGTCCTGCTGGCCAGCCAGAACCCTTCTGATCTCTTGAAACTGGACCTGGCCAACCTCATCTCGGCGGCGTTCATCGGCAGGCTCACCGATGAGAAGGCCCAGCGGGACGCGCTGCGGTTTCTTCCGGGGGTGCCTGAGGGGGTGGGCTATGAGGGGATCTTTGGGACCCTGTCTCGGCCGTCTCGGGAGGGCAAGCGCGGAGCTCGCGAGTTCGTGTTCAGCGACGGAACCGGAGCCATCGAGCGGATCCGGATGGACATGTCTGCTCACCCCGACCTCTTGGAAGCGCTGAGCACGACGGCTGACCCGGAGAAGGCCCGCAACCGTGTCGCCCGTCAGCGAGAGGAGGCGGCTGCCCGCTCAAATCCTGAGCCGGTCGCCGAGGAGCCTTGCCCCGACGAGATCGAGAAGAGTGCGTGATGGCTATGCGCCGTAACGTGATTCGCCTGGGCAGTCTCTTTGGGTTGGTCCTTGGCTGCATCCTTGTCCTTGCCTCGCCCGCGACGGCCTCGCCCGCGGCCTCTCGCGTGGCCTCTGCCGCAGCCACGTCCGCGTCCGCGTCGGCCTTGCCCACGATCCCCGGCATCCCGGACTGCAAGGATGCGCCGGCGGCACAGCTGCCGGGCGATGGGCTGACCGGATTCCTTGACAGCAAGCCGGATCCATTTCCCGCGCAGTTAGATCCGTTCGCCAAGAAGCCGACAACCAGCGTCTACGAGCAGTACGGGTATGCCGGTCTGACCTGGCACACCTATGACCTGGGCTGCGGTGGCGACCTGCGTGACGTTAACGCGTCCACGGACACCATGATTGGTAACGCCACCCTGGCCTTCGCGACGTGGGGGGTGGCCGGAACAAACGGTCTGCATAACAAGATCGCTCACCCAGCCGAGTACATGGCCCCGCTCGATGACGTCCTAGCCGCGGTCAGCACTCGGATCAAGGACGCCATCTGGAGTCCGTGGGGCGGTGTGTCACTGCTGGGCGTTGTCGTTCTGCTGCTCTGGTATTCGTCGGCCGGTCGGCTGTCCTCGGTGACCAAGGCAGCCGCTTGGGCACTCCTCGTCCTCGCGGTGATGTCGGGGGTCGCGCAGTACCCGGCCCGCGTCTCGGCGTTCTTCGACCAGACCGTCACCGGCTCGATCGGTCAGATCAACGCTGCGACGGCCGGGTTGTCGAACGTCCCGCAGACGTCGGACCCCGCGCGGGCCCAGGGCGGCCTGCTAGTGGATCGGCTGTTGTACGACTCGTGGGTGCGCGGAGAGTTTGGCTCTCCCGACTCATCGGCGGCCAAGCGGTGGGGTCCCGCACTGTTCAAGGCCAGCGCCTATACGTGGGGTGAGGCCGAACAGGCAAGCAACCCAGACAAGGCCAAGCAGCTGGCCGAGGACAAAGCGACCGCATGGAAGGGCATCGCTGCTCAGATCCAGGAGAAGGACCCCAACGCATATCTATCGCTGCAGGGCAAGGCAGGCGACCGGGCGGGTGTGGGCGTGATGACCGTTTTCGGGGTGGCCTTCACGAGCGTCTTCCGGATCGTCGCGGACCTCTTCATGTTTGCCGGCATGGTCATGCTGCGGTTCCTCGTCATGTTTTTCCCGGCTGTCGCTGTGCTCGGAGTTATGGCACCGATGTCAGCGATCGTCCACCGGGTAGCCAACATGGCTGGCGCCTCGGTGGTCAACGTCGTCGCGTTCGGTGCTGGGGCGGCGGTGCATACGACGGTTGTGTCGGCGTTGTTGTCCCGCGCTCAGCTCGGCGGCATGAACCTGCTGGTCCTGGTCCTTTGCCTCGTCTCGACTCTCGTCGCGTTTGTGCTCCTGTTCCCGCTGCTGTCGCTCACCAACATTGTCGGTATGTCGGCCGGTGGCCGTGGAGCCCATGCTCTGCGACGTGCTGGGCGAATGGTGACGCAATACGGCTTGACAAAGAGGGCGGTCGCGGACGGGGAACGAGACCCCGACCTCGTTGGTTCCTCCTCGAAAGACCAAGGACAGGGCGGCGGGGCGGGCTCTGTCTCTGGAGGGACAGGGAATCGTCGGTACCGGATGACCAACCTGCCCGCAGAGAGCTTCGGTCGGCCGGAACCACAACCAGCCCCGTTCGCAGACGGCACTTCGATCGGACGCGGGCCCGTCCCCGTCGCGGCCCTGACAGCTGGCTCTACGGACACGGATGCTTCCAGTCGTGATGCCCGGCCTCCAGCCGGCCACGATCCGTTAGGTCGTCATCGCCCGTCTGAGTTTGTCGATTTCCGCAGGGGGGCGCTTGGTCGGTCGTCGACGAGTGAAGTTCTCACCCGCGACCTCGTGCCGCTCGAGGGTGTTGTGGTCGAGCACCCGCCGAACCGCATGCCGGAGGCGACCGTCGTTCATGACTCCGAGACCATCATTGCCTTGGACGGCGTCGGTCCTCGGTTGTTCGATCCGGCTAAGAAGTCAAGCGTGCGAATTGATCGCCACGGCAACGTGATTGACCAAGGCGGCGACCAGTGAAAGAACAAGCAACCAGCGTCCTGCGATGGCCGTTGTGGTCCTGGCGGAACCTTTCGGTAACGGCTGCGGCCGTTCTGCTGGTGCTCTACGGGATGGGCCGTGTCGTCGAACCCGCCAATGTCACCGGTTCGGCGGCTCACGCGCCGTTGGTGACTGTGAGCCCGGCGTCCTCGCAGCCATCCGATCCTGAAACGGCTTGGTCATCGACGGTTCCGACGCCGGTGCCCGGCAAACCAACGCTGCCGACGTCGGCAGCTTCAGGTGGACATGGGAGCGAGTCCGTGACGCGGGTGGCCACGGACTTCGCCCGTGCCTGGAGTTCGTCTGGGAGATCGCAGCAGGAGTGGACTCGCGGCATACAACCCTTTGTGACTTCCACCCTCGCGACTGGGCTCGCCCAGACGGACCCCGCCCGCGTGCCAGCCACGAAGGTCATGGGTGAGGCAGTTCTACTCACGGCGTCGGCAACCTCGGCTCGGGTGAAGGTGCCCACCGACGGCGGCAACATCGTGGTGACGATGAGTCGGGCGTCGTCCAATTCCTGGAAGGTCTCTGATGTCGCCCCCGCGGATCCACCTCCCGGCGCGCCGACGCCGGACCTGCACCAACGCACCACCCCTCCCCGGGGCTGACGATGGTCGCCCCGTTGGTTGCCGTTGCAGCGCAGGTCGCGAAGCGGAAGCTCATTCGACGCGTCATGCGGGTGCTGCTGGTGGCCGCGCCAGTACTGATCGCGGGTCTGGTCTGTATTGGTCTGCTCCTGGTCATGCTGTTCACCAGTGGTCAGGCAAACAACCCGGCCAATCTGGCTGGCAACGGATGTGTCTCGGTTGTGCCCGCCTCGCAGACCTCCGTCACCGGGCTGGCCCGGGAGCAGCTGGTGAACGCTCAGACCATCGTCGCCGTGGGCAGGGAGGCGAAGATCCCGGCATACGGGTGGGTGGTCGCGGTTGCCACGGCGATGCAAGAGTCCGGGCTGCGAAACCTCGATCATGGCGACCGCGACAGCCTCGGTCTCTTCCAGCAGCGTGCCGGCTGGGGGAGCGATTCGCAGCGAATGGACGCAGCCACCTCCGCCCGGATGTTCTACACCGGTGGGCAGGCGGGCCAGCGCGGTCTCCTACAAGTGCAAGGGTGGGAGTCGCTGCCCTTGACGTTGGCGGCGCAAGCGGTGCAGGCCAGCGCCTTCCCTGCTGCGTACGCGAAATGGCAGTCACTGGCCATGCAGGTGGTGGCCGACCCGAGTGTCCTTTCGGCCGTTTGCACGGGCGGTGCCGGTTTCCTCGGCGACGGGTCGCAAGGGGCTGGAGTGTTTGCCGCCGCGCTGAGGTACCTGGGTACGCCATACAGCTGGGGTGGTGGAGGACCGAACGGTCCTGGTCCGGGTTTCGGCATTGGCGGCAGCACGATTGGCTTCGACTGCTCGTCTCTCGTGCAGTATGCCTGGCAGCAAGGTGCAGGGATCGCCCTGCCTCGGGCCACCGATGCGCAGGCAGCGGCCACCTCGCATCTTCCGCCGGGAGCGGCTCTACGCGCGGGCGACCTGCTCTTCTTCCACGATCCTGCCGATTCCCCTGGGAGCTATCACCACATGGGCATCTATGACGGAAACGGGAACATGGTCCACGCGCCCCGGACCGGGAAGACCGTCGAGGTGGTGCACGACGTCTTCGGCGACCCCTACTACGCTGCACAGTTCGCCTTGGCCACAAGGCCGGGCGGAGCCGCCCTCGTGGCGATCGGAACGCGCGGATGACCAACGATGAACCCTGCCGGGATCGGGAAGGTGCTGCCCATGGCTTCACGCCGGGAGAGGACCTCACCCTGCTCGCCGGCTGGGAGGTAAGGCAGTACAAGCCACCTGCTGTGCTGTGCATTCGTTCGGTCGACTTCCGCGAACCTCTGGTGGGTCGGCGGGCACGGTTCTGGTTGACCAGCTTCGACGAAGCTGGCGAGCTCATCGCCCTCGGCTGGCGGGACGGGTTGCGGATCGTGTCGCAGGTTCAGGACCTCCGCGGCCAGCTCGACCGAATCGTGGAGCCGACCGTGTCTGTTCAGGAAGAGGCCGACTACTACCGCGCCCTGGCCGGGGTGCAGGGCACACCGCGCTTCGCCGCTGGCGTGTCCCGAGTCTGGGTTGAGCAGTATGTCGCGAATGCGGAAAACCAACAGAACGTGCACGAACACACTGACCTGCAGTCAAACCCCAATGCCTGGCTTGCTGACGTGACCGAAGACCCGGGACAACCTCGGGTATCCAGTCCGGTCCCCGCTCGGACCATGCATGCGCTAACTGGTCGTCGGGTGATCCACGTGGCATCCCGCGGTGAGATCACCACAGACCTCCGAGCCGTGGGGGAGTCCGCTTGGATTAACGACGGGACAATCGTTGTGCCGGTTGTCGACGAATTCGACTGGTATCTCTGGGCGAGTCGCTCCAATAACCAGCGGCATCCGTCGCTTCGTGCCGTGGAGATCTCTTCCCTCTGGGTCGAGTCGTGAGCGGCAGTGGTCGCGCCGTGCGGCTCAAACTAGCTGGGCTCGATGAGGTTGACCCCGTCGTGGGTCCGGCTCGCGGCGGTCGCTCTGAATGCGTCGTGAACGCGAGTGGCATAAGCCGGGGTCATCAATCTGTCGATCTCATCTTGGTCGACCCAGCGGACCGACTTTGCCTCGATGGAAGGCATGGGATGTCCGCCGGTGACAGAGCAGCGGTATACGAGTGCCACGATTCCCTGGGTCATGTTCTTGTAGACGCCCGTGAGCCTGTCGACGGTGACCTGGACTCCGGTTTCTTCGGTCACTTCACGCTGAACCCCCTGCTCCAGAGTCTCGCCCAGGTCGAGAATACCGCCGGGTGCCTCCCAATGGCCGTTGTCACGCCGCTGCATCACTAGGACGCGCCCGTCGGTGTCGATTACGACTCCGGCGACGCTGACTGAGTGTGTGGGTGCTTCCTTGGTCATTTTCGCTTGCCTCCTATGTCAGGCTAGAGCACAACTAGAGAACTGGAGGAGGCCCTGTGCATGAGCTCGGCTCGGTCGATCGGCTGGCGGACGCTCCGCCATTCCGTCAGATAGCGGACCAGTTGCGTCGGGCGATCCAGCGAGGTGACCTGGAGCCTGGTGGTCGCGTGCCTTCCGAGGCGGAGCTCATCGAGCACTATGGGGTGGCTCGAATGACCGTGCGACAGGCCGTTGCTGAGCTCAAGGCCGAAGGGCTCGTGATCGCGGAGCACGGCCGCGGGGTGTTCGTGCGAAGCCGACCAACGGTGCGCCGTCTAGCCTCTGACCGGTTCGCGCGCCGTCACCGTCAAGCAGGCAAGGCCGCTTTCTTGGCTGAGAGCGAGTCGCTCGGGACTCCGGGTGTTGACCAGCTCGAAGTTGGCCAGATCACTGCGTCTGAACGAGTCGCCGAACAACTCAAGTTGAGAAAGCAGTCCAAGGTTGTCTGTCGAGATCGCCGCTACCTGATCGACGACATTCCGGTGGAGCTGGCGACAACGTACGTTCCGCTGGCCATTGCTCGGGGGACTCTGATCACGTCGCAGAACACCGGTCCTGGCGGCGTGTATGCCCGGATCGAAGAGGCCGGCCACCGTCTCGCCTCGTTCACGGAGGAGGTCGGAGCGCGCATGCCGACCCCCGAGGAGCGTCGACGTCTGTCCCTCCCCGAGGGCACGCCTGTCATCACCGTGACGCGCGTGGCGTACGACGTCGACTCTCGGCCGGTCGAGATGACCGACACGGTGAAGTCCGCGCCAAGCTACGTCCTCGAGTACTCATTCCCCGCCACGTGACCGCGTGACTGATCCGGGTTTGTGGGGTTGTCGGGTGTGTCCGATAGCGAACCACCGGCTTGCAAGCCACCGGATCGCGATGTGGGTCCTGGCCCCTCGCCGCGACTTCAGCTAGCTAGTTGGGCTCCGGAGGGGTGGTACCCGGCAGGGGTAGCGAAGAGTGGCTATCCGCGTCAAGAATCTCCGTCAGTGTCGGGTACACCGGCACGGGTGGCGCGTCTTTCGGAGTCTCGTGACCTCGTCTATGCAATTCGAGGCGTGCCACCACCTCCGAGATATATTCGGAAAGCGGATCGAGCGCAGGCCGCAACCAGGGATCAGGGTTCTCGAATGCCGGGAATGATGGCCGCTCCGGTGGCCGGGCTATTGCGTTGTCTCGGTCACGAGCCCGACCCAGAAAATCCAAGATCACTCGTTGAGCATCGCTGATGGTGGCTTGCAGGTTCGAATCCAAGAGGATCGGGCGGTGTAGGTGTACGAGTTGAGCAAGTTCAAATGCCACTGACCGGCGTACCTCCGCGCGGTTAGCAAAGTTCGAACCTACGCTGGCATTCAGATTTTGGCGCACCTCGTTAAAGCCCAACGTCAGTTGTGCAGCGGCGTCCCGGGACGCCTTGCGAAGCTCGCTGCGCTCGGCTCCTCTCTGAGTGGCCACAACAACACGCCAGGCCACATACGCCGACACGAGTCCACCAACCAGAGCCCCGGCCAAGGCACCCAGAAAGCCGTCCCAGAGGACCGCCGGCGTCACATTGCCTGCGGAAGCGAGTCCGAGGATTGTCATGGCTTCCAGCATGGCGGGCACATCTGACAGCTCACCGCACTCAGGTGGCGAGTCCCAAAATTTCGGGCAGGGATTCGGGACCTCCGTGGTCGCCCCTTGGACGGTGTGCTGCGTCGGCAGCGACTCAAAGCCGAGGACCTTCTTGAGTCCTCGTCTCATTTGGGCTTGACAACTCCTCTAGGTAAGTGAATTCTAGATCCTGTTAGTTACCTAGACGAGTGGAGGAGTTGTCATGAGCGTCAGTCAACGGATGCGGGTGCCCTTCGGGGATGTGTTCCCAGCGGGTGCGTACATGGTCGGAGAGGTTGAGCCAGTTGAGGACTACGAGCTCATCAAGGCAGCCAAGGCAGCCGGGCGTGACCCCGGCGATGTTCAGCTACGAGACAAGGTCACCGAGAAGCGGGTTTGGTCTGTTCGCGTCATCGACGCTGACCCCCTGGCAAGAAGGGGCAAGTCCGAGGTTGTCGTCAAGATCTCGGCCGACCAACAGCCAGTGCCGCCCGCGGCCATTCCGGGCATGCCGTTTCAGCCGATCGAGTTCGATGAACTGACGGTTACGCCATACGTCGACGACAACGGCAGCCGGCCCCGCCAGGCGTTCTCATTCAGAGCATTGGGCATCAAGGCGCCGGCCAAGACAGCCGCGATCGCACCGAAGTCGGCGGCCTGACGTGAAGGCTGTCGAGCTTGTCGCGTGGGGTGAGGCACTCGGAGTGACCTCGTTGGAGGTTCCGTGGGCTTTGCGGGCTCGGGCTCGTCGGCTTGAGGACATTCACAACGAGTTGGTTCGGGAGCGGGCCCTTCTCAGCAACGCTCCTGACGAGGAACTCGTCGTCCAGCTCACGGCGGCTGCTCGGGTCATTGCGGCAGCGGCTTGCCATCTCGAGGATGCAGTCTCCGATGCTCGCCGTGAGGTGGGTTGAGATGCGCAAGGGTGACTTGCTTGAGTGGGCAGACGCGCTCGGTGTGACTCCCGACGAGGTGCCCCGGACGCTCCGTCCGTTGGTGCGACAGTGCAGAGAGCTGTTGGACGACACTGCAAGGCTGCGCGGCCGTATTCACCGCGTGCCGGACCGTGACGTCGACTTGGCCTTCATGGCCATGGAGCGCAACCTCACTTTCGTCAACCAGGCCTTGGGTAACGCGCTCGTCGACGCCGGTCGCGAGGTCGGCTCATGACTGAGATCGGCTTGGCAGCATGGGCGCAACGACTGGACATTGGAGTGACCGAGGCGGTCGACGTTCTCAACGGCTCCGCGCGGCGGGCCGGGGAGTTGCATTGGGGCGTTGTCGATCTCGCGGAGTCTCTGAGGCGTAACCCAGATCCGGAAGTCCGAGCTGCTTTTCGCTCCGCCGAAACAGCTTTGGACTTTGTGGCGCAACGCCTGGAAGACGTATGGCTCGCGGCACGGCGAGAGGTCCGCTGACATGGCTGACCGATACGAGGACATTGCGGATGAGTTCATTCTGTCCGTCATGCAGACCGTCATGGACCTGGTCTCAGCGGTCCGCAAGGCGGTTTGGGTGGCATTAAAGCAAGTGATCGGGCATCCAGTTCTCTTCGCCCTGATCGGCTGCGTGGGCTGGCTCTGGTGGGTTCAGGGGAGGGGGGCCGTCATCGTGGTTGTGGTGCTTGCGGTGGTGGCGCTCTTCGTCCTGAGCCGAGTCGCGCCAGCCCAGTTCCGAAGGTTCGTCACCCGGCCGTGGGTGTCGTGGGTTCGAGGAACGTTCGTGTATCGATGGAGGTGGCGTTCTGTCGCATTGCGACATGGCCTCGTCACCAGGCCAGCCATGCATGGGTGCCAACGAAGGGCGGATGCCGAGGTCCCGAGCCTCCTGCGCGTTATCAGTTCGACCGATGTTGATCGACTCCTGATCAAGCTGCCGGTGGGTATGGCCCCCGTTGACGTCGAAAAGGTCTGCGATGCATTGGCCCACGCTTTCCGCGCCAGGGAGTGCCGCGTTACATCGGCAAGGCCTGGAAGGGTCTGGTTGGAGGTGCACCGTCGCGACGGTCTCCGGTTCGTCGTCCAGCCCGTCGAGCACCAAGGACCGGTCGACTTGAGCGGCATCCCCATCGGTACGTGCGAGGACGGTGACGCCTGGCGCCTACGCCTCTCGGGCACACATGTGCTCATCGCCGGGGCCACAGGCTCTGGAAAGGGGTCTGTGCTCTGGTCACTGCTTCACGGGCTTGGTGCCGATATCAGCGAGGGTCGGGTCCAGGTGTGGGCCATGGATCCCAAGGGAGGAATGGAACTTCGCCCTGGGCAAGCGCTTTTCTGCCGCTTCGAGGACTCGAGCGCAGAAGCCATGTGTATGGCGGTCGAGGACCTTGTGACGATGAAGGATCAACGAGCCAAAGCTTTGGCCGCACGTAGTGTGCGCAGCCATACGGCCAGTGTGGGCGAGCCTCACATCGTGCTGATCATTGACGAGCTCGCCACGCTGACCGCTCTGGCGGACAGAGGGATCACCAACCGATTCGAGAAAGCTCTCGGACTCCTGCTCACGCAAGGCCGGGCCTGCGGTATCTCGGTCGTCGCCGCGGTTCAGGATCCGGGGAAAGACGTCGTCGGCTGGCGTGACCTGTTTCCGACCCGAGTCGCGATGCGGTTGGACAACCCGATCCAGGTCGACATGGTGCTCGGAGACGGTGCCCGGGACCGGGGTGCTCGCGCCGACCACATCAGTGAGCTGACGCCGGGGGTGGCGTACGTCCGGGTGGAAGGTAGCCGAGAGCTGCGCCGCGTCCGGGCCGCCTATCTGGATGACGAAGCCATCGTGAGCCTGGCCGAGACATGTAGGCCGCCGGCTCACGAACCAATCGAAACGCCAACTGCGGAAAAGGACGTGGCTTGATGACCCTCGAGATGAAGAGCGCCCCGACACTCCGCGAGATTGCCGATCGGGCGTGGATGGAGAAAGCGTCCTGCAGGGGAGTGGATACCGAACGCTGGTTCCATGCCAAGCCCCCGAAGCAGATTCGCCAGCATGTCGAACAAGTCTGCGCCAGCTGTCCCATGACTCGTCTCTGCCTGGCCTACGCGCTGGTCAACAACGAAGAGTTCGGGGCTTGGGGCGGGCTCACGGTGAGCGAACTGCGGCCACTCAGACGACGGCTGGATGCGGGGGAGCCTCTGAGCAGTGTTCTAGATCCTGGCGTACCGGGGACTGGCTTACATAGGGGCTCGGACGCCGCCTGATGAGCGAATCGGGGGAGCTGGACCTGTCGGGCATCACTGCGGTCCAGGAGCGGCAGATCCTGAGCCGGCTTCTGCGCGACGATTTCGACCAGTGGGCCGAACAGGCCGCCCGGGTTGGGCACTGCGCCCATCCCATTCGCCTGACAGGACAGTCTCACACCCTCGACAAGGCAACCGGGTCGGTGCTGTCTACGTTTGCTTCCTCATCCTTGCCAGATGAGGTGCTGTACGTCCGGTGCAACAACCGGCGCGCGACCTGGTGTCCATCATGCTCGCGCACCTACCAAGCGGACATGTGGCACCTGCTCAAGGCAGGAGCGGCAGGTGGTGACAAAGGCGTCCCGGCGTCCGTCTCCACACATCCGATGGTCTTCGCCACCCTCACAGCGCCCTCGTTCGGCCCTGTCCATTCCTCCAAGAAGCCAGGTTCGAGAACCCAGCGGTGCCGCCCTCGCTCACGCGGGGAGCTCTGTCGGCACGGGACGTCGCTGTCTTGCATGGACATCCATGCCGAGCACGACCTGCTGGCAGGGCAGCCGTTCTGTGCCGACTGCTACAACTACGACGCTCACGTGATCTGGCAGTGGTGGGCGCCCGAACTGTGGCGCAGGTTCACGATCGCGCTTCCGCGGCTGATGGCGAAATGCCTCTGTGTCACCCAGAAGCAGGCCCGCAGTCTCGTCCGTCTGTCCTTCGCCAAGGTCGGGGAGTACCAGGCCCGCGGCGTCATCCATTTCCACGCCATCATCCGCCTTGACGGTGCGCCAACCGACGACGACAACTACCCCGCCCCGCTGGCGGACGTCGACTCTGAGTGGCTTGCCGACCTCGTGAGACAGGCCGTTGCCTCTGTCGAGTACCAAGCGCAACCGGTGAGCTCAGCCTCCCCTGGACGTCTACTGCGGTTTGGAGCGCAGGTCGACGCCCGTCCCGTTCATCACCGGGCGGGACGGGAGGACCTCTCCGGCGCGATCCACCCCGAGACCGTGGCTGCGTATATCGCGAAGTACTCCACCAAGTCAGCGACGGACCTCGATCCCGGAGCCAGCCGGGCAAACCAGCACCTCGCCCGCGTCCGGTCGACCGTCCTGCAGCTGGCCGACCTCGCCTACGACACGTATCCACCCGGACTTCCGCAACCGCCCAATCCCTACCGGCTCCTGGGCAAGTGGGCACACATGCTCGCCTTCCGAGGGCATTTCGCATCCAAGTCCCGGCGATACTCCACCACTCTCGGCCGGCTCCGCTCCGCCCGAAGACGCTTCGAACGCGTCAAGGCGTTAAGCCCTCACGGAATCGTGGATATGGCGGCACTTGAACAGGACGCCGCTGCCGACGAGACCACCCTCGTCATTGGCGACTGGCGGTTCATAGGCACCGGCTGGATCACCGAAGGCGACGCCGTGCTCGCTGCCGGCGCCTCCGCCAGAGCACGCGAATACGCCAACGCGAGGCCATCCGATCGATGGCGCACAGCTTCCGGAACCTCAACAGCGCCCGCCACAGCGGCATGACACGGAGGCAAGTGAGCATGGAACGACTGATCAGCGTCGATGCTGCGGCGGAGATACTCGGCACCAGCGCGCGGTTTCCTCGCCGCCTCATCGCCGAGCGGCGCATCCGGTTTGTCCGCGTCGGGCGTCACGTGCGCATCCCGGAGTCTGCGATCACCGAGTACATCGAGGCTCGGACAGTTCCGCCGTTAGCGCCTCGTCGCGCCGGATGGGCCGCCTGATGGTCAGAAGGAAGGCTCCACGCAGATTTGGCTACGTCCGCAAGATGCCGTCGGGGCGGTACTCGGCGAGCTACCTCGACCCCAACAACAGGAGGCGGTTCGGGCCGGACACGTTCTCCAGCAAGCCGGAGGCTGTCGACTGGCTAACCGTCCAGGAGTCGTTGATCGTGCGTCGGGAATGGACGGATCCCGACCGAGGCAAAGTGCCATTCGGGCCGTATGCCGCTACGTGGATCGCTGAGCGACCGGGACTGCGTCCCCGCACCGTGTACCTGTATCGATGGACGCTGGCGAAGCACCTGGCGCCGTCCTTCGGCCGGGTGTTCCTGTCCGAAATAGACCCGGCGATGGTCCGTCGCTGGCGCCTCCGCCTGCTCGAGGCGGGCGTGTCCGTCTCGATGGTGGCCAAGGCGTACCGCCTGCTTCGGGCGATTCTCAACACGGCGGTGGATCATGACGAGCTGATCCGTCGCAACCCCTGCCGGATCCAGGGCGCCGGCAGCGAGACCCCCGATGAACGGCCTGTCCTCACGGTGGCGGAGGTCATGGACCTGGCTGAACGAGTCCCGGACAGGTTCCGGGCGATGATCCTGGTGGCAACCTTCGGGACCCTGCGCTACGGGGAGGTAAGCGGACTGCAGCGTGCTGACCTCGATCTCAACGCAGGAACGGTATTTGTGCGGCGCAGTATGACGGAGGTTCGAGGGACTGGCCTCGTACTCGGCCCACCCAAGTCTCGTGCTGGTTTGCGGACGGTGTCCCTACCGGGAGGTGTGGTCGACGAGCTGAAGAGGCATTTGAGCCTGTATGTCGACTCTGACCCTGCCGCTTTTGTGTTCACCGGGCCGAAGGGGAGTCCGATTCGGCGCGGAAACTTCAACCCCCTGGTCGGCTGGGCCGACATCGTCGAGAGCATGGGCAAGGTGGGCTTGCACTTCCACGATCTGCGCCACACGGGCAACACCCTGGCGGCTCAGTCCGGCGCGAGTACGCGTGACCTGATGGCGCGGATGGGTCACGACAGCATGAACGCGGCGATCATCTATCAGCACGCGACCCGGCAGGCTGACCGAGCGATCGCCAACGCTCTGGACGACCAGCTGCGGGCCGGAAGTCGTGACAAGGACTCGGATCAGGGGCCCGCCGGTGGGCTGGTTCCGGCATGACGATCGTTAGTCCATCGTTAGTGGATGAAAAGGCATGGAACGGGCGCTACTTCCAAGGAGTTGGATTTGCGCCCGATTTGTATGTGCTGCAATGCTTTTCGTGTGTGGAGCGGGTG
>DHJN01000114.1:0-1750 GCA_002404345.1 Actinobacteria bacterium UBA4719 | reverse complement strand
TTGAACTACACCCGCAGGCGCGCTGACCGGGATACGGCTGCGGCGCGGTCGGCAGTCTAACCGACGCGAGCGGGCCGCCGGAGTCCCCCTCGGCTGACTACCGGGTACCGTGTGCGCGTGCTTCTTTCAGACCGCGACATCAGGGCCGAGATCGATGGCGGGCGGGTGCGCCTCCAGCCGTATGACGAGGCCATGATCCAACCGTCGAGCATCGACGTGCGCCTGGACAAGTTCTTCCGGCTGTTCGACAACCACAAGTACCCCTTCATCGACCCGGCCGAGGACCAGCCCGACCTCACTCGACTGATCGAGGTGGAGCGTGACGAGCCGTTCATCCTGCACCCCGGCGAGTTCGTGCTGGGCTCGACCTTCGAAGTCGTGACGCTGCCCAACGACCTTGCTGCGCGGCTCGAGGGCAAGTCCTCCCTGGGTCGGCTCGGTCTTCTCACGCACTCCACCGCCGGCTTCGTCGACCCTGGGTTCAGCGGTCACGTGACCCTCGAGCTGTCGAACGTCGCCACGTTGCCGATCAAGCTCTGGCCCGGCATGAAGGTCGGCCAGCTTTGCTTCATCCGGTTGTCCAGCCCCACCGAAAACCCTTACGGCAGCGCAAAATCCGGCTCTCGTTACCAGGGTCAGCGCGGTCCGACTGCAAGCCGTTCGTTCCAGAACTTCCACCGGAGCGACGTCTAGGGTGCTCATCAGCGACGTCTAGGGCCCTCAGCCTGGTCACAGGCAGGGCGCCTACCTTGGGCCCATGAGTCGTGCCCCGCGCCTGAGCTTCACCGGTGATGACGCGCGAGCCGAGGCCGTCGTGCTGCTTCTGCCTGGTGGCACGACTGACAGCTTCGCCTCCGTTCGAGCGTTCGACCCTGCGGTCCTGCGCCTGATTCCCTTTGGTCGCAGCGTGGTTCGAGCCGGAGGTGGGCGCATCGTGCTGGCAAAGCTGCGGTATGCCGTGCGTGGATGGAACGGCGAGCAGGAGTCCCCCCTATCGGACGCAAGATGGGCCCTCGATCGGATCGCGGAGCGTTTCGACCACCTGCCCGTCGGCCTGGTCGGACACTCCATGGGTGGGCGGGTGGCGCTGCGGGTGGCCGATCACGGGGGCGTTCACAGCTGGGGAGTGCGCAGCGTGGCCGCGCTGGCACCGTGGTTGCCACACGGCGAGTCGATTCCGCCGCTGGGTGACCGGGCTCTGCTTTTCGCGCACGGCACTGCCGACCGCATCACCGATCCTGGGAAGACCGTCGAGCTTGCCGCGAAGCTCACCGCGGACGGCGCCGACGTCGAGCTGGTGAAGTATGCCGGAGCCCGGCACGCCATGCTGTTTCCGGCCAGACCGTGGCACGACATGGTCGCCAGGTTCATGGTGCGGACGTTGCTTGCGCCAGCGCAGGTGGGCCCGTACCAAACCTAGGGATCGTGCTCGATAACCTTGCCAAACCTAGGGATCGTGCCCCGAGACCCTTGCCAAACCTAGGGATCGTGCCCGAGATCCTTGCCAAACCTAGGGATCGTGCCCCGAGACCCTTGCCAAACCTAGGGATCGTGCCCCGAGACCCTTGCCAAACCTAGGGATCTTGCCCGAGATCCTTGCCAAACCTAGGGATCTTGCCCGAGACCCTTGCCAAACCTAGGGGATCGTGCGCCCGCACCGTACCTAGGTTTGCCCGGTTCTGGCCCCCACCGTACCTAGGTTTGCCCGTGCTCTGGCCCGCACCTGTCTCTTATACACATCTGACCCTGC
>DHJN01000073.1:5754-6373 GCA_002404345.1 Actinobacteria bacterium UBA4719 | reverse complement strand
GAAGTGGGCATCGAGATCGGATCTCGTATACGATGTGTGGTACACGAGTAAGGGGTGGTTGGTATGAGCGTGGTCCTGCGACCCATCCAGCGCGAGGTCGAGAGTCTCGCAGACGTCGCGTACCGCCGACTTAGCGAAGCTCTGCTGACCGGTCAGATCCCGCCGGGCCAGCGCCTGGTGATGGACCAGCTGGCAGACCAGCTCGACATCAGCCGCACACCGGTGCGAGACGCGCTGTTGCGTCTGGAGCGCGAGAACCTCATTGAGCCCACCGGCAAGCGCGGTTACGTCGTTCGCAAGATGACCGTCGACGACGCCTTTCATCTCTACGAGACCCGCGTAGCGATCGAGGGCTTCGCCGCGCGCCGGGTCGCCGAGATCGGCAAGCCGGCCATCGCGCATGTGCGCCAGGCGATCGTCGCGTCCAAAGGAACGGACACCGACGCCCGCCGCGCCTTCGACGCAAACATGTCCATCCACCGCGCCGTTGTCGAGGCGACGGGGAACCCGTCGCTGCTGGAGCTGTTCGACGATATCTGGCATCGGTCCGTCGGGCTCGCGCTGTTCGCCGACTTCCTCAGCCACGACCTCGAGCAGCTACCTGTGGACAAGAGGCACG
>DHJN01000073.1:4662-5668 GCA_002404345.1 Actinobacteria bacterium UBA4719 | reverse complement strand
CAGTTCTCGCATACCGTATACGAAACTTGAAGACCTCGGAATGGAGAACTCATGTGCGGCATCGCCGGGCGAATCATCACGAGGATCGGGCCGGTGGGCCACGACATCGTCGAGCTGGCCGCTTGCATGCGTCATCGTGGACCTGATTCGACCGGGTTCGCCATCTACGGTGTTCCGCGGGAGTCCGGTCTCGTGATCAGGGCCTTTCTGGATGATCGGCAGCATCTGGACAGGGCGCTTGACTCATTGCAGTTGGTGACGAAGGAGGCCGGTAGCGACTTCGCAGCCGACCCCTCCTGGGACGACACGACCCAGCAGCACGTCCTCGTCCGTGCCCAGGTCAATGACATCAACGACCTCGCGAAATGGACGTTGGCCGCAGAGGAGCAGTCCGGTCTGCAGATCCTCTCGGCCGGTCGTTCTCTGGAGATCGTCAAGGACGTCGGCGATGCCCGTGAGGTCGACGCCAAGCACCACGTCTCGGCGATGACCGGAACGCACGCCCTGTCACACATGCGGTTGGCGACCGAGTCGCTGGTGTCGCCGATCGCCAGTCACCCGTTCTGGGCACGGCCGTTCCCCGACGTGTGCATCGCGCACAACGGACAGCTGACCAACTACTACAAGTGGCGCCGGCGGCTCGAGCGCGACGGCTACCACTTCTCGAGTGAGAACGACTCGGAGCTGATCGCGGTGTGGAACTCGGTGCAGATGGCGGGCGGGCACACGTTGGAGGAATCGCTCCGGGCGAGTATCTCGGAGCTGGACGGGGTGTTCACCTACCTGCTCGGCACTGCCGACAGCATCGGCATGGCGAAGGACCGGTGGGCTATGAAGCCACTCATTGGCGTGCGGGCCGATGACGGCGTTGCACTGGCGACCGAGGAACAGGCGCTACGCAGCTTGTATCGAGAGGAGATTGCGATGATCAACTACGACGGGCCCTCGCTCACCGAGGTCTGGACCGCCGCCCAACCCTCGGGACATGTGGCATGACGACCACGAT
>DHJN01000073.1:2910-4581 GCA_002404345.1 Actinobacteria bacterium UBA4719 | reverse complement strand
GGCGCGGGACGGGTCCGGCTGCGCGGCAGCGTCGGCTACTACTGCGGCGGTCTTTGCGCCGGTCCGGACATCCACGTCGAAGGCAACGCTGGCTGGGGTGTCGGTGAGGCTCTGGCCTCAGGGTTGATCCGGGTCGACGGTAACGCCGGGATGAGTGCGGGCGCATCGATGCGCGGAGGAACCGTGCACATCAGGGGTAACGCCGGGCCACGAGCCGGGATCGCCATGAAGGGCGGCAACCTGGTCGTCGAGGGCGACGTGGGTTACTCCAGCGGCTTCATGGCCCACGCCGGACGAATCATCGTGTGCGGCGACGCACTCGCTTCAATCGGCGACTCGCTATGGATGGGTTCAGTGTGGGTCGCTGGCGAGATCAAGTCACTGGGCATCGACACCAAGGTCGTTGAGCCGCCCGTGGACGAGCTGCGCGAGATCGGCGAGCTGCTCGCCGAACTGGGCATATCCGCCACCCAACGGGACTGGAAGAAGATCGTCTCCGCTGAGGGACTCTGGTACTTCGAGGCAAGGGATGCGAAGAAATGGCTCATGATATGACCGAGACTTCGGCCACCACCGACGAGGACATCGTGATGTTCGTCGACGGCGCCGATCCGAACCGGCCCACCGGTGTGGCCTCGTCCTATGCGGAGGGCAGGTCGACACGCTGGACACGTGAGACGATCGCCGACATCCACGCCAAGTCGCAGCTGGGTCGCTATCAGCTGCGCGGGGGTTCGACCTTCCAGCGCAACTTGCCCTCCTTCGACGACCTGGTCTTCCAGCCGGCAACCATGACCCGGCTGCCCCTCGAGGGCTACCGCGAATCGTGCGACACGCGCACAGTGCTTGGTGACGGGCTCGGCCAGGTGGAGAACCCGATCGAGCTCGACATCCCGATCTACATCGCGTCTATGAGCTTCGGTGCACTGTCGGCGAACGCCAAGGCGGCACTCGCTCGTGGTGCGCGCAAGGCCGGGACCATGACGTGCACCGGTGAGGGCGGCATGCTCCCTGAGGAGCGGACCGAGAACCGGACGCTGGTGTACCAGATCACGCCGTCGCGGTACCTGCTCGATCTCGAGCACATCCGACAGGCCGACGGCCTCGAAATCGCGGTCGGGCAGGGCGCCAAGCCTGGTACCGGCGGACTGCTGCTCGGCATGAAGGTGTCCGAACGGGTGGCCGGGATGCGAACACTGCCCGTGGGCGTCGACCAGCGCTCCACGGTCCGGCACCCGGACTTCATGGGTGCCGACGACATGGGCATCAAGATCGCCGAGCTGCGTGAGGCCACCGACTACCGTGTGCCGATCTTCATCAAGATGGGCGCCACCCGTCCGTACTACGACGTCGCGGTCGCCGCCAAGACCGGTGCCGACGTTGTGGTCGTGGACGGCATGGAAGGAGGCACGGGTGCAAGCCCCGAGCTGCTTCTCGACCACACCGGCGTTCCGACCCTGGCCGCGATCCCGGCTGCGCGCCGAGCCCTGGATGACATCGGCATGTCAGGCAAGGTGAAGCTGGTCGCAGCCGGCGGCATCCGCTCCGGTGTTGATGTCGCAAAGGCGCTGGCTCTCGGCGCCGACTGCGTCATGATCGGCACCGCCAGCATGATGGCGCTCGGCTGCAACGCCCCGCTGTACATCGAGGACTATGAGGCACTCGGCACGG
>DHJN01000073.1:0-2827 GCA_002404345.1 Actinobacteria bacterium UBA4719 | reverse complement strand
GCGCGACTGGACGTGGACGCGGCCGCCGAGCGCGTCTACAGGTTCCTGACCGCGATGACGATGGAGGCCACCCTGCTTGCCAAGGCGTGCGGCAAGTCCAGCGTGCACAACCTCGAACCTGAGGACCTGCGCGCGCTGACGCTCGAGGCCAGCGCATTCACCGGTATCTCACTGATCGGAGCCGACCGGCCCTTCACCTGGTAGCAGCCTCTGACACGTGCGCCGGCCGGGCGAGCGACTTCGTCGGCCCGCCTTTGCGGGCCGACGATTTTCGCGACCGGACTGTTGTGGCCGGTTCTCCCCCACCATGCTGCGCCTCTCGTCCGTTCTCTTGTCAGTTTTCCGAATACCGTATACGGTTGCGACTACCCCTCCAACCAAGCCGCGAGGTGGAAATTGAACGTCGAGCTGCCTGACGACATCCACACCGTCGAGCTGGCCGTCCCCGATGCCTATGGGGTGCTGCGGGGCAAGCGGGTGCCCGCCAGCGCGTGGCCGGCGGTGGTGAAGTCGGGCCTGCACATGGCGAGCATCATCTACTCGTGGACGCCGCGGTGCGAGATCCGCGCCTCCGACGAGTGGCTGCCGCCCGAGCGGGGCTGGCCGGACATGCACGTCCATCCGATGGTGGACACGCTGCGCCGCGTGTCGTGGCGTCCGGGTGCGGCAATGGTGCTCTGCGACGTCACCGAGGAGCACGGCAGCAAGCTGGCGGTGTCGCCTCGCGGGGCACTGCAGACCGTGCTGGAACGGGCCCAGGCGATGGATTTCGTTGTCAACATTGGCTTCGAGATCGAGTTCTATCTGCTCGATGCGGTGACCAAGCTGCCGCGTCACACCGACATCCAGTGCTACGGGATCGCTCGCGGCACGGAGTACGAGGCTGTGCTGGCACCGATGCGCAACCATCTCGTGGACTTCGGAATCCCTATTGAGGCATCCAACACCGAATATGGGCCCGGGCAGATCGAGGTCAACGTGCGCTTCGGCGAAGCGATGGCCACCGCCGACAACGCGGTCCTGTTCCGCAATGCCGTCAAGGAGATCGCTGCCCAGCACGGCTACATGGCCTCCTTCATGGCCAAGATCCGAAGCGGCCAGTCCGGCAGCGGACTTCACCTGCACCACTCGCTGTGGCGCGAAGGGCGCAATGCCTTTGCTGATCAGGGGGTGCTTTCCGATGTGGGAAGGCGCTACCTCGGTGGTATGCAGCGGCACATGGCGGACTTCAGCCTCCTCGGCTCCCCCACCCCGAATGCCTTCAAGCGGAGGCAGCCCTACTCGTTCTGTCCGCTCTCGGCCTCTTGGGGCATCGACAACCGCACGGCCGGTCTGCGAGTCATCGAGGGCTCCGAATCCAGCATCCGAATCGAGCAGCGCGATGGGTCGGCCGACGCGAACCCGTATCTCATCATGGCCGCTCAGATCGCGGCCGGACTTGACGGCGTCGAGCACAACCTGAAGCCGACCACCGCCCAGGTTGGGGATGCCTATGCCGCGCCGTCCGGTCCGCTCCTGCCGATGACCGTTCCAGAGGCAGCCGACCTGCTCGAGCGCTCCGGACTCGCCGCAAAGGTCTTCGGTGACAAGCTGGTCTCCGTCGTCTGCGGGATGGCGCGCCATGAGCACGAGCTGATAAGTGCCGAGGTGTCCGAGGCCGAGCGGGCCCGCTACCTGGACGCATTCTGATGGAGCCCGCCACGGTTGATCAACTCGCTGTCGTTGTCCTTGAGTGCTCCAAGTGAGGGTGGAACAAGATGGGTAGCAACGGTTTAGCGGTTGATGGCGACATCGATGGCACCCGTCTGCGGCGTTTGCACGGCCGACTTGGGTCCGACGAGCTGCCTCGCCGAGCTGATGTCGTCGTGCTCGGAGGAGGGATCGTCGGCCTGGCTGCGGCCTACGAGCTCGCCGAGCAGGGAATGAAGGTGTGCCTACTGGACAGGTCGCAGGCCGGATCGGCTCAGTCCACTCGCAACTGGGGTTTCATCCGGCAACAGGGTCGCTCTGTCGAGGAGCTCCCGATCATGATCGAGGCCACCCAGATGTGGCTCGAGCTCGAAAAGCGGCTCGGGTGCGACATGGACCTGGTACAGGGTGGGAACTTGCGCCTCACCGACAGCCCGGACCGAGCGGAGGACTACCGCCGCTGGATCGACATGGCCCGCTCGTTTGGGCTGGACAGCCGGGTTGCCCGCGCTGAAGAAGTCGAGCAGATCATGCCGGGTTTCGCCGGACGCTACCTGATGGCGATCTTCACCCCGAGCGACGGTCAGGTGAACCCGGTCAAGGCCGTCGCCGCGTACGTGCACGCCTTGCGTGCACTGGATGTGGAGATCTACGAGGACTACAAGGCGACGGCTATCGTGACTGCGGCCAACCAGGTGGTGGGCGTACAGACTGACGACGGCTTCATCGGCACCTCGACGGTGGTGTTGGCCGCCGGAGCCGGGTCCAAAGCCTTGCTGCGCAGCGTCGGGCTGGAGGTTCCCATCCACTTCGTGGGCCAGACCGTCGCTCTGACCACAGCCGTGCCCAAGCTCACCAACGCTTGCGTGTGGACCGGAAAGATTGGCTTTCGGCAGGCACGCTCAGGCGGGATCGTGTTGTCGTCGGGCGGTCTCGGAGATGTGAAAGTCGATATCGGCTCCCTTGCCTCTCTGGTATCACCTCGCCAACTCTCCCAGGCCCTCCCGATGTACTGGAAGAATCGAGAGTATCTCCGGATACGTCCCCGCGAACTTATCGGCGCACTGACGTCTCGCAGGAAGGACGGGGGGTTCGAAGATATCGCTCGCTACACCGATGTGGCTTCCGCACTCGAGAC
>DHJN01000041.1:1570-30002 GCA_002404345.1 Actinobacteria bacterium UBA4719 | reverse complement strand
GAAGAGGTACGGACTGCCGGAGCTTTTAACGTGACGGAGTCATTCCATCGCTGGCTGCCCACTCATACTCACGGTCAAGGTCGGCTACGGTGACGCGGTACCCGGCGCTCGGCAGTCCGGTCGCCCTCGCGAACGCGCTTGGTGAGCTCGGCGTCGTCAGGCGACTCGTCCATACCAGATGTCACCGGTCCAATATAGGAGAGACGGCTGGCCGGGTCACGAGCTCATGGTGGCGGAACAGAACGACGGTATGCCGCGTCAGGCCAGGCTGGTCCCGCCTTCGATGAGTGAGTCGTCGTCCCACCACTCGTGAGTCGTTGTCCCACCCACGAAACTAGGATCTGGTACATGACTCGCTACTGCCCGCAGTTCGGACCCGACATCACCTTCCTGGGGGTCCCTCGTTGCGACCTCGACGACCCGCAGACGTATGCCGACGCGGACGTGGTGATCCTCGGGGCACCTTTTGACGGTGGCACCTCCCACCGGCCGGGAGCCCGCTTCGGTCCCATGGCAATTCGCATGACGGACTACCTGCCGCACGACGGATCGCGCCCGAGTCTCGCGCTTCGGACCGACCCGCTGGTCGACCTCAGGGTCGTCGATGCCGGCGACGTCGAGATGTACTCCGGCAACATACAGAAGGCCCTTCCGGCACTCGAGGCAGCTGTCGAGAAGGTGACCCGCGCAGGCGCCATACCAGTCGTGCTCGGTGGCGACCACTCCATCGCCTTTCCCGATGCCAAGGGCGTGGCCAACGTGCTCGGGCACGGCCGGGTCTCGATGCTTCACTTCGATGCGCATGCCGACACCGGCGACATCCAGTTCGGCTCCCTCTGGGGCCACGGGCAACCGATGCGTCGGCTGATCGAGTCCGGGGCCCTGCGTGGCGACCGGTTCCTTCAGATCGGGTTGCGTGGCTACTGGCCGCCGCCGGAGACGCTGGACTGGATGGCCGGCCAGCGGATGCGTTCCTATGAGATGACCGAGATCGGACTCCGTGGGCTTCAGGCGTGCCTGACCGAGGCCTTCGCCATCGCGACAGACGAGTGCGAGGGCGTGTTCCTCTCCGTCGACATCGACGTCTGCGACCCCGGCCATGCGCCGGGCACCGGCACCCCCGAGCCGGGCGGGCTGTCTGCTCGTGAGCTGCTCGACTCGGTGCGGCGAATCTGCCTCGAGCTGCCCGTCGTGGGCCTCGACGTCGTCGAGGTCAGCCCACCCTATGACCACGCCGACATCACCGCGGCATTGGCCAATCGCGTTGTCCTGGAGGCGCTTTCGGCAATCGCGCGTCGGCGCCAGGACGCTCGTGACGGCACCACGTGGAACCCCTCCGCGTCACTGCTCGACGGTCGCTGACCCCCAGGAGCGGCCCAGGTGTCTGGCGCAGCGAGCTGAGCCCGGCATCAGCCCTTTGGCCAGACCTTGTTCAACCACCGACGTCACGGCTTGTCGTCGTGCTCCAATGCAACTATGAGGATAGATCGGCTTAAGACGTTGCAGAGTGTTCTGGAGGAGACCAACGGTCGGCTCGAGTTGGGTGAGGACGCCGGGGCCAAGGTCTGGCCGTCCGGCTTCAGCGCCCTGGACAAGTCGCTGAACGGTGGGTTCCGCACGGGTGAGCTGGTGCTCCTGGGCTCGCGGCCGGGTTTGGGCAAGACCACGTTCGCGCTGCAGGTGGTGCGTAACCTCATCGCGTCCGGCCACAGTGCGGTCTACTTCTCGTTCGAGCACGACAACCACTCCCTGCTGGAGCGGTTGATTGTCATGGAGGCGGCTGAGATCACCGGTCCCACGGCGGTTCGGCTGGCCGGGGTCCGTCAGGCGTTCGATGTGCCACAGAGCTCGGATCGGATGATGGAGGGACGACTCGCCGGCACGGACGGCGGGGTCGAGGCGGTTCAGGCGTTGCAGAAGTACGCCCGGCGGCTGCACGTGCACCGCTCCAGCGGAGCCGAGACCGACGTCGAGGCCATGAGACGGACCATCGAGACGATCCGTGAGCACTCGGGTGAGATGCCGTTCGTGGTCGTCGACTACCTGCAGAAGGTCCATGCCGTGGCGGGGTCGGTGGATCGTCGCCAGCCTGCCCGCCTGGCCGAGGACGACCGGGGCACCGAGGTCGTCGAGGGGCTCAAGGACATGGCACTGGACCTGTCCGTCCCCGTTCTCGCGCTCGTCGCGGTGGACAAGAGCGGCCTGACTGCCGCCACAAGGACGAGGGTCCAGGACCTGCGCGGATCGTCGGCCCTTGCCCACGAAGCCGATGTCGTGCTGATCCTCAACAACAAGTTCGACGTGGTGGCCCGGCATCACCTGATGTACAACCTGGCCAACGCCGCGCAGTTCCGTAGCTGGGTGGTCATGAGCATCGAAAAGAACCGCAACGGGGTGGACAGTGTGGACCTCGAGTTCCGAAAGCGTTTTGAGCACAGCAGGTTCGACACTGACGGCGGACGGGTCGCCGAGGAGCTGATCGACGATCGGATCTTCGTCGAATAGGTTCACTTGGTGACAGCGGGGCCCGCCAACGTGGTGACGGCGGGGGTTCCGCCAACGTGACGGACAATGGGGGAGTGACCTCACCGCGCAGCATCGTCATCCTGGGATCGACAGGCTCAATTGGCACCCAGGCCCAAGAGGTCGTCGCGGCGAATCCCGAGCGGTTCCGGGTGACGGCGATCAGCGCTGGCGGCGGCAACCTTGACCTGCTGGCCCGCCAGGCGGTCGCGCTCGGAGTCCAGGCCGTCGGTGTGGCCCGTGGGGAGCGCGACATCGTCGCGGCCGCCATCCACCAGGTGGCCGGCGAGGCCAGGCGTCAGGGGTTCGCACCGCAGATCATCGTCGGGCCGCAGGCCAACACCGAGCTGGCCGCGAGCGGGGCCGACGTGGTCCTCAACGGGATCGCCGGCTCGATCGGGCTGCGTCCCACCTTGGCCGCGCTTCAGGCCGGAAGCACCCTTGCCCTGGCCAACAAGGAGTCGCTGATCGTCGGTGGCTCGCTGGTCAAGGCGGCTGCCCGGCCAGGCCAGATCGTCCCCGTGGACAGTGAGCACAGCGCCATCGCGCAGTGCCTGCGCGGCGGGTCGGCCGATGAGGTGCGCAGGCTCGTGGTCACGGCCAGCGGCGGACCGTTCCGGGGGAGGAGCCGGGCAGAGCTCGAGGCGGTCACGCCCCAGGAGGCCCTTGACCACCCGACCTGGGCCATGGGGCCGGTCATCACCACCAACTCGGCAACCCTGGTCAACAAGGGCCTTGAGGTCATCGAGGCCCATCTGCTGTTCGACATCCCGTTCGAGCGTATCGAGGTCGTGATCCACCCCCAGTCCGTCGTCCACTCGATGGTGGAGTTCATCGACGGATCCACGATTGCTCAGGTTTCTCCGCCGAGCATGCTGATCCCCATCGCGCTCGGGATGGCCTGGCCCGACCGGGTACCCGGCGCGGGACCGTCAGTCGACTGGACGAAGGCCGCATCCTGGGACTTTTTCCCGCTGGACGAGAACGCCTTCCCTGCTGTCGCCCTGGCCAGACGGGTGGGCGCGGCCGGTTCATGCTTCCCTGCGGTCTTCAACGCAGCCAACGAAGAGTGCGTGGACGCGTTCCTGGCTGGACGCACTCGATTCGTCGACATCGTCGACACGGTCGAGCGGGTGGTCGACGAGTGGAGCAGCCATCCCGAGAACGATACGAAGGCGTTGGACGTTGACACCGTACTGAGCGCCGAGACCTGGGCGCGACATCGTGCCAATGAAGTCCTTGGCCTTGCCGGAAGTGAGACGCTGGTTCCGTGATGTATTTCCTCGGCGTCCTGTTCGTCGCACTCGGTATCAGCGTCTCCATCGCGCTGCACGAGGTCGGTCACCTCCTGCCCGCCAAGAAGTTTGGCGTCAAGGTCACCCAGTACATGGTCGGGTTCGGCCCGACCATCTGGTCGCGCAGACGTGGCGAGACCGAGTACGGCCTGAAGGCGATACCGCTCGGGGGCTACATCCGGATGATCGGCATGTTCCCGCCCAAGCCGGGCGCGGACCCCTCGATGTTGCGCTCTTCGAGCACCGGCCGTTTCTCCCAGCTGATGGACCAGGCTCGTCAGGACTCCATGCAGCAGGTCAAGGCCGGCGACGAGGACCGTGTGTTCTACAAGCTCTCTGCGCCCAGGAAGGTCGTGGTGATGCTCGGCGGGCCGACCATGAACCTGGTCATTGCGGTGGTCCTGCTGACCGGAATCTTCACGCTGTCTGGCATCCAACAGAGCACGTCGCGCGTCAGCGCGGTGTCACAGTGCGTCCAGACCGTCTCGGCCAAGGGAACCGCCCCCGAGAAGTGCCTGCCCTCGGACGCACAGGCTCCGGCCAACATCGCGGGTATCCGCCCCGGCGACCGGATCATCTCCCTGGCCGGTCGGCCGGTCAGCAGCTGGGATGACGTTCGCGCCCTGATCCGGCCCAACGGTGGCCGACGGATCGATGTCGTCGTCCAGCGGGACGGCCAGCGACTGGCCCTGAGCGCGACGCCGATCCTCAAGGAGGTGCCTCGGGTCGACGCTGAGGGCAACGCCGCCGTCGGCCCCGACGGCAAGCTTCTCACCGATCGCGTGGGTTTCATGGGCTTTTCGCCCAGCGTGGAGATGGTCAAGCAGCCTCTTGCCGCCGTTCCCGCTCTTGTCGGCACCCTGGTCGCCGGTACGGCCGGTGTGGTGTTCAAGATCCCTCAGAAGATGGCCGGCATAGCCCAGGCTGCGTTCAGCGACGGAGTGCGGGACCCGAACGGCCCGATGTCCGTGGTCGGTGTCGGACGGGTGGCCGGCGAGGTCGCCGACGGGCAGCTCACCGGCGTGGGCGGCTCGGGCTCCAGGTTCGTCTTCCTGATCTACCTGATTGCGTCCCTGAACCTCGCGCTCTTCGTCTTCAACATGATCCCGCTGCTGCCCCTGGACGGCGGACATGTGGCGGGCGCTCTGTGGGAGGGGCTCAAGCGGGGGGTGGCCAGGCTGCGCGGCGAGCCCAACCCTGGCTATGTCGACGTCGCCAAGGCGCTCCCGGTGGCCTATGTCGTGTCGATCGCGCTGATCGGCATGTCCGTCCTGCTGATCTATGCGGACCTGGTCAACCCGGTCAAGCTGGGCGGCTGACCGGCCGCTCGGCCCGACCGAACACCTCCGGCTCTGGCCCGTGAGGGATACTTGCGCCATGTCGGTTTCTCTCGGTATGCCGCTCCTGCCGCCGCCCGTTGTCTCAACCCGCAGGAGGTCCCGCAAGATCAAGGTCGGCACCGTCGACGTTGGTGGCGATGCCCCCGTCTCGGTGCAGTCGATGTGCACGACCCCGACAACCGACGTCAACGCGACCCTGCAGCAGATCGCCGAGCTGACCGCGACCGGGTGCGACATCGTGCGGGTGGCCTGCCCCACCCAGGACGACGCCGACGCCCTGGCCGAGATCGCCCAGCACAGCCAGATCCCGGTCATTGCCGACATCCACTTCCAGCCCAAGTACGTCTTCGCGGCGATCGATGCCGGTTGCGCGGCAGTCCGGGTGAACCCGGGCAACATCCGGAAGTTTGACGACCAGGTCAAGCAGATTGCCCGGGAGGCCAAGGACGCCGGGGTCTCCATCCGGATCGGTGTCAACGCGGGGTCGCTGGACCCCCGCATCATGGCCAAGCACGGCAAGGCCACTCCCGAGGCGCTGGTCGAGTCGGCCGTGTGGGAGGCGAGCCTGTTCGAGGAGCACGACTTCCACGACTTCAAGATCTCGGTCAAGCACAACGACCCGGTCGTGATGATCCGGGCGTACGAGCAGCTGGCCGAGCGGGGTGACTGGCCGCTGCACCTCGGCGTGACCGAGGCCGGCCCGGCCTTCCAGGGCACGATCAAGTCCTCGGTGGCCTTCGGAGCGTTGCTGGCAAAGGGAATTGGTGACACCATCCGCGTCTCGCTGTCGGCCCCGCCGGTCGAGGAGATCAAGGTCGGCATCCAGATCCTGCAGTCGCTGAACCTGCGCCCGCGCAAGCTCGAGATCGTCTCGTGTCCCTCTTGTGGCCGTGCTCAGGTCGATGTCTACACCCTTGCCGAGCAGGTGGCGTCGGGCCTTGAGGGCCTCGAGGTGCCGCTGCGTGTTGCGGTCATGGGGTGCGTCGTGAACGGTCCGGGTGAGGCTCGTGAGGCGGATCTTGGCGTCGCGTCGGGCAACGGCAAGGGCCAGATCTTCGTCAAGGGCGAGATCATCAAGACGGTGCCGGAGTCCAAGATCGTCGAGACCCTGATCGAGGAGGCCATGCGGATCGCCGAGGAGATGGGCGAGCCGGTGGACGACGAGGGGACGACGAGGGGTCCTGTCGTCACCGTCGGCTGACTCCCGCGTGCCGTCCGGACCGGTCGACAAGGCCGTCAACGCAGGGCAGGCTTGAGGCGTGCTGCGCACCGAGAGTCCTGTCCGTGCCCTGACCACGGCTGACCGTGACCAGGCGCTCGAGGTCTGCGCGCGCGATACCCGCACGAATGTCTTTGTGGCTGCACGCATCCTTGAGGGCGCGCTCGCCACGTCACCGGGTGCAGTGCTGGGCTACGCCGACGGTTCAGGTCTGCAGGCGATCTGCTGGGTGTCCGCCAACCTGGTCCCCGTCGGGTGCGACGGACAGGCGCTCACGGCCTTCGCCACCAAGGTGCGCCGATGGAGGCACCACTGTTCATCGCTGTTCGGACCCGCCGACATGGTGCTGCCGTTGTGGGAGGCGCTGCGGCCCAGCTGGGGGGAGCCGCGCGACGTGCGCGCCCACCAGCCGGTGATGGCCACGGCAGGCCCACTTCCAGCGGGTATGCCGTGCGACCCGCAGGTTCGTCTGGCGCGGTTCGACGAGGTGGACCTGGTGATGCCGGCCGCTGCGGCCATGTTCACCGAGGAGATCGGCTACCCGCCCTACCGGGGCTCCAAGGAGCTCTATCGACAGGGCATCGCATCCCTGATCAGGCGGGGGCACACGTTCGTGCGGGTGGACGACGGTCAGGTCGTGTTCAAGGCCGATGTCGGTTCGGTGGCTCTGGGCGTCGCCCAGGTCCAGGGCGTCTGGGTGGCGCCGCGCTGGCGTGGCCAAGGGCTCGCGGGGCCCGCCATGGCCGCGGTCGTCGAGCAGATCCGAGCCGAGATCGCCGCCGTGGTCACGCTCTATGTCAATGACTTCAACATGCCGGCGCGGGCCACCTATGCGCGAGTTGGGTTCACCGAGATCGGGAGCTTCGCAACGGTCCTCATGTGAGGCGAGCACGAAGATCAGCACCCAGAAGCGGCGGCGTGAGTGCGTCGACACCCATGGCGGCCTGCACCTTGGCCTCCCTCCTGCCGTTATCCTCACGGAGTCCGGGTACGCCCTGTCCGGACCTGACCTGATCCGACCAATGGAGATCCCGTGTCAACGCCGGCCCTGCGCATGTCGACCCTGTTCCTGCGAACCCTGCGCGAGGACCCGGCCGATGCGGAGCTGCCCAGCCACCGGCTGTTGGTCCGCGCCGGCTACATCCGCCGCGTGGCCCCCGGTATCTACACCTGGCTGCCCCTCGGACTGAAGGTGCTGCGCAACGTCGAGCGCATCGTGCGCGAGGAGATGGACGCCATCGGCGCCCAGGAGCTGAGCTTCCCCGCCTTGCTGCCCAAGGAGCCCTTCGAGGCGACCGGCCGCTGGGCCGACTACGGCGAGAACATCTTCCGGCTCAAGGACCGCAAGGGATCGGAGTACCTGCTCGGCCCCACGCACGAAGAGATGTTCACGCTGACGGTCAAGGACCTCTACGGCTCCTACAAGGACCTGCCGCTGTCGATCTACCAGATCCAGACCAAGTATCGCGACGAGGTACGTCCGCGCGCCGGTCTCCTGCGCGGGCGCGAGTTCATCATGAAGGACTCCTACTCCTTCGACGTGGACGACGCCGGTCTGCAGGCCTCGTACGACACGCACCGGGCCGCCTACATCAAGATGTTCGACCGTCTCGGCTTCGCATACGTCATCGTCAGGGCGACTGCCGGTGCGATGGGTGGTTCGGCGTCCGAGGAGTTCCTCGCGACGGCCGAAAATGGTGAAGACACCTACGTGCGCTGCACCTCGTGCGACTACGCGGCGAACGTCGAGGCCGTCAATGTGCCCGCGCCACAGGCTATGTCGTATGACGGGCTCCTCGCCGCCCACGTCGAGGACACTCCCGACACCCCCACCATCGCGACCCTGGTGGACCACCTCAACGCGACCTTCCCTCGCGCGGACCGGGCCTGGCAGGCCGGCGACACCCTCAAGAACGTGATCGTGACGCTGGTCCACCCCGGCGGCCGGCGCGAGCCGCTGGCCATCGGGGTGCCCGGTGACCGCGAGATCGACGAGAAGCGACTCGGTGCCCAGGTCGAGCCGGCCGAGGTCGAGGCGTTCGACGAGGCCGACTTCGCCAAGTATCCCGTCCTGGTCAAGGGCTACATGGGCCCGGGGGTGCTGGGCGAGCAGGCCAAGTCCGGGATCAGGTTCCTGCTGGACCCCCGCGTCGTCGACGGCACCACCTGGGTCACCGGAGCCGACGCCCCCGGCCAGCACGTGATCGGCCTGGTGGCCGGACGCGACTTCACCGCCGACGGCACGATCGAGGCGGCCGAGGTGCGCGACGGGGACGAGTGCCCCAACTGCGGTCATGCGCTGGAGACGGCCCGTGGCATCGAGATGGGTCACATCTTCCAGCTCGGGCGCAAGTACGCCGAGGCGCTGGACCTCAAGGTTCTTGACCAGAACGGCAAGCTCGTGACCGTGACCATGGGGTCCTACGGCGTGGGCGTCAGTCGTGCCGTCGCTGCCGTGGCCGAGGGCTGCCACGACGAGCTGGGCCTTGTCTGGCCCCGTGAGGTGGCTCCCGCCGACGTTCACGTGGTGGCCACCGGCAAGGCCGAGGAGGTCTTCGCCAAGGCCGCCGAGCTTACCGATGCCCTTGCGGCACAGGGAGTCTCGGTCATCTATGACGACCGCAGGAAGGTCTCGCCCGGGGTGAAGTTCAAGGATGCAGAGCTGATCGGAGTGCCGACCATCGTCATCGTCGGCAAGGGCCTAGAGGCCGGCACGATCGAGATCAAAGACCGTGCGACCGGCGAACGGCGTGAGGTGCCCGTCGGCCAGATCCTCGAGGCAGTCGTGTCCGAGGTGCGCGGCGCAGCGAGCTGATCCGCGCTCAGCTGTGTCAGCCCTGCCTCTCCAACGCAGAGGTCAGCTCTTCGGGCGTCGTCACAGGGCGGTCACAGACAAAGCCACGACACAGGTATGCCGCTGCGCTGCCGGCCACCAAGGGCCGGTTGGCCAGGAGTGGAGTCCCTGGCGTATCTGGCATTCCGTGCGCAGTGACCAACCCGGGGGAGGTGCTGCCGTACGCGATCCGAAGGAGCTCCCGGGCTTGCGGCCCGTCGCCCGCGACGGCTACCTGAAGCGGGCCTGCCGCCATCGCCTCGGCCACGGCCAGCGTCCAGCCGGCGAAACGTGGATCCCGAGCGGCAAGACCTGCGGCCATCGCCACGGCAGCTTCGGCCGCTTCCCGGTGGTGGGTTGACCCGGTCAGGGCCGAGTAGGTCAGCAGGGCGCCGGCGAGCGCGGCCTGTCCAGAGGGCTCGGCGTTGTCCGCCCCACTGCGCGGTCGGGTGAAGAGCTGTTCGGCGTCGTCCGCGGTGTCGAAGAAACCACCCCCGGCATCGGCGAAGTGAGTCAGCGCCGTGTCAAGCAGATCGCCTGCCGCCATCAGCCATCTGGGCTCTCCGGTGGCCTGGTGCAGGGCGAGCAAGCCTTCGGCCAGGTTGCCGTAGTCGTCCGCGACTCCCATCGCGGCCCCGACCACGCCCTCGCGTGATGCCCGGCGCAGCCTGCCGTCCACCAGGTGGGAGTCGATGAGGCACTGCGCACACTTTTGTGCAGCGTCCAGGTAGCTCGAGTCCTCAAGCAGGACGCCGGCTTCGCTCAGGGCGGCAATGGCCAGACCATTCCAGCCGGTGACCACCTTGTCGTCCCGGGCCGGCTGTGGCCGCAGATCGCGCGCGGCCAGCAAGCGTGCGCGGACGTCCGCCCACCACTGCGGGTCGTCCGGCTCAGTGCGCAGCTGCAGGGTCGACATACCGTGTTCGAAGGTCCCGGCTTCGGTGACCTCGAGCAGGGCTGCGGCGCGGTGTCCGTCGTCCGCACCGAGCACATCGATGAGCTGCCCGGCGGTCCAGGCGTAGGTCATGCCCTCCACCCCCTCGGCGTCGGCGTCAAGAGCCGAGGCGAAGCCGCCCTCGAGGGTGCCGAGGTCACGCAGGAGGAAGTCCGCGGTCTGGCGTGAGACCCGTTGTGCGAAATGTGATCGCGTGGCGCGCCACAGGTGCACATAGACACGCAACAGCTGGGCGTTGTCGTAGAGCATCTTCTCGAAGTGGGGCACCACCCAGCCGGCGTCCACGCTGTAGCGCGCAAAGCCACCGGCCAGCTGGTCGCACATCCCGCCGCGGGCCATCGCCTCGCAGCTGCCCCGCGCCATCTGCAGGGCTCGCGTGTCATTGTCCGAGCCCGTGCGCGCCCCATGGCGCAGGAGGAACTCCAGGACCATTGACGGCGGGAACTTCGGCGCCCCACCGAAACCACCGTTCTGCCAGTCATATCCGTCGGCGAGCGCCGCTTCGGCCTGAGCGAGCTCGCTCGCCGCCAAGGGACCGACGGCCCCGATCGTGGTTGCGGTGCGCAGGGCCTCGACGATGTGCGAGCCGCTGGCCAGGACCTCGTCGCGCCGATGGGTCCAGGCCTCGCAGACACCTGAAAGCAGTTGCAGGAACTGGGGTTTGGGGAAATACGTGCCGCAGAAGAAGGGCTCGCCGGCCGGTGTGAGGAAGCAGGTCATGGGCCAGCCGCCGTGTCCGGTCATGGCTGATGTCGCAGACATGTAGATCGCGTCGATGTCCGGGCGTTCCTCACGGTCGACCTTGATCGCGACGAAGTCGGCGTTGAGAACAGCGGCCACCTCGTCATCCTCGAACGACTCGTGGGCCATCACGTGACACCAGTGACACGCTGAGTAGCCCACCGAGAGCAGCACGGGGACATCGCGGGTGCGCGCCTCGGTGAACGCCTCCTCGCCCCATTCCTGCCAGTCGACCGGATTGTCCTTGTGCTGCAACAGATAAGGGCTCGTGGAGTCTGCAAGTCGGTTCGCCATCACGGTTGCCCTTCCTCACTGGTTTCAGTGGTGCCGAATGCTGACATCGTGACGCCTGTCTGGCCCATCCAGCAATACAGCCTTCACAGGACCTTCGTGGAATCACCGGGGGAATCGCAGGGTGCGTAGCCGACAGTGATGACGCACGACCTGCACCCGCAGGTCGCGCCACACAACGGAGGTGGGACAGACATGACGGTGGGCCAGACATGACCATGACAGGCAGCACGGCCGCCACCGGTTCCGGCGACATGCCCGGGATGGACCACGGTTCCGGTGACATGCCCAACGTCTCCCAGTCACCCACCAGCTCCGGCGACATGCCCGGGATGGACCACGGTTCCGGCGACCTGCCCGGCGAGAGCCTCGAGCACGGCAATACCGAAGGCACGGCTCCGGACCGGCCTCTGACGCCCGTCCTCGGCACCTTCGGTGTAGCCACATCGGCGGTGCTGTTCACGGCCGGCTCGCTCCGCCGCCGGGATCGGGCCCGCAGCCGGGCCAGGGAAGCCACCCGTGCCGCTCGTAGGATCCAGACGTGAGCCCGGTGATCCGTACGCGGACAGAGGGCACCGACCGTCCCGATCACGCCGCTGACACGGGTGCTGACCGTCCTCGCCCGGACGACGAGCAGTTTGACCTGCTCCCGGGCGAACCCCTGGGACACGACTTGCTCAAGCATCGGGCAGTGTTCAGTGTGATGCGCAGCCGGTGGTACCCGGGGGTGTTCCAGATCCCGATCGCCACCGTGTTCGGACTTGTCGCCTACCAGCTGCTGGCCGGGCCCGACAGCGCGCATGACAACGCCGGCACGGCCCTCATGTGGGTGCTGTGGTGGCCGATCCTTCCGCTCGTGTATGTGGTGTTCGGGCGGTTCTGGTGCGCGGTGTGCCCGTTCGCAGCGCTCTCCGACCTGGTCCAGAAGCTGGTCGGAGCCAACCGGCCGTTCCAGCCTTTCTGAAGCGGTACGGCATCTGGATCATCGACGCCTCGTTCATCGCCATCACCTGGGCCGACCACGTGTTGGATATCGTCGAATCCCCCTGGGGGTCCGGAATACTGCTGCTGTTGTTGACCTTCTCGGTCATCGTCTCCGGGGCGTTCTTCCAGCGGCGCACGTTCTGCCGGTACCTGTGCTTCCTGGGAGGGCTGTCCGCCAACTACAGCCGTACCGGGATGCTCACCCTGCCGCAAAGCCCGACGTCTGCGCGACCTGCACGGCCCGGGCCGCGTGCTTCAACGGCACCGACCAGGTCGCCGGATGCCCGCTGTTCTCCTTCCCTCGCACCATGGAGGACAGCGCGAACTGCAACCTGTGCGGGAACTGCGTCAAGGCCTGCCCCAACGACGCGATCACGCTGACCGTCCGCATGCCGACCAAGGAGCTGTGGTTCCTGCGCAACCCGAAGATCGAAGAGTCGTTCCTGGCGATGGCGATCATGGGCATCGTCCTCATCAAGAACGTGACCATGCTGAAGGTGTGGAGGACGTCCTTGCCTGGGTTAACCGGGTCACCGGCATCTCCAGCTACCCGATCATCTTCACTGCCGTGTTCGCGGTGGGCGTTTCGGTTCCAGTTGCGCTTCTCGCGCTCGCGGCCAAGGTCGCGGCCCGGGGGAACCTGGAGGGCACCCGCCAAAACTTCGCCCGATTTGGGTACGCGCTGATCCCGCTCGACGTGGCCGCGCATGTCGCGCACAACCTGTTCCACCTGCTCGCCGAGGGCAAGTCGGTGTTCCACACAGTCGGTGCGCTGTTCGGGCAGCAGGCGACGGGCTCCGCGGCGCTGGTTGGGAACGGGACGATCCAGGTGCTCCAGTTCGCCCTGCTGGCCCTCGGGCTGATCGGATCCTGGTACACGGTTCGACGGATCGCACACCGCAGGTACCTCACCCCGGCTCGCCGACGCTCGACCCTGCTTCCATTCATGACCCTGATCGGCGTGCTCGGAGCGCTGAACGTGGTCATGTTCCTGTTCCCCATGGCTCACCGGATGTGATCCCCGCTCCGGGTCTCGATGAAAAAGCCGTGCCGGCGTACCGAACCAGCGCGGCTGGGCGGGGTCTCTTAGCTCCCCGTATGGTGAGCGGCATGGTGACGGTCGTGACACCGACTCGTGCAGTTCCATCTTCCGAATCCGTCCTTCCTTGCGATGAGGCTGCGCTACGCGAACTCGTATCCCGGTGGCGCGAGGACCCCGGGGGCACGTACCGCACCTGGTTTCTCTGGCCAGAGCGCCTTAAGAACTTCCGCTCACTGCGTCGCGGCATCGCGCAGGTCAGCGCAGACATCGAGGCCGGAACCTTCGGCACCGCCTACCGTGGTTCCTCGCTGGAGACCGTGGTCCACGGCGTCGCCGAGCAGCGACAGATGTTCAAGGGCGCCGATCACCCGTTTCTCTGGAAGCCCAAGATGCGGATCCCGGACATCTACGAGAATCGAGACAACCAGCTTGCATTCGGCAGGATGCTCGAAACTTGCCGATGCTGCACCAGCGAAGCCCAGGTTCTTGCGGCAGTTCGCACCTTCATGACCCACAACGTCAAGGGACTCGGCCCCTCTGCGGCGAACTTGCTGTACTTCCTTCACCCGACGCTGATGCCGCCGTTCAACACAGCAATCGTCAAGGGTTACAACGCTTTGACCGGGTCCCGGGTCAAGCTCGGCAAGTGGGACGAGTACCTCTGCATGCGCCTCGGGTTTCTGGCCATCAACGATGCCCTCCGGGATCTGCTGTCCAACGACTTGGGAGCCATTGCCGCCCTGATGTTCGACATCGGCAGCGGGCGCTTCACCGCTCCGCCGCTGCCCGGCAACGACACGGTCGCCGCTCGTGCCGCGTGGCGGGCAGAGTTGGCCCGCGCTGACGCGAAAGGCGAGGTCGACACAGCCCGGGTTGCGGCCGAGAGGCAGGACACCACGCACACCGAGGTGCAGGGTTGGCTTCGGGACCTGGGTCTGGCGCTCGGGTTCGACGTCTGGATTGCCAGCAACGACCGCAGCCGTGCTTGCAGTGGTGGCCGGCTCGGTGACGGCTGCGTGACTTCGCTACCGCCCCAGGTCACCAGCGGTCCGGCCGCTGACGCCATTGGTCTGATCGATGTGCTCTGGCTTGAGCCGCAGGGACATGTCCGGGCGGCGTTCGAGGTCGAACACACCACGTCGATCTATTCGGGCATCGTGCGGATGCTTGACCTAGCACTTTCCGGAGAGCCTGGCATTGTTCGAGGCCTGTACCTGGTGGCGCCTGACTCCCGTGAGCAAGATGTTCGGGCGCAGCTTCGTCGACCCGCTTTCAGCCGGGTCGCCGACATGCACGTCCGGTACCTCCCCTATGGGGAGCTGGAGCGGAATCGAGAGGCGATTGCCCGGTTCGGACACGGCCTGCATCCCATTGAGCAACTCTCACGCGACTTGAACTGACCCCGAGGGGTACAGCGCTGCTCCACGTCCTGGCCGTGAAGCCGCTCGACGTCCTGGCTGTGAAGATCTGGTCCGGGCTGTGGACCGGGGGCCCGACCTTGACGGGATCTTCATGATTTCGACGTCCGGGCAACATGAGCGTGACCGACTGTGGAGCTACCCAGGTGGGTAACTGACCCCGGTGTTGAACGTGACCGCTCCTGGTTGCGTGCGCCGGGGCGGTCGGAGCGAGAGGTTCACCATGGCAACAGCCATCTACGCGGTCGCTGGACTGACCTGCGGCGACTGCATGGCCGCGGTGCTTGACAATGTCCGGACGCTCCCGGGTGTGACCGACGCGGTCATGGACCTCGTCACGGGTGGTCATTCGCCACTCATCGTGGTGAGCGGGACCAAGCTGGGTTCTGACGCCCTGCGTGCGGCCGTCGAGAACGCCGGCCAAGATCTCGCGGACGCCGAGCGACGAGACGGGCGCCGACGCGGGGACGGCCTTTCCATCAAGTTCGGCGATTCCCGACCAAGTCGTGAACGAATGATGTCTGCTAGCGGAGGTGTGAGGTCATGAGTGTTGGCGAGGTGGCGATCCTTGCGAGTGCGTTGGTTCTGACGGGTCTTATGGCGTGGTATTTCTTCGGGCCAAAGAAGTCGAGCCAGGCCGCGCTGGCCGATGGTGTCCAGGTCATCACGGTCACCGTGAAGGGCGGCTACAGCCCGGATGTCATCCAGGTCGCGTCCGGCGTGCCGGTGCGGATGCTGTTCGACCGGCAGGAGTCCGGTGACTGCTCGTCACGGGTGGTCTTCCACGACTTCCGTGTCAATCAGGCGTTGCCCGCCTACGCGACGACGGCGGTTGACCTCCTCCCGGAAAAGCCGGGCGACTACGAGTTCGCCTGTGGGATGAACATGATCCACGGCCGGCTTCAGGTCGTGCGCGAGGATGCAGCGCCGGGCGACACGACCCCTCGCTCCGCCGACGCGACCCCTCGTTCCGGCATACCAGTCGCTGCGCAGCCGGAGCGCTCCGATCACCTCCACGGGTCGGTCGCGGCCGCTGACGCCGGGGATGGCGAGGAGGGTGAGCGGCGGCTTGAGATCGCGGACCTGACGAGGCGTGTCATCTTCGGGGCGGTGCTCACCATCCCGGTCCTGTTCGCCGTCATGTTCACGGAGTTCGCCGAGGTGACCTGGATGCCGGCGCTGCTGATGAACCACTGGTTCCAGCTGGCGCTGATCGCACCGGTGATGTTCTACACGGGATGGCCCATCCACCGCACCGGGTGGCTCGCCCTCAGCCACCGCACCGCGGAGATGAACTCCCTGATCACCCTGGGCACCATCGCCGCCTTCGGGTTCAGCGTCGTCGTGACCGTCGCGCCGGACCTGCTGCCCACCGAGGTCCGGGCGGTGTACTACGAGGCCGTCGGGGTCATCCTCACCCTCATCCTGATGGGCCGGCTGCTGGAGACCAGGGCCAAGGCCGGCACCGGCGAGGCGATCCGCTCCCTGATCGGGCTCCAGCCCCGAACCGCCCGGATCATCCGCGATGGCGGCGAGCTCGAGGTCCCCATCGAGGAGGTCGTCCTCGGCGACCTCGTGGTTGTCCGACCCGGTGAGAAGCTCCCGGTGGACGGCGAGGTGCGCGAGGGCACGTCGGCGGTGGATGAGTCCATGGTGACCGGCGAGCCGATCCCGGTGACCAAGGTCCGCGGTGATGTCGTCATCGGAGCCACGATCAACCAGACCGGGTCCTTCAGGTACGTGGCCACCAAGGTGGGCGCGGACACCATGCTCGCGCAGATCATCAACCTGGTCCGGCAGGCGCAGGGGTCCAAGGCGCCGATTCAGCGCCTCGTGGACAAGGTCTCCAGCTACTTCGTCCCGGCCGTGATCGTCTTCGCGATCTGGACCTTCGCGGTCTGGGCGTTGGTCGGCCCGCCGCCGGCGTTCATCTTCGCGCTCGTCGCGGCGGTCTCGGTGCTGATCATCGCCTGCCCATGCGCCCTGGGCCTGGCCACCCCCTTGTCCATCACCGTGGGCACCGGCAAGGGTGCCACGTCGGGAATCCTCATCCGTTCCGCGGAGGCTCTCGAGACGGCGCACAAGCTGGACACCGTGGTGCTGGACAAGACGGGAACGATCACCAAGGGTGCCCCCGCACTGACCGACGTTCTTGCCGCCGAGGGATTCACCGAGGATGAGGTCCTGCAGCTGGTCGCGTCGGTAGAGCGTTCCTCCGAGCACCCGCTGGCCACGGCCATCGTCAAGGGCGCCCAGGCCCGCGGTCTTGACCTTGCGGAGCCCACGGAGTTCGACTCGGTGACCGGTCAGGGCGTGCGCGCCCGGCTGGGTGGGCGCCTCATCCTGGTCGGCAACCACCGGCTCCTAAGCGAGGCAGGAGTTGACCTGGCCCCGTTGACCGCCTGGCAGGAGGCCCTGGCCGGCGACGGCAAGACGCCGATGCTCGTCGCGGTCGATGGTCGCCCGGCCGGCGTGATCGGGGTCGCTGACACCCTCAAGGAGGGCTCGGCGGCGGCCGTCGCAGCCCTCAAGAGCAGGGGCATCGAGGTCGTGATGATGACGGGGGACAATCGTCTCACCGCCGCTGCCATCGCGCGTCAGGTCGGGATCGGCCGGGTGCTCGCCGAGGTGCTGCCCGAACACAAGTCGCGCGAGGTGCGCCGGCTGCAACAGGAGGGAAGAGTTGTCGGGATGGTCGGGGACGGCATCAACGACGCACCGGCCCTGGCCGAGGCCGACGTCGGCCTGGCCATCGGCACCGGCACGGACGTGGCCATCGAGTCCTCTGACATCACCTTGATCTCGGGTGCTCTGTCCGGCCTGGTGACGGCCATCGACCTGTCGCGGGCCACGATGCGCAACATCCGCCAGAACCTGGTCTTCGCCTTCATCTACAACGGGCTTGGCATCCCGGTCGCCGCCGGCGTGCTCTACCCGGTGCTCGGCGTGACGCTCAGCCCGATGATCGCAGCCGGCGCGATGGCGCTGTCGTCGCTGTCGGTGGTGACCAACGCCAACCGGCTCCGCGGGTTCGAGGCCCCGGACCTAGCTCACGAGGTCCGCATCCCGACCACCGAAACGGTGGTGGAGATCGGACGCGACGAAGAGCAGCAGGAAGTCATCCACGACCAGCAGACCCAGGCGCGCAGCTAGACCAGCAGACCCAGGCGCGCAGCTAGACGTGCCGAGCGCCGGTCATGGCTGACCCTTCAGGGCCCGGACCAGCGGTGCCTTCCCCAAAGGTGTGCGCTCGACGGCCTCGACCACCTGCACGTTCACCTGAGCTCCCACGACACCTGCTGACGTCAGAGCAGAGACCACATCGGCATGGACGACCTCCCGGGAGGCCGACGCTGCGAGGCCCACCAGGAGCACCCGCAGGCCAGATGGTTCCTGGATGACCTGCCATCCCGTGAGGGCGGCCTCATCCAGGACCTTGTGGAAGACGTTGGGGTGGACACTGACCTGACCCTTGAGACCTGGCAACAGCAGGACGTCCTCCACACGGCCCTCGATCCCGGTCAGCAGGGCAAAGGACCTCCCGCAGGGGCAGCCACGGTCGCCGACGCCCACGCGGTCGGACATCTCGTAGCGGATCAGTGGCAGCGTCCTGGAGAAGAGGACGGTGACCAGCAGTCGGGCGCCGACAGTGCCGGGCGGCACGGGCATCCCGGCCTGGCTCACGGGTTCAACGATCACGAGATCCTCGTAGATGTGACTGTTGTGGAACGAACACGGCGAGGCGATGCCTGCCGTCTCGGTGGAGGCGTACACGTCAAAGGGCACTGACCCCCATGCGGCAAGCATCCTGGCGGCCGCTTGTTCGCTCAGCACCTCAGATGCAGACATCACCGACTCCGGCGCGATACTTAACCGGCCCGCGCGCTGCTCCGCGGCCAAGGGCGTCAGGACTGACGGATAGCCGACCAACAGGCGTGGCTGAAAGGTGTTCAGCGCCGCAACGGTCTCCGAAAGCGGATCGGTCGCGTCCAGCCGAAGGGTGGGCACAAACCGGGACCGCAGGGATGCGCCGACTACCGCCGACTGGTGCGTCGGTACGCGGGAGCTGATCATCCCCACCCGCAGCGGATGGGTCAGCCCGACCGGTACGCCCGCCCAGTCATTGGCACGAGCATAGGAGGCCAGGACGGTGGCCCACTCGGACCGGTCCCAGATGAAGATGCCCCGGCGGCCGGTGGTGCCCGCGGTCGCCGCAGCCCACCACCGCTCTTGCCAGGGCTGCCCCGGGTCCGCTCCTGTCACCGACAGGGCCCGCAGATGGTCTTCCAGCTCGGCGAGCCGCAGCCCGGGGACGGTGACGGCCTGGTCAAAGTTGTTCATCAGGTCCGCCTTCGTCACCGGAGGCAGCTCCGCGAGGGGTGCGTCAAGGCGCCCCGCATGATGGCGACGGTAGAACTCGGAGCCCGCATAGGCCGCACGCCGCAGGTCCGTCAGGGCCCGTTCCTGATGGGCGGCGATGCGACGGGAGTCCCAATGATCGCGGCGCCGCCAGCTGGCGCGCAAGAACAACAACTCAGACAACAGGGCGATATCCATGGTCATCGGCGGGGGAGGTGGATCCGGAAGATGGACCCCTGGCCGGTCCCGGGGCTGGTCACGGTGAGCTGCCCGCCGTGCGCCTCGACGAGGGCCTTGGCGATAGCAAGCCCGATGCCCGACCCGCCGTGGTCACGGGTTCGTGAGGCGTCCACTCGGTAGAAGCGCTCGAACACTCGGTGCAGGTGCTCGGCCGGGATGCCGTCTCCGGTATCCGCGACGACCAGCTCGGTGCCACCTGTTCCGGGCGACGGGAGAGCCGACAGCGTGACCGTTCCTCCAGAGGGGGTGTGCCGCAACGCGTTGTCCAGCAGGTTTCCCAGGACCTGTCCCATCCGGTCTGGGTCCAGTTGCAGATCCGCCAACGGGGTGGAGATCTGCTTAAGCAGTCGAACTCCTTTTGCCCTGTAGGCCTCGGCCGCCGCGTCAACCGCGGCCGTCATCAGAGACGCTGGTTCAACTGTTCGCAGGTCCAGCCCGACCTGCCCCTCCTCGGCCCGGGAGACGGCACCGATGTCCTCGGACAGGCGGGCCAGCCGCCTGGTCTGGGACCTCAGCAGACTTGAGGTCGCGGCGTCCAACGTCGCGACGCCGTCCTCCAGCGCCTCGAGATAGGCCTCCAGCGTCGCGAGGGGCGTACGCATCTCATGGCCCAGGTCGGCCAGCAGCCGGCTCCTGGCCTGTTCGACCGTTCGCAGCTGCCCGGCCATCTGGTTGAAGCTCGACGCCAGAGCATCGAACTCTGCGCCCAGCCCAGGTGGCGGCACCGTCACGTCATACCTCCCGTGCGCCACGTTGCTCGCCGCGTCGGCAACGGCGGCCACGGATCGCCCGATCCGGCGGGTCACAAACACGTTGACAGCCATGGCCACGACAAGTGCGGCCAACAGCGCCAATGACAACGAGATGGCGTTGGCCGACTGGTAGGCCTCCTCGGTGTGAACGGTCTCCGCGGCGGCCTCTCCCACGTGGACTCGAGCCAGGTGCTCGTGGAACAGCGGCGGACCGACGGCGGCGGCCACCAACCACGCGGTGACGGTGCCCGTCAGCAGAACCAGCGTCTGGGCCAGTAGCAGTCGACCGCCCAGACCCCCACGCAGAAGGGTGGGCGTGCCACGGCGCCACGTCGACCGGGCTGATGGCTTCACGAGCCGTCGCCCATTCGGTAGCCGATGCCGCGGACCGTGCGCACATACCGCGGTGCGCTGGGATCGTCGCCCAGCTTCCTGCGCAGGTGCGCCACGTGGACGTCGACCAGGTGCTCGTCGCCGACCCAGGTCTGGTCCCAGACGGCATCGATGAGCTGACGGCGGGAGAAGGCCAGCTGGGGTCGAGCCGACAGGGCCTCCAGCACGTCGAACTCGGTGCGGGTCAACGCCACCGTCTCACCGTCGAGGTGGATCTCGCGTCCGGCCACGTCGATACTCAGCGCCCCGAAGTGTCGCGGCGGGCCTTCCGGCGAGGACTGCTGGCTCACGGTAGAGGCCCGGGGACGGCGCAGCATTGCGTGGATCCGGGCCAGCAGCTCCCGGGGGCTGAACGGCTTGGTCAGGTAGTCATCGGCCCCGACCGACAGGCCGATCAGCTTGTCGATCTCTTCGGTGCGCGCGGTAAGCATCACGATGTAGCAGTCGGAGAACGTACGCACGGCGCGGCACACCTCGACACCATCCAGCACCGGTAAGCCGAGGTCGAGCACTATGACGTCGGGGTCGACGTGCCGGGCCCGCTCGATGGCCTGTTGCCCGTCGTGGGCCAGCGAGACCTCAAAGCCGTCCCGCTCCAGATAGCTGCCCACCAGTCGGGCGAGAGCACGCTCGTCGTCCACCACCAGCGCCCGGTGACTGCCGGACCGTTCAGGTCGGCTGCCTGGACTTGTCGGTTGGCTCATGCACCCAGTGTCGGGGATCCGTCGACTCTGTTGTGAAGGGAGTCAGCGAGTCGGCGCCGGACTTCAGCAAACCTTCACAGAACCACCGTCAATCTCCACGAGTACGGCAGCGAGACTGTGAAATGCGCTGGCCACAGGGGCGGGCACGAAGGAGATGTTGGCAATGATGTGGTCGAACAATGGCATGGGTTGGGGTGGCTGGATCATGATGACCGTGGGGATGCTGGGGTTCTGGGCACTCGTAGTCGTAGCGGTCCTTGCGCTGATCCGGGGCGGGCGGCTGAACCAGTCCGGTCCGTCTGCTGGGTCAGGGTATGACGACCCGCTGCGAGTTCTGGACGAGCGGTTCGCCCGCGGCGAGATCGACCTCGAGGACTATCAGGCCCGCCGCGCATTGCTGAGAAAACCGCGGTGACCCGGCTGAGACACTGCCCATCCACCTGAAAGGCCAACCCCCGGTATGCCAGAGCTGTCCCGTCGGAACGTCCTCATCGGTGCCTTCGGGCTCACCGGCCTCGCGGCGGTCAGCGCCTGCGAAAGAACGACGGCCGTGCCGTCCAACGCTGAGTCCGTACGCCGTGGCGAGGCGCTTCGCCGCAGCGCCGGCCAGCGCGTCGTCACCACAAGACTGACGCCGGAGCCGACCACGGGTGACCCAGGACCCGATCGATGCGGGGAAGTCGTTCACCTACCAGTTCACCGTCCCCGATCCGGGCACATACTTTTACCACCCTCATTCCGGCGTCCAGCTCGACCGCGGCCTGTACGGGACGCTGCTGGTGGATGACCCGGCCGACCCAGGCGGCTACGACGTCGAATGGACCGTGGTGCTCGACGACTGGGTCGACGGCACCGGCCGCACCCCAGAGGACGTCCTTCCCGGTCGCGCCCGTGACGACCGACGCGCTGCTGATCGGGATGGGGGAGCGGTATGACGTGCTGGTCACCGTCGGTGACGGCGTCTTCCCGCTCGTCGCACTCGCCGAGGGCAAGCAGGAAAACGCCTTTGCGCTGGTGCGCTCCGCGGCGGGCACACCGCCTGCGGCCTCCGCCCGCCCGGCCGAGCTCACGGGCAAGCTCACCCTAGGCACGGACCTGAGGGGCCGCGGGCCGCGGATACCGTCCGGCTCCAAACCAGGGATGTGGACCGGCGGCATGACCTGGTGCTGAGGGGGTTCGATGGCCCCGTACCGGTGGACCATCAACGGTGAGGCCTTCCCCGGCGGCGATCCGTTGCCGATCGAGGCTGGTCAGCGGATCCGGCTGCGCTTCCAGAACGCATGATGACGACCTTGTCCTACCAGTCCTCACCGGTCGAACGGCAGAGCTGATGGCCGCGTGGCCTCTCGTGGAAGGCGTCCAGGCGCGGACGCCGACGTTTGCGTGCGTCCGCGTCACTTCCGGCCTCCGTGGCCGTGGCCGCCCATCCCTCCCATCATCATTGCCATCATGAGGGTGCAACCGAGCGCCAGGACGATCGTGCCTACGCCGGCGGTCCCAGAGGCGACCAGCGCGAAGACGATGACCAGCATTGGCACGCAGCAGAGCATCATCATCCAGCTGTGCCCCGTGTGGCCTCCGTGGTCGTGGCCCTGCTGCACAGCGGGACGGTTGGTTTCGTGGTCGGCGTGCTGAGTCATGGCGGTTCCCGCGTGGTCGCGGTGTGGGGTGTCCTGCGGTCCGATCCGGTTGTCGTTGTTGGTCATCGTGCCCTCCTGAGCGAGTCCAAGTGCCTTCAGCGTGGCGTGCGCTTGTCGCGGTAGCCCCATGGGCACGGTGAAGGTTCACTGAAGACTCTGACCGGGTCAGGAGTGATGTCCGGTGTGGTCCACGCTTGGTATCGGCGTCGGGGTTGCGCCGCCCGCGCCGCTGATCGCCGGACCGATGACGAATGTTGACAGCGAGAACATCGCAGCAAAGATCAGCAGCCCGAGGGCCGGCGCGCGCCACGTGCCGAACCTTTGGCGCAGGCGCAAGAGGAACGGAACTGAGGCGAGGAGCCCCAGCGCACCAAAGAGCGCCGTACCCCCCGATCCCGCGACCAGTGCGGTGCCTGCCAGGAGTGTTACGTGATGCAGGACGTGCGGCAGGAGCCCCACCAACAAGCCGATGCCTCCGACGAGCGCGTTCCATAGGGCACGCAGTCGGTCACGCAGTCGGCCTTGCATCCAGGCTCTGGTCATCCAGCTCTGCGGTGTGCTCTGCGGGCTCATGGGCCCAGTGTCGGGGAACATCCGTTCTGCTTTGGCGCAAGTCACCGATGCGCCGTCGGACTTCAGTAAACCTTCACAGAACGACAGTCGTTCTCTTCGTTCTTGGGAGCCAGACTATGGCTGTGCAAGCCACAAGAGCGGGCTTGAGGAGATGGTTCCGATGATGTGGTGGAACGGCGGATCCGGTTGGATTGGCTGGCTGCTCATGAGCGTGGGCCTGGTGGTGTTCTGGGGCCTGGTGGTTATCGGGCTCACGGTGCTCTTGCCCGGGGTCCGGGACGACCGGGCCGATCCCTTCAGGAGACCGGAGCCGCAGGACGCGCTGCGCGTTCTGGACGAGCGGCTGGCCCGCGGCGAGCTGGACGTACAGGACTACCGCGCCCGTCGCGAGGTGCTCAGGCGCGGCCGGTGATCCCACGAGCATGGCTGCTCTTTCTGCGCCTGGGACCGGGGTGCACTGTGGTCACGACCTCAGCGTGTTCCGTGCCGCGAGGTGCCGGGGCCGTGCCGGTCCACGGTGGCAACCGCGACGGCCAGGGCGGTGGTCAGCGGCACTGCCAGGACGAGGCCGATCGCGCTGGCCATCGTGCGCACCAGCTCTTCGGCGATGTTGGAGGTGGTCAGAACGTTCGCGAGGGGCTGGCCGTACAGCTCTATCAGCAGCAGAACTGGCAGCGCGGCGCCGGCGTACGCGAAGACAATCGTGTAGATGGTCGAAGCGATGTGGTCGCGGCCAATGCGCATGGCGGTGTGGTAGAGCCGACGGGGCGCCATCCCTGGCGCGGCTTGGCGCAGCTCCCACACCGCTGAGGCCTGGGTGATGGTGACGTCGTTGAGGACCCCGAGCCCGGCCAGGATGATGCCGCAGGTGAGCAGCCCGCGTGGGTCGATCTGACCGGCGGCCTGCGCGAGGAGCTGGTTGTCGTCGCTGCTGATGCCGTTGAGGTGGGCCGCACCAACGGCCACGCCGCCGATCAGCGCGGTGAGCGCCAGACCCCCGAAAGTGCCGAGCAGGGCCGTCGTCGTGCGCAGCGTAAGGCCGTGGGCCAGGTAGAGCACGACGAACATGATCGCGGCCGCGCCGGTCAGCCCGACCCACAGCGGGCTCTGGCCTTCGACCAGCGCGGGGAGCATGAACCCCACGAGAACGACCGCTGCGAAGCCCAGGCCCAGGAGGGCAAACAGTCCGCGCAGACGGGCGACGGCAATCGTTACCAGGGCGAAGAGCACCGCCAATGCCACCAAAGGTCGGCCGCGCTCGAGGTCGTAGATCGAGTAGGTCGCCGGCGAGCCTGTCTTCTCCGGCGTCTTCGTCAGGATCACCCCGGCGCCGACTCCAGCCTCGACGACCTCCGGGGGCGTCTCGACGCTCACGGCGAGGCCGGCGTCCGAGCCACCAGTAATGGTGACGGTGGCCGTGCCGCAGATCGGCACCTTGCCGGACGCGGGCGCCGGGGTGGGGTTGCCGGTGCCGTTATCGCTCGTCGGGCATGGCCGCGTGGTCAGCGCGGTCACCTTGCCATGAGGGAAGGTGACACCGCCGGCAGCGAAGCCGAGCGAGCTCTGCGGCTTGGCACCGCTCGGCCACAGAAGCACCAGACCCGTGATGGTTGCGGCCAGGATCGGCAGCAGCACGGCGGCAAGGGCGACGCCGGCGCGCCGGCGTCCGGCCGGGCGGTGTACGCCGCTCGGGCGCTCAGCCGGGTCGATCACCGCGCCGAGGTCGTGTGAATGGGTCACGTCGTTGAGGGTGGCGTGGATTTCATACCTCATGGTCGGGCGCGGTTGCGGGCAAGGTCAACGACCGCGCGGCCGTGGTGCCATGGGATGGATGATGGCACGACCCCGTGCTGCGGCTGCGAGGCCGGTGTTGCGCCGATAGACTGCCGATCGACGACCACCCGGAACACATGCGGCGTGGCGGCATCCGAGAAGAGTGGGGAAGTGGAGGCGGCAGATGAGCACTCAGGAACGAGTTCGCCAGGTCCTGCTCGACCTCCAGGGCACCGCCGAAGTACCGGGTCCCATCGGTGAGCTCGGCCTCATGATCGAGGACATGTCGGTGACGCCCGTGGGCAAGCGCCGACTGGTCCGTATCTGGCTCGACCGTGACCTTGCCAGTCTCGAGCCTGACGACGAGTCCAGCGTGGTCGATCCGCTCTCGCTCGACGAGGTCGCCGACGCCACCCGCACCATAAGCGCCGGTCTGGACGCCTCCGACGCACTGGGCGAGGCGCCGTACGTCCTCGAGGTCGGGTCGGCAGGTGTCGACCGCCCGCTCACGGCGCCGCGCCACTTCCGCCGAAACGTCACCCGGCTCGTCGAGATCTCGATCATTCACGGTGCGGCCGGGGCAGCAGGCGAAATGGGCGATCCGAGCAATCCACTGACTGGCCGCCTGGTCGCTGCTGGGCCCACCGAGGTGACCGTGCTGGTGGCGGCGACGAAGAACGAACCGGAGACCAGACTTCGCATTCCGTATGCCGACATCGCGCGGGCCCAGGTGCAGGTCGAGTTTGCCCGGGTCACCACAGAGGAGGAGAGCTGATGGATATCGATCTGGCTGCGTTGCGCGGCCTTGAGCGCGAGCGGGACATCTCCCTGGACATCATCATCCCGGCGATCGAGCAGGCGATGCTGGTGGCCTATCACCGCACCGATGGCGCCCGGCGCATTGCCCGCGTTGAGCTCGAGCGCAAGACCGGTCACGTGGTCGTGTGGGCCCGTGAGGAGGGTGTCACCGACCCTGAGACTGGGGAGCGCGCCGACCCCGGCCCCGAGTTCGACGACACTCCAGCCGGGTTCGGGCGGATCGCGGCCTCGACGGCACGCCAGGTCATCGTGCAGCGACTGCGCGACCTGGAGGACGAGGCGATCCTGGGCGACTTCCATGGCCGCGAGGGCGACATCATCACCGGCGTCATCCAGCAGAGCAGCGATCCGCGCTACGTGATGGTCGACTTCGGGGACATCGAGGGGTCGATGCCGTTGGCCGAGCAGGTCCCAGGGGAAAAGTACGTCCATGGCGAGCGTCTACGTTGTTTTGTCGTCAGCGTGAAGCGTGGTCCGCGAGGACCTCAGATCAGCCTGTCGCGCACCCACCCCAACCTGGTGCGCAAGCTGTTCGAGCTCGAGATCCCCGAGGTTGCGGACGGCACCGTCGAAATCGGGGCACTGGCCCGCGAGGCAGGGCACAGAACCAAGGTCGCCGTGCGCTCCAAGATCCCTGGTGTCAACGCCAAGGGCGCCTGCATTGGTCCGATGGGGGCGCGGATCCGGGCGATCATGACCGAGCTGCACGGTGAGAAGATCGACATCGTGGACTTCTCGGAGGACCCTCGCACTTTCGTGGCAGCCGCGCTCTCGCCGTCACGGGTCAACTCGGTCGAGATCCTCGACCCCGAGCTGCGTTCCGCCCGGGTGATCGTCCCGGACTACCAGCTGTCGTTGGCAATCGGCAAGGAGGGTCAGAACGCTCGGCTCGCCGCCAAGCTGACTGGCTGGCGCATCGACATCCGTTCTGACACCGCGCCTGCTCCCGCTGATGAGGCCAGTGGGACCGACGCTGGCACAGACAGTTAGCACGAGGCGGTAGAGTGGTGGCGATCGATCAGTTGCGACGGATCCGTCAGCGGCCAACCCAACGCACGGCACGAACGTGTGTGGGCTGCCGTCGTCGTGATGTTCGATCAGCACTGCTGCGAGTTGTCGCGGAGTGGAACGACGCCGGTGAGCACATCGCCAGAGTTGTTGCCGATCCGCGGCTCCGGTTGCCAGGGCGTGGCGCTTGGTTGCACCCGACACCGGAATGTCTAGATCTGGCAGTGCACCGAAAAGCGTTCGGGCGGGCCTTGCGAGTCAAGGCCTTCCTCGAGGTGACGGCCGTGAGCGCATACATTGATGCGCTCGAGCAGTCCGTCGTCACAGCTGTTGGCTCCACCCGGGAGCAGACAGTTCAGCAGGTTCCTGTAACCGAAAGCGGGTTTGACGCTGATGAGCACCCGATGAGCAACCGATGAGTACTCAGCGATGAGCAACTTCCAGCACTAACGACGGCCCGCGCTTCACCTCGATGTGCCCGGGCCATAGATGAGGAGAAACGTGGCTAAGGTCCGGGTCTACGAGCTCGCTAAGGAGCTCGGAGTCGAGAGCAAGACTTTGCTCAATCATTTGAAAGAACAGGGCGAGTTCGTCCGGTCGGCTTCCTCGACCATCGAGCCCCCTGTCGTCCGCAAGATTCGCGAGACGTTCCCCGCAGAGCTGGCTGCCGCCGGCGGTCCCGCTGCGGATGTCAAGGGCAGCGCCGCAAGACCTGCCCCCAAGAAGTCGACAGCCAAGCCCGGTGCTCCGGCTGCCCCAGTTGCTGCGGCTCCCGTTGCTGCGGCCCCCGCGGCTCCTGCTGCCCCAGCTGCTGCTGCCCCAGCTGCTGCTGTCGCTGCTCCTGCTGCTCCCGTTGTTCCTTCGGTCGCGGCTCCCGCCGCGGCCAGGGCGGGCGTACCACGGGCTCCCTCCCGTCCCGTTGCCGACGCCCCGAAGGCGCCAGCCCCCAAGGCGCCCGCCCCTGTGGCGCCGGCGGCACGCGAGGGTGGCGCCGATACCGGTCGCCCCGCGCCCCGCCCCGGAGCCCCTCGCCCCGGTAACAACCCCTTCGCGCCGAGCCAGGGCATGCCTCGAAGGTGGCCGCGAGGGCCGCGAGCCCCGCGAAGGGCGCGAGCCCCCCCGCGAGGCCCGCGACGCCCCGCCGGCTGCTCGTCCGGGCAACAACCCCTTTGCTCCCAGCCAGGGAATGCCTCGCCCGCAGGGTGGTCGCCCGGCTCCCGCCAGTGCCGGGGGGCCCCGTCCAGGCGCTCCGCGTCCGAACCCGGGCATGATGCCTGATCGCGCCGCGGTTGGTCGCCCGGGCGAGCGTCCGGCTCGTGGTGGCGCCCCCGGTCGTCCCGGTGGCGGTGGCGGTTTCGCCGGTCGTCCCGGTGGCGGTGGCGGTTTCGCCGGTCGTCCCGGTGGCGGTGGCGGTCGTCCAGGTGGGCCCGGCGGCCGTGGCGGCACCCAGGGTGCCTTCGGCCGTGGCGGCGGACGTCCGGTGCGCGGCCGCAAGTCCAAGCGCGCCAAGCGTCAGGAGTTCGAGCAGAT
>DHJN01000041.1:0-1464 GCA_002404345.1 Actinobacteria bacterium UBA4719 | reverse complement strand
GACCGACTTCGCCGACAAGATCAACGCCAACCCGGCGAGCCTGGTCACGGTTCTCATCCATCTGGGTGAGATGGCTACGGCCACTCAGTCCCTGGACGAAGAGACGTTCCGTGCGCTTGGTGGCGAGCTCGGCTACGACATCGAGGTCGTCTCACCGGAGGACGAGGAGCGCGAGCTGCTCGGTCAGTTCCACATCGACCTCGACGCCGAGCTCGCTGACGAGGGCGACGAGGACCTCAAGCCTCGTCCGCCGGTCGTGACCGTCATGGGACACGTCGACCACGGAAAGACCCGGCTGCTTGACGCGATCCGCTCCGCGGAGGTCGCACAGACTGAAGCCGGCGGCATCACCCAGCACATCGGTGCTTACCAGGTTCGCGCCGAGCACGAGGGCATCGAGCGGGCAATCACGTTCATTGACACACCTGGTCACGAGGCCTTCACGGCCATGCGTGCCCGTGGTGCCAGGGTCACCGACATCGCGATCCTCGTGGTCGCAGCCGATGACGGCGTCATGCCGCAGACGATCGAGGCTCTCAACCATGCTCAGGCCGCGGGTGTGCCGATCGTGGTTGCGGTCAACAAGGTGGACAAAGAAGGGGCCAACCCCGACAAGGTCCGCCAGCAGCTGACCGAGTACAACCTCGTTGCCGAGGAATACGGCGGCGAGACGATGTTCGTCAACGTCTCCGCAAAGGAGGGTACGAACATCGACACCCTTCTCGAGGCAGTGCTCCTGACCGCCGACGCGGCGCTCGACCTGCGGGCCAACCCGAACAAGGACGCGCGCGGTGTGGCCATCGAAGCCCACCTCGACAAGGGTCGTGGCCCGGTCGCCACGGTGCTGGTCCAGTCTGGAACCCTGCGCATCGGCGACTCGATCGTGGCCGGTGGTGGCTACGGCCGCGTCCGCGCCATGCTCGACGAGCACGGTGAGACGGTCGAGGAGGCCACGCCTTCGCGTCCGGTCATGGTGCTTGGTCTGACCTCGGTGCCCGGCGCTGGTGACACGTTCCTCGTGGCACCCGACGACCGCACCGCCCGTCAGATCGCGGAGCGTCGTGAGGCGGCCCAGCGTGCGGCCAGCCTGGCCAAGCGTCGCAAGCGGATCAGCCTCGAGGACCTCAACGAGGCGTTGGCCGCGGGCAAGGTCGACAACCTCAACCTCATTCTCAAGGGTGATGTGTCGGGTTCTGTCGAAGCGCTCGAGGACGCCCTGCTCAAGATCGACGTCGGCGACGAGGTCGACCTGCGGATCATCCACCGCGGGGTGGGCGCGATCACGCAGAACGATGTCAACCTGGCGACGGTCGACAGTGCCGTCATCATCGGCTTCAACGTCAAGCCCGCAGAGCGGGTCGCGGAGCTGGCCGAGCGCGAGGGCGTGGACCTGCGCTTCTACTCGGTCATCTACGCAGCGATCGAGGACATCGAGGCAGCACTCAAGGGCATGCTCAAGCCGGA
>DHJN01000038.1 GCA_002404345.1 Actinobacteria bacterium UBA4719 | reverse complement strand
ATGGCCATGCAGGGTCGAGATCGAGCCTGTGTATCGGCGATCGTTTCCTGGAGCAAGGCGGGCCTCTGCCTGAGATCGCAAACGCCCGGCAGGGAGTTCCTTGTCCGATGGTTTTGGCAAACCATCAGCGGGTCCACAACACTTGGTCCCGTTGCAGACGACCCCCGAGACCCGCCTACCTCGTCCCCATTGACGCTCCAGCTTCACCGCCCCCGCACCAGTCACATCTGAATCTGAAAGGCCCAGGATGAACCGTCTGCGTCAGCTCGACGACCAACTGTTCCTTGCGATCAACTCCTTCGCCCGCCGCACCCCAGGGCTACACGCCCCGTTCCTGGCCTACGCCAAGTACGGGCTGGCCCTGTTCGCTCTGCTCCTGCTGGCCGGGGTACTGATGGCCCGACGCGACCAGGCGCGGGTCCTCGCTGCGGCGGGATGGGCCTGCGTCGCCACCCTGCTCGTGGTGGGCCTCAACCAGCCGGTCGGGCACCTGTTCGCCGAGGCCCGGCCCTATGCCACTCACCCGCAGATCCTGCGGCTGGCCGACGTCACCACCGACTTCTCCTTCCCCTCTGACCACGCTGTGATCGTTGGCGCGGTCGCCACCGGCTTGCTGCTGGTCAACCGCCGCCTGGGTCTGCTCGCAGCTCTGGCTGCCGCGTTGATGGCTTTCGCCCGGGTGTACATCGGTGCTCACTACCCCTGGGACGTCCTGGGCGGGCTGGTCCTTGGAGCCGCCGTCGTGCTGCTTGGTTGGTTGCTGTTGCGCCACCCGCTGACGAACTTGACCACCTGGCTACGACGACAACCAGGCCTGCGAGCCGTGTTCCCCGAGCGCGAAAAGCTGAGGGACCCGGCGCAGGTCGCGTACCAGCAGGCGCCATAGTCATAGTTTGGCGGGTACCAGTGCGGTGCCATCCCGATGAACAGGATGGCATCGACCGCCTCGGCGACCTCGGCGTCAAGGAACCCAGATCGCCACCCGACGTTCCTACCCCCGGCCCACAACCAGTTGGCCAGCTCGCGCCGAGTCGTCCAGTCCTCGACGACGACCGTCTCCAGAAAGTTGGGCTTCCCCCGCCAGCAACAGTTGCCCACCGGACTTGGGGGCGGTGATCGCGGCGGCGGCCGTGAGGGGTGGCGACCTGGCGGACGGCGATGGTCCGGATCGCGTCGCCCTAAAGGTGATCGCCGGTCATGCCGGGGTGGCCGCGACCTGGCGGGCACACCAGGCGTAGAGGGCGTCGTAGACGAACATGCCGCGCTCCAGGAGCACATGGTCGTCGGGTTCGACGTCCAGCCCGCCGATGCCGATGGCAAGAAGGCCGGGCGCGAGCGGATCGGAGTCCAGGTCCGCGGCGACGTCGGCCGCGTGCACGATCTTGGCCAGCCGGGCCAGGGCGGGGTCACCACCGAGGTCGTGAGCGCCGATCAGGGTCTCGAAGGTGCACCATTCGCTGGTGCCGACGGGGGAGGGTTGGTGGGTGTACTTCGCGCCGGGGGCGTCGAAGGAGTGGCCGCCGTGTTCCGTGGCGGCGCTCAGGACCTGGTCGGCGGGGACGTAGACGATCTCGGCGTCGGGGTCGATGAACCGGCGGATCAGCCAGGGGCAGGCGATGCGGTCGGTCTTGGGGCGGGCGCGGGTGATCCACTTCATGAGGTCTCCTCTATCGCACGGGGACTGGGTGCGGTTGCTTCGCAGGTCCGGCTTCGTGGTCGAGGCCATGCACGAGATCTTTGCGCCTGCCGATGCTGCTGACCATCGGTGGGTGCTTCCCTGGCGGCACCGCACCGCTCATACACCTGAGGAGAAAGCCCAGTTGGATCACTCGACCTCGTGAGGCCCGACCAGGGAGACCTGCGTCTTTTCAGACTGGGCTGCCGAGGCACACCTTCATTTGCATCGAGTGCGTCGACCCGGGCCACCTCGCCTGGCCCCGGTCGACACCAGCGACCTCGTTGGGCGCGCCTGATGGTCATCCGCTCGCTGGAATGACTTCGTCTGGGTCCGCTGCTAGGCCGCGTGAATTCGTAGTTGAAGCAGACACGATGCATCTGCTCGAAGACCTGGACGCCCCTCAACCTAAGTCCGGACGTCGCGGGGTTCGCCAGGACAGGACAGGGCGGGGCAGGGCAGGCCATTGGGTTCGCGAACCCACGACCCCAGATAGGCTCATCACCGGCCCACCACCCTTGAGTTCCCGGCGGTCGTACCTTCAGAATTCGTGAACCCACGGGAGACCTACATCATTCGAGAGTTTGTGTCGAAGAGCGCAAGCTCACCGTCGGTGACCAGATGGCGGACGACAAAGGCCCTCTGACCAACGCGCCAAAGCCCTTCCCCTCGTTGTAGATCCGGCAGCTGGACCCGCTCGGTCACCGACAGACCCAGAACCGAAGCTGTGTGGGGCGCCTCCGACGACTCCTGTTGGTAGATGATCTTCGTGGAGCAGTCTGCCAGGAGACCGCGCGCCAAGGCCCGCGCCTCGGAGCCCGCACTACCGACGGCATCAAGATCTGAAAGTCGGTGCACGATCATGAGGTTGGCGATGCCAAGTCCTCGGGAGAGCTTCCACTGGGACTGCATCCTGGCCAGCAGCGCTGGCTGGCGGAGCAGCCGCCACGCCTCGTCATAGATGACCCAGCGCTGGCCGCCGTCGGGATCGGAGAGCGCGGCTTCCATCCAGGCCGATGCGCAGGTCATCACCATGGCGATCAGCTGGTCGGAGCCTTGGATGCGAGACAGGTCCAGCGACACCATGGGCAGGTTCGGGTCGAAGTTCACCGTCGACGGGCCGTCGAACAGACCCGCCAGGTCGCCGGAGACGAGGCGGCGCAGGGCGTGGCCAAGATGCCGACCATCAACGATGAGCTCGTCGAGGGTGGCACCCGACTCGGCGATCCGTGGTTTGAACAGCGCGTCAACGACCATTGGCAGAGTAGGGACGGCTTCGCGGTCGACGGCATCTCGCAGCGCCAGGTCCAAGGCGGTGTGCTCGACCGCGGTCATCGGGCGAGCGAGAGCGGATTCGGCCAAGGCCCCCAACAGCGTGCGTCGTCGATTCGCAACAACGGCAGACCAATCTGCATCCCGGCGATCTGGAGGCCGGGGGCCTTCGTCGAGCGGGTTGAGCCGGTTTCCGGAGCCCGCGCCAAGCTCGATCGCGACACCGCCCACGGCCTTAGCCACGACCGTCCACTCGCCCTTGGGATCGCCCGGGACGTAGACCCTTCGCCCGAAAGCGATCGACCGGGTGGCCAGGGACTTAGCCAAGAAAGACTTGCCCTTGCCAACGACGCCGGCCAGCAGACAGTTGGGGTTGGTGATGACGCCGCCTTGGTACAGCACCCACGGGTCGAAGCAGAAGCCGGCGCCGGACCAGGCGTCCTGACCGATGAACGTGCCATCACTGCCCAGCCCAGCCTCGGCAAGAAACGGATAAGCCCCGGCCAACACCTCCGAGGTCGCCCGGTGTGGTTGCACCCGGAATCGTCGGTACGACCGCTGTGCGGCTGGCCCCGTCTCCCCACCCGCCGGCAGGTAGCCGCCGTTTGGTTTGGTGGCTTGCTCTGCATCGGCGGCCGCGCGAACTTCCGAGCGTCGTCGGCCGCGAGTCTGTCGCGACAGTTGCGCAGCGGCGGACCGTTGGGCGCGCCGGCCAGCCCGAGTTTCGTTGGCCGCACAGTAGAACTCACCCGCGTGAACCTTCGGAAGGTCCGCACTGGTGCTGCGGATCTGCGCGGCCGCTGACTCCATGATCAACCCACCCTGCGGGCGAGGGGCAGGGCCGCGGCGGTGAAGGCGCGCGCCTGCTGGCCGCAGAGCAGCCGTGTCTCACAGCCACACTGAGTGGCTGCCCTCTGTATTTGCGAGAGGGCGGTATCGAGTCCCTCTTTCGTGTCCGCCGTGACCGCGATCAGACCGGTGTATCGAAGGTCCGCGTGTCCGGCGATGAGGGCGCGCTCGCGGTCCATCACGTCGCTGAGCTCTTGCGCGTCGGATAGGTCGGCGATGGTCCCGATCCGCGCCTTCTGCGTCGAGTCGGTCACGTACTCGACCTTTGCCTTGCGAATGTCACGCATGGCCTGCGCCGTCGTCAGCGGTGTGGCTGTGATCGAGATCGTCTTGCGCACCCCTTGCTGAAACACGAGGCCATGCAGAAACGAGGGCGGGACGTCGATCCTCGGCCACTCGGTGATCCACAGGACCGCCGAGTAGGCGCTGTCATGGCGAAGGTGGTCCCAATGCTCCTCTACCGCAACAGGTCCGGCCGTCTCAAGACGGTGCCCGACGGATGCTCCTTCGAGGGTCAGCATTCCGGCCGGGTCGAAGGCGGCCCGCAACGTCTCAGCCAGGGAGCCCTCGTCCAACCACGACGTCAGCTGCAGCTCGGCTTCGCGCAACCCCGCTTCGAACGCGCGCATGTCTTGCCGTAGAACTGCGGCGGCGCCGCGCACACCGCGCCCGGCATCCCGGATGACGCGTCCGGCCTTGCGGGTGTCCAGCGAGAGAGCAATGAGGGTGCGGTGGGTGGATGCGGCGGGGGCGCAGGTGCGCATCAGCTCCTGGTATTCGCGGAGCGTCCAATCGGGAGCCTCCCCGCGACGGTGCTCTTGCCACCACCCAGTGATGCCGCGCCCGCTGTCCGGCAAGGCGACCTCCAGAACCTGGACTCGTGCGCAGGTGCCCTGCGCCGCAAGCCCCGCCAGGACTCGTCCCCAGCCATTCACGCGTCGCGACTGTTCGTCGGGGGACAGCAGGACGTATGCCGGGTGCCTCACCAGGGCGACGGCGGTCAGGGTTCCGGCGTGGGGGTCGTGCACCATGGCGGCGCCCGAGATGTCGTCGATGTGGAACCTCAGCGCAGCCGCATCTCCAGGCAGAGCCAACGTGCCCGAGGGCCGTGGAGCTGCCGGGCGGGTCCGGAAGCTCAACTGCCCGAGAAGACGCCTCGCGCCGAAATGGGCAGCGGTGGGCAGGGTCTCGATTGCCGGTCTGCCACCCCAGGGCAAGAAGACCAGGGCCAGCAGGCTCACCCAAAACGGTCCCGTGACTGCCATGCCCAGAGTGCCGCCTACGAAGACCGCTGGGGTCGCGACCGAAACCGCAAGCGCGAAGCAGAACACCCGGGCACCAGAGAAGCCGAGCAGGAGGCCGCGATTCTGCAGGCGGCCGAATCGGACAGTGGGCGTCGCAACAGCGTGGTCGTAATTCGTCACCGAAGTCTCCTCGTTCGAGTTGTGTTGTGGTTGTTAGGGGTTCGGGCTCGGCGGCCTCGGCGCGCGTGTCTGCTTGGGTTCGCTTTGTGGCTTGGGCACGCCTGCCGGGCCGGGATCGCTTGGTGTCTCGGGAACGGCGCCCAGCGCTGCACCGAGCGTGGCTCCGTGGGCCGCGTTTGCTCCCTTGACGGTTCCGACCCCGACGACGACCGGAGCGGCAACCGCTGCTGCGGCTGGGCCCGCAGCGGCACTGCCCGCAGCAGCTGTCCCTGCAACGGCACCGCTTGCACCAGCCGTGCCCGCACCAGCTGTGCCCGCAACAGCAGCTCCTCCACCAGCAGTGCCAGCAGCGCCTGCACCAACCGCGGCGGTGCTTCCACTGACGCCGCCCGCCGTGGCGGGGGCAGTGGAGGTCACCGATGCCCCTGTCGTTGCTCGAACCGGAGTGCCTGCGGTGCTCGACTGTTGGGGGAGCGAGGCCCCTCCTGACCCGGCCGGACCGCCGCCCCAAGACGTGTGCCCGCGGGCGGATGACGTCAGCGAACGGGCCTGCCACTGAGCAGAACTCACCTTGCGTGGGGCAGCGACAATCGACTGCGCGCCTGCAGATCCCTGCGAGGCCGTCGCGTGCGCGGCATACAGGGTGTCTCCGGCGAAGTGGAACATTCGGATCGCGACCCACGGGGCGAGCCCCCCCATGAGCAGGATCAGCGAACCCGACGCGAGCTGGGTGAAGACCTGGGTGGGTCCGCTACCTGCCTGGCCGGCGCCGTTGAGGACCGATACGCCAACACTGAGGATGATCACGAGGAGCAGCTTGGAGACGATCATCGCCGCCATGAACTCGATCCATCGGCGCACCCAGCTACGGGTGATGTCCGCGGTGGCGCCCGAGAAAGCAAGTGGGGCAAGCACGGCGGCGATCAGGATCATCATCTTTCGCGTCATCATCGCGGCCCAGACAAGGACGGACGAGCACAGGATCACGATGGAAAAGATCAGTACCAGTGCTGGGTTCGCCACCGAGGCAAGCTGCGCGAAGGCCAGTTTGTCGCCGACCCCTTGGATGTTGGTCCCCATCGTGTAGCTGACGACGCTGGCGCTGAGCGCATCGGTGGCAGCGATAAGGAGCTTGGCGCTGGCCAAGGCGAAGGCCGAGCCGAGGAAGCTGATCAGCAGACCCCGAACTGCTCGTCCGAGCCCGCCTGGCTCCCGGCGCAGGGTCGCGGTGATGACTTGGATCAGGAACAGACCCATACACAGGACGGCCGCTATCGCTGCTGTTGCGCCGAGTTCCTTTGCCAGTTCCGGTGATCCAAGATCGAGACTGGTGGCCGAGTCGATCTGGTCCCATAGCCACGTGGTCGTCGAGAGCGCTGCCTTGCCGAAGAATCCGGCGATGTGGGAGAAGGCTGAGTCGGCTACCGCGGCCGCTCCGTCGGTGACGGCTTGACCGACCCGGCAGATCGGGTTCAGGGCCATCACGCCCTCGCAACTCATGATCGGCTGACTGGAACTGCGTCGTAGGTGACCGCCCCGACGAACCCCCAGTTCGCCAGTGCTGGCGGGCCTTCCAGGTTCAGGGTGAGAGCGACGCTGGTGACGGTCTTGTGGCCGATGCCCGCCTCGGTGGTGTGCAGGGTGACAAGTGCGGTCACCTCGCGCGCGGTGACGCCTGGGTCGCTGATCTCGCCGGCTGCGATGGCGGTTGACCATGGAACCGGTTCGATCACTCGTTGGATCTGAACCGTGGTGCGGCCCTGGCGCAGTCCCAGAGAGGTCCAGTCCGCGGCCGTGGGAACGGGCTGCGTTGATCCCTGCGACACCGAGAAGGCCGCCCACTTGGATCGCTGCTCGGCTGGGATCAATCCGATGACCGTTGGCTCGGTCGTCATGGCTGACTCTGCCTGGACCCAGCTGAGCAGGTCGTCGCGGGGAGTCGCGTAGCTCTGGGTGAGGAGCTCTTTCACGAATGCGGCTGCGTACAGGTCGGGCTGCTGGCTCGCCTCGCCCGCAATGCGGTTGCGAATGCTGGAGATGCGTGGTGCTACCGACTGACTGTTCCGCAGGCGAGCAACCTCATTGGCGACCGCGGAGGCCTGCTCTGGCGTCACCTGTGGGTCGACGTCGCGTGCATCGTCGCGTACCGGCGACGGCTGAGAACTGCCCGCGTGCTTCGCAACTGGGCCACCCGACATACGGATGACTGCTGCGACACCAAGGGTGAGCAACATCGCGAGGATGACGAAGACGACTACGGCTACAGCGATCTGTCGCGGCCGTGTCGTCGCCACCATTGGAAGTGGTCGCATCAGCGGACTGCTCCACCGGCTGCGCTGAAGAAGGTGATCATCGTGTTGGCGGCGCCGATGAGCATCGCGGCCGCGCCGGCCACGAGGACCCCGGACTTGCCGCGGCCCGCTACGTGAGGGTTGGCGGAGTGTGAGCCGACCGCCCAGGCGATGGCTGACATAGCGACACCGGCGACAGCCGCGATCAGACCGAACGTCAGTAGCGCCCCCACGATCTTCTCGAGGGCAACGATGCCGGGCAGGCCGTTGGTGTTGGGGTTGATGTCCACGGACGGGAAAGTCATCGGATTGCCTTTCGCCAGGGCGGGCCTCTCCCGCGCACGGTCTGGGCTACGGCGGCGGTGGGGCACTATCGGACCGGGGTGCGGGTCAGGCGATGTGCCGCAACGCCGAGATGCCTTTGGCGGTGAACGACTTGTACGTCACGACCTTCACGACGTCACCAGTGTGGGGAGCGTGGATGACGAGTCCTTCGCCGATGTACATGCCGAGGTGGCCTGGCGATGCGAGCGAGCCGTCGCTTCCCGGGATGAGGACCAGGTCGCCTGGACGCAGGCTGACTTGGTCGGTCGACGTGCCGTCGTCGCGCTGGGTGTACGTGGTCCGAGTGATGGTGATCCCGGCGTGTGCCCAGGCGCTGAGTGTCAGTCCCGAGCAGTCGTAGCCGCGCGGGCCCGCGGCGCCAAATACGTACGGCTTGCCGCGCTGGTCAAGAGCGAACTTCACTGCCGCTCGGGCGGCGGCCGATGCACTTGCGGGAATGCGGTATCCGACAGGGAGTCCGCTCGCGCCGACAGGTCCAGTTGGCGTATCGCCGGGCCCACCGCCGCAGTCGAGCTTCGCGCTGTCGGTCTTGATGAGCTGGATGATGCGTGTCGCCTTCTCGGCCTGGGCGAGGTAGTTGGCCCCGTAGACGGGGGAGAAGCCATTGGCCGCGATGGGCACGCCCGTGAAAGCAGAACGTTGAACGTCTTGAGCCGCGCGCCAGGGCTCGATGGAGCTCCAGTCTGCTTGGCGCAACAGGGCATTCAGGAAGAGATTGGTCGACGCGACCGGATCCATCCGTTGCGCGGCCGTCCCCCACGGACCTCGTTGCTGGAAGATGCCCAGGGAGTCGTGGTCACTGCCCACGCCCTGATTGGGAAGCTTGTTTCCACTGGGGTCATTGGGATTGGCGAGGATCCGCAGCCCCGACTCGGCTAGTCCGGTCATCACTGCGATCAGGGCGGCGCGATCGCCAGCCCTGGCCGAGGCAGTCGCCGCGACGACGCGCGCGTTCTGTGCCTGGGCAGCTGACAGTCCTGCGAGCGGACCGGACGTCGAGCAGACCGAACCACCCGTCAGGCCGGGAAAGCGGTTCTCAGCGGCCACATCGGACGTTCCTCCGATCAGCACCACGAGGGCGGTCAATCCAGCAACGGGCGCTGTCAGGATGATGGGCGCAGCGAGGCTAAGGGCTCACGCTAAAATAAC
>DHJN01000175.1 GCA_002404345.1 Actinobacteria bacterium UBA4719 | reverse complement strand
GCTCCTACAGGGATGACCTGCGGTTTCATACCTGCCCATCGTGCCGGTCTGGACGCTTGACACCGATGTGTCCGTGCAGTTCCGGTGCATTTCCTGACGCATTCCTGACGCGCTCCCGTCGAGGGCAGCGGTCGAGTCAGCCTTGCCCACCCTCAGCGCACCCGCTCGAAAGGCCATCACCGTGACCCGCCAAGCCCCATCGACGCCCACAACTCCCCCAGTCGCCGGAACCCTCGTCGTGGAGGAACCGCGGTTCGCGATCGTCCCCGAATGGGTGATCGACGCTGCTATCTCCGACGGTGCGTTCCGCCTCTACTCCCTGCTGCTTCGCTACGGGAACGGCTCCGGGTCCCGGATGCCGTCCCGGCAGACCCTGGCCCGGCGGCTGCGCCGCTCGGTCGACGCCATCGACCGGGCGATGCGCCAGCTCACCGAAGCCGGCATCGTCCGTGTCGAGCACCGCCGCAACGGTGAGCAGTTCCTGTCCAACCGGTACCACGTGCGCACCACCGCCCCGACTCAGGTGGCGACCGCCGATGGGGGTGGCCGCACATCTGCGGCTACCCCCGAACCCCCCAGAACCGGTAGCCGCACATCTGCGGCTACCCCTGGCCGCACTTCTGCGGCCAGGGTGGCCGCAGAAGTGCGGCACAACCCAGAGATCCTCACCGACAAACCTCCTCCCCCTACCCCCTCACACCGCGGCCGGCCCGCGCCGACGCAGGTGGAGGAGGCAGACCACGACCTGCTGGAAGCCTGCGCCATCACCGACCTCGACGAGCTGGCTCGTCAGTGCATGACCGCACGCCAGTTGTTCGGCAAACCGACCGCCCGGTGGACCGCTCGGTGCTTGGCCGTCGTCATCAAGCTGGCTGTGGTGACCCGGGGTTGGCCGCCAGCCTTGATGGGACAGGCCCTCCTGGCCGTTGCCCGCGACCCAGAAAGCCGCTCGCCGGCACGTGTGGCCGAAGCCGGACCGTGGTGGGACTCTCTCCCCCTCGGTGTCGACCAAGCCATGGACGCCCGCGAACTCGCCGAAATGGAGGCACGACTGGCCGAGACGGACGGCCTGCGACCTGCCCTCCAGGCCCAGGCCCGCGCCGAACTGACCGCCGAGGGCATGCCCGTCATCCGACGCACCGTCGCTCGCCGTGCCTGCGCGATCCTCGACCTGCGCCAACTGCGATGAACGCCGAACAGCCCACTCCACACCGACGCCCCTCAAGGGGGTCCGCATGCGCAACACGGTGGGCGTCGATAGTCACAAACCCAGATGGGCGACGGCTTCGATCTCAACAAGCATGCGTGGGTCGAGCAGTCCTGCGACGACGACCATCGTCGCGGACGGAGGGTTCTCGGCGAAGACCTCCCCGTGGGCGCGCCCGACGTGCGCCCAGTGCTTTGGGCGAATGAGGTAAATCCGCGTCTGGACAACGTGCGACAAGTCGGTGCCTGCCTCGGCGAGCACATCGCCGATCTTGCGCAGGGCCTCTTGCGTCTGCGCGTACGGGTCGTCGCCGCCGACGATGGCACCTGAGCTGTCAATAGCAGTGATCCCGGCCACGAGGACCAAGCTTCCCGCTCGAACTGCACTGGAGAAGCCGATGACGGGGGCATAAGGCGAAGATGAGGCCACGCGAGAGACAGACATACTGCTCATAGTTCAGTATCGGGATCGTAGGATGCCGCACACTCGCGCGCGGCGCAAAGCGCCGACGATCGGACGTCCCGGTCGCCGATGGGCATGTGGACCGCAGCGTTGAATTGCCCGGGAGTTGCCATCCTGACGCTCAGGACCTCCACAAGGCCTAATATCGCGTCATGTTGACGAAGTTGTGGTCGCGCCTGCGTAACCGTTGGAGCAGGAGACAGGGAGGGCCTCTGATCACTCCACCCACGGTGTCGCCGGCCGGCCGCCCAGGTTCTCAGACCGCGCGCGACCGGAAGGTCATGGGGGCAATCTGGGCGTTGTACGTCGGAGTTCAGATGATGCCGGCGGCACGGTCTGAGACGTGAGCCAGTGGCAATCTGCGGTGGTCGGCGAAGGCTCCGAACTGTCTCGAAGCCCGTCCCCCCAACGGCTCGCGTCGAGGTTGCGTCCTGGGGCGCGGCGGTTCGCGAGCCTCGTCAGCCATCAGGATCTCGAGATCGCAGACGCCCAGCTGTGGCGGCAGTCGCGCTCACGGGGCTATTTTGGAGGGTGGGGTTTGGTCGAGGGGGAAGGGGAAGCGCGTGTCGGCCTCGATGATGTGGCTCTTCCATACCCGCAGAACGGAAATAGGTTCGGGAGAATTTCCGCGCACGTCCTGTCGGCTTGCGAAAGATGAGATAGGACAAGAGCGTTGCTGGGAGTCCTCGGCCGCTGAGGGCCGGGCTTGCGCTGGCATGACCCATCGTTCAGCCTGGCCTCTTTTTGTTGACTTCGCGGCCCTGGCACAACGACAAGACGCACTCTTTGGGGGTTTGACTCCCCTTGGAGAGAAGACCGCATTGGTCACTTTTGTCGGGATGGGGATCACAGATGCGATTCGATACGAGGATGGGGCCGCTGCGTTGCAGGAATTCCGACGCATGGCACCTCTGCATAGCGGCGTGCTCATCGAGGTGTTCACGCAGCGACACCGCGAGGCGTCCAAGGGCAGCGACTTCCTCTACTTTCACTTCGCTGGCGACCGACTGGCTTTCGGCCTCCAGATATGCGTCCTGACCGGTGGCGGTGTCATGGCCGGCTGGCAACTCAGCTGATAGCCCACCGCTGGCTGACGGGTCAGACGTCTCTGGTTGGACGCCCGGCCGACCCTAAAGCCACACGGGGCACTCATCTTATTTTCAGACGGTACACAGGGGAAACACGGGAATGGGGAGAAGGATTATCAAACGGCACCAACCTCGTTGCCCATTGTTGTAATGGTTCGTCCCGTCCCCTGAAGTGACTTCCATGATGCAGATCCCCCGGACCTCGATTCAGGGAGCCCGACCATGCTGAGTTGGCGCCGCGCTGCCTGTCTCGGCGAGGATCCGGAGTTGTTCTTCCCTGAGGGGAACACCGGTCCCGCGCTTCTCCAGTTAGAAGCAGCAAAAGCCGTTTGCCGTCGGTGCGAGGTCGCCCAGGCTTGCTTGACGTGGGCTATCGACTCCGGCCAGGCTGCCGGAGTCTGGGGCGGATTGTCCCAGGAAGAACGACACGCCCTCGAGAGCGGCGAGGCACCCGTTCGTCGCGCTGGCTGACCAGCCCGCTGAACGCGGGGCGTCCGCAGCGACAGAACGACGATAGGAGCCAATGCGATAGTGAGTTCGGTCATTGAGGCTGTCTTCGCCTGTCCGGAATCACTTGCCTGGATCATGTGGTGGTGGAGCAGTGGCCGGTGCTGACTGTCTGGTACAGGTCACCCGCGTCGGTGGCGGTACCTGTCAACTTGGTTGAAAGGTACCGGTGGGCAAGGTTTTCTGTCCGGGAGGAGCTGGCCTCACCTTGCCCGGCAGGGCGGGACAGGCCCGACTAGCGGTCCACGGCCTTTTGGGTGACCTTTCCCTTGCTGATGCGGTGACGCACGTATTCCACTCCAACGGGGATCAGTGAGACTGCGACGATCGCGACGATCGCGAGCTCGAGCTTGTCCTGCAGCACGGGGAACGCCTGGCCGAGGAAGTAGCCGAGCAGGGTGATGCCCGTCGCCCACAGCACCGCGCCCACGGCGCTCCAGGTGAAGAACCGGCGCCGTTCCATCCGGCCCACCCCCGCCACCACGGTGATGAACGTGCGCACGATCGGCACGAAACGGCCGAGCACGAGCGCCTTGTTGCCGTACCTGTCGAAGAACACCGTCGTCTGGTCGAAGTACTTCCGCTTCAGGATCCGCCCGTCACGGTGGTAGAGAGGCGGACCGACGGCGCGACCGATCTCGTAGCCCACCACGTTGCCCGCGAAGGCCGCGGCGCTGAAGATCACGCAGGCCACCGCGATGTTGATGTGGATGCTGCCGTTGGCGATGAACAGCCCCGCCGCGAAGAGCAGGGAGTCGCCCGGAAGGATGGGGAACAGCAGGCCGCACTCGATGAAGACGATGGCGACACTGACCCAGAAGAACTGAGAGCCGAACTGGTCGAGCAGGTACTGGGGATCCATCCAGCCGGGTCCGAGAGTGTGCATCACAGCATCGAGGGTATGCCGCGGCGCCCGTTGCGACTACTTCACCTCAGACCAAAGGGCGTACCTCAGGTCGAAACACCTCGAATCACTCAGGTGCTGCGATCACCGCGTGAACCCAAGGTTCCGCTGTCGGGGCGGGCGCGGAGCCGGAGGCAGCTGTCTGCCAGCCGCGAGCGAAGCGCTCACGTAGTCGGTCCTGCTCTGCGACCGGGATGCCCGGGCCGTCGTCGCCGAGTTCTTGGGCTGGCTGTCGTGTATACCCTTGACACTCAGGAGTTTCTCAGCGGTCGTCCTCGACACTGTGCCGAAAGGATCCAACCGTTGCGGTGAGGGTAAGCGAAGGATGATGACGTGCGGGTACTGGTAGTCGAAGACGAGGTGCGATTGGCCGAGACGGTCCGCCGTGGTCTAGGCGATGGCGGGTTCGCTGTCGATGTCGTTCACAACGGTGAAGACGCGGTCTGGATCGCGACCGAGAACGCGTTCGACGTCATCATCCTGGACATCATGCTGCCAAAGCTCAACGGCTACAAGGTGTTAGAAGAGTTGCGCCGGCGCGGAGTCTGGACGCCGGTGCTCATGCTCACGGCCAAGGACGGGGAGTATGACCAGAGCGACGCTTTCGACCTCGGCGCCGACGACTACCTGACCAAACCATTCAGCTTCATCGTCCTGGTGGCACGACTGCGCGCCTTGATCCGGCGCGGAGGTCCCGAACGACCCGTCATCCTGACTGCGGGCGACTTGTCCCTCGACCCTGCACGGCGCCGGGTCGAACGTACCGGTCAGGAGATTCCGTTGACTCCGCGCGAGTATGGGCTCTTGGAGTTCCTCATGCATCACCGCGGCGATGTCACGACCAAGTCCGAGATCCTGGGCGGCGTGTGGGATCCCGCTTTTGAGGGTGATCCCAACATTGTGGAGGTCTACGTCCGGTACCTGCGCAACAAGATCGATGTCCCCTTCGACCGGCACGCCATTGAAACGGTCCGCGGGATGGGCTACCGGCTTGCCCACGACGGCGGCTGAGAGCAGCCAGGGTCACCGATCTATTCAGGTTGTCATGGCCGGTGTGCCCGCCGCGCGGGACATCAACCCGACGGTGTAGTTGGCACTGGCCATGGCCGCTGCGATCGGCCGCTCCCCCGCTTGTCGTCGCTCAGGAAGTGCTGATCGGGAGATAGACCTCAAACCGGGCCCCGCCAAGGGGTGAGTCCCCGATAGACACCGTGCCGCCATGTCCGCGGACGACCTCTCGAACGATGGCCAGCCCCAGCCCAGAACCGCCATGGCCGCGCTCGCGGCTCTCGTCAAGGCGGACGAAGCGCTCGAAGACCCGTTCGCGGTCACGGGCTTGGATACCGTCACCGTCATCCTCCACGACGATCAGCACCGTGTCATGCTCTTGTGAGAGAGCGAGCCGGACCTGGTGTTTGGCGTGGCCGACCGCATTGTCGGCTAGGTTACGCACGACCTGACTGAGCCGGTCGGCATCCCCGGTCACCCTCACCGGCTCGATTTCAGCCTGGATGCGGAGGTCGGTGGAGGTCCGCAGCCGGCGCGCCTCGGCGCCGAGCAGGTCGTCCAGGTCGACATCTGATCGAACCAGCCGCAACCCGTTGTCGTCGGCCTTTGCAAGAAGCAGAAGATCCTCCACCAGCCGGCGCATTCGGTCCGCCTCAGCCTCCATTAGTTGGTGCTGGTCTCGCCAAGTACGTCCAGTCGGCTCGGCCAGAGCAACATCTAGGGCGGCGGTCAGGGTCGCGATTGGTGAACGCAGTTCATGGCTGGCGTCGGCCACGAATTGGCGCTGTGCCGTTTGGGCGTTCTGAAGCCGGTCGAGCATCTCATTCATCGTCACCGCCAGACGAGCGATCTCATCTCCGGTGTCCGGGACTGGCACCCGGTCGGCGAGCTGAGCCGCCCCAATTCCGTGGACCCGCGCACGGATCAGGTCGACCGGGTGCAAAGCTCTGCCAACCAGAACCCACATGGCAGCCCCAACGAGCAGCACCAGCAGGGGCAGACCGACAACCAGATAGGAAAGGACAGTCCGGACGCTCTCACGCTGAGCCCCGATCGGTGAGGCAACGATCACCGTGTAGGGGACACCCTGATGGTTCAGTGCCCCCACGGTAGTGACCAGGTAGGGGTCGTCCTCGTGAGCGGTCGTCAGGGAGTCTGTCTCGGTACGCAGGGCCTGCCCTGGGCCGGGGCGAGCTGTAGACAGGGGCGCTTTGGCTGCCTTGGGCGTGGATGTCGCGACGACCGTCCCGCCGCGGTTGACGACTTGGACGATCTGCCCAGCACGGTTGTTCTCGGCCAGACGCTCGCCCAGTCCCTTAACCCCTTCGGCATGAAGAATTGTCGCGACCTCGCCGGCTCGGACCCGGCCAGCATCCTGGACGCCGTTGCTAAGTGCACTCTGCAGCAAGAAGACCAGTAGCGCGGCACCAGCGACCAATGCAATCGTCACGACCAGGACTGCCGCTGCTGTGGATCGCGCACGAACCCCGGCCCGCGAACTGGCACGGAAACCCCACCGGAACAGCCTTGACATCGACCCACCTCACCTTCGGACTGGCGATCACGGCGGCCCGTGAACGTTTGTGTGCGCATCCTACGGACGTGCCGTGGGCGTCGACCGGTCTCCTTGAC
>DHJN01000202.1:2423-3769 GCA_002404345.1 Actinobacteria bacterium UBA4719 | reverse complement strand
CAGATCAAGCTGTATCTGAGCATGGCGGGCAACGACGAGGGCGTCGGGGAGTATCTCGAGCAGTACGTGACGGGGGTTACCGAAGACGAGTACCTCGAGAAGGCATCTCCTCGCCTGGCCGAGTTGCGCTATGGCGACGGACAGAAGTCCGATGCCCGAACAGGGCGGAGGAGCTGAGATGGCTGTGACTGTTGGCTCGCAGACACGTGAGCTGTCCTGGTCTCGCAGTGAGTTGATGGCGATCGAGCTTGCCGCGCATCTGCGCGACGACGACGTTGCCGTGATGGGAACCGCCAGCGCCCTGCCGCAGGTTGCCTGTCGACTCGCTCAGCTCACGCACGCGCCTGGGCTCTGGTACATCGCTGGCGGCACCAGCTCGGTCAACCCCCACCTCAGCCCGGTGGTGTCATCATGTTGCGACTTCGACCTGCTGAGGGCGGACACGGCAATTCCCCTCAGTGATGTTGTGCTCCTTGAGGGTCGCGGTGACGTGCTCACGGTGTTCTTCGCCGGAGGACTGCAGATCGACGCATATGGCAACTGCAACCTCGTGGCGGTGGGGGATTACTCCCGCCCGACACTGCGCGGGCCCGGCACGGTCGGCCTGCCGTTCCTATCCCGTGTCGGAAGGGTGCTCATCTACACCCAGTCGCACAACCGGCGGACCTTCGTGGAGAAGGTCGATTTCTTGAGCGGGCCCGGGTTCCTGGGCGGGCCGACCGACTGGGCCTCGGCTGGGCTCACCGGGGGCGGGCCTGCCCTGGTCGTCACACCCCTGTGCACGATGGGGTTCGACCCGGAAAGCCTGCGCATGAGCCTCGTCTCAGTTCATCCGGGCGTCGAGATCGACGAGGTGCGGGACGCCACAGGTTTCGACCTCCTGATCCCGGACTCTGTTCCGGTCACTTCGGCACCGACTTCTCGGCAGCTGTCCATCCTGCGCGACCTCGACACCGACGGCCTCTTGAAAGGACCGTAGAAATGATACTTAACGGCAAGTTCGACCAGAAGACAGCGATCGTTACCGGGGCTGGGAGCGGGATCGGCCGCGAAGTTGCACTCGGGCTGGCTCGCGACGGCGCGAAGGTCGTACTCGGTGACCTCTCGCTCGAGCGTGCCCAAGCGGTGGCAAAGGAGATCAGCGACATGGACGGCACCGCCCTGCCCGTCCAGGTGGATGTGGCCGACGCTGATCTGGTCCGCGCGATGGTGGCAGCGACCATGGAGGAGTTCGGCCGGATCGACATCCTGGTCTCCAACGCTGGCTGGGACAAGGTGATGCCTTTCGTGGATACCGACGAGGGACTTTGGGATCGTGTCATTGCCATTAACTACCGCGGACATCT
>DHJN01000202.1:0-2360 GCA_002404345.1 Actinobacteria bacterium UBA4719 | reverse complement strand
CTCGCGTCCGACGCGGGCCGGGTGGGATCCAGCGGCGAGGCGGTCTACTCCGGCGCAAAGGGCGCAGCGATCGCCTTCTCCAAGGCGCTTGCCCGGGAGACGGCTCGGCAGGGGATCAACGTCAACTGCGTTGCACCGGGGCTAACCGACACCCCGATGCTCACGAACGTCAGCGAAGGTAACGAGAAGCTGATGGCGGCGATCATCCGGTCGATTCCGCTCGGCAGGGTCGGGACTCCCGAAGAGGTCGCCCGGGCCGTGCTGTTTCTTGCCTCTTCCGATGCCGACTACATCACCGGCCAGACGCTGAGCGTCAACGGTGGTCTGAGCATGGTCTAGCCCGAAGTCTGAGGTCGGGACCCTAGGGGGCCGACCTCCGCCACCCCCGACGTTCTTGACCTGCCGATCGATCCCAGATCTTCTTTCTCTGGATCCGATGGTGCAGGTGCGCCGGAACAGCCCCCCATGCCCTGGTCTACCGACCGGGCATGGGCGGCTGTTCGCGTCACGTCCCAGAAGGCCACCCGGACAGCTCAAGACAACGCTGAGTTGCTCGGGGATGGCGTCGCACCTCCTTGGCCCGCGGGGTGTGACGGGTGAAGTCTCACGGCCCCGCCCGCCTCCGGCCCCGGCTTCGCCTGCGGGAGGAAATCTTATACGACAGATGCTTGACGCCGCGCGATTGGAATGATTAACTACACTTCAAACACGAAACGCCAACAAGATGTAGTATTTCGTACGTACCGCGCGAACTACAAGGAGCCCCGCTGATGACCTTTGAACAACTGCCGGCGGTCGAGTACACCGAGGTCCGCTACACCAAGGCCGACTGGGTGGCCCGGATCACGATCGACCGTCCCGAGGCGTACAACGCGTACAGCACGCGGACGCTGATCGAGCTGGCTGCCGCCTTCCGAGAGGCGTCCTTTGACGACGAAGTGGCCGTCATCGTCTTCACCGGAAGCGGCCAATCGGCCTTCTGCACCGGCGGAGACGTCAAGGAGTACGAACGCGTGTACACCAAGTCGCCCCACGACTACTGGAAGTACATGGGACTGTTCAGCGCGTACATCGAGAGCATCCTCAACTGCGGAAAGCCGGTGATCGGCCGGCTGAACGGCATGGCAGTGGGGGGTGGCAACGAGAGCCACCTCGCCTGTGACCTCTCGGTCATCGCTGAGCACGCCTACGTCGGTCAGGTCGGCACGAAAGTCGGCAGCGTGGCCGCCGGTGGCGCGACTCAGTGGCTCCCGATCTTCGTCGGCGACCGGCGCGCGCGGTGGATGCTCATGCTGAACCGGCCCGTCCTGCCCTACCAGGCGCTTGAGTGGGGGCTGGTCAACGAGGTCGTCCCCTCGGTCACGAAGGACGGCGAGTTCATCGTCCACGCCACCCCGGAGCAGATCACCAAGGCCAAGAAGGGACAAGACGGCTACTCGATCGACCTCTCCAGGCTCGACGAGGCCGTCGACTCCATCGTCAAGGACCTGATCGACCAGTTCCCCGAGTGCACGCGCTACACCAAGCAGCAGGTGAACTTCTGGAAGGACCTGGCCTGGCACCAGACAGTTGGTCACGCCCGCGACTGGCTCTCCATTCACTATTCGAGCTTTGAGCCGATCGAGGGAATGAACGCCTTCGTCGAGAAGCGCAAGCCGGGCATCAAGATGCTACGCGAGTCTGCGGCATCCCCCGACGGATCATCGGAGTTCCCCTGGGGGTCCTACGCGAAGAGCTGCCCCGAATGTGGAGCACGCTTCATCCCCTCCCAGTTCGGCTACTGCGGTCAATGCGGGAAAGCATTGGAAGAGGACTCGTCAGCATTCGACACGTCCGGCGACAACACAGCGAAAGGGTGACGACGATGACGATGCCGCGTCTTCTTGATGCGTACGAGTCCATGTCCGTTGAGGAGGCGATCTTGATGTGCCGGGATCTGGTTGAGGATCCCGACTTCCCGACTGTCAAGAAGTGGCGTGACGCCGGCGGGAAGGTCGTCGGCCACTTCCAGGTCTATTTCCCCGAGGAGATCGTGCATGCCGCAGGGATGCTGCCCTTCAAGGTACGGGGAGCTCCGGTCGAGGCTCGCCAGGGGGAGTCCCACTTCGGTTCCTACCTCTGCTCGATCCTGAAGACGTCGCTAGAGCTCGCGTTGAGCGGCCGGGTCACCCTCGACATGTTCGTGTCGCATCCCATCTGTGACTCAGCCCGCAACCTTGCCGCCGTTTTTGGCAGGAACTTTGAATACCCCTGCGAGATACTTTACCTGCCGCAGAACGCAAATTCGGCGCATGCCTCGACGTATCTGCGGGGCGAGTAGGCCCGGCTGACCCGAGAGGTAGAGGCGGTTGTCGGGCATT
>DHJN01000014.1 GCA_002404345.1 Actinobacteria bacterium UBA4719 | reverse complement strand
CGACGATGCAGATCTATTCCTACAAACTGTTTTCCGGCATAGCCTTCCATCAGGGGCCTCCTTCAACGTGAGCCGTGAACACTCCCAGCATCCCGCGGGAGGCCACGAGGAGCGGAGGCCCCGCTCCTACATCGCATCAGGTCGTGTTCGGCATTATCGTGTGGGCATCTCTCGTCGTCGTTTTCGGTGTCGGCATGCGCCGCTTGATCGCCGCCCAGTTCGACCCCTACGCGGGTCCCGATTCGACACCCGGGCACAGCAACCGGTTGGAGCATGTACCGACCGAAGAGACCCTGGACGGCATCCCCGCATGATGAGCCAGTGGGTCATTGACGCTAGAAACAGCAACATCACCAGCCCCATCGACGCCTCACCGCGTCGATACGAGAGAGGAATCTGATGTCCGCAGCGGACTCACCTGTGCCGAAGATCGGTATCGTCGTTGTCGCCTACAACGCAGCGTCCACGCTGTCGGCAACTCTCGACCGTATTCCCGCTGAGATGTTGACGCGGTTTGCCGAGATCATCATCTCTGATGATGCCAGCAAAGACGACACCTTCGAACACGCGAGACGGTGGGGCGCATCTCACGAGATCAAGGCCACGGTCGTGCGTCATACCAAGAATCTGGGATACGGCGGCAACCAGAAGGCGGCGTACCGGCTGGCGATAGACCGGGGCCTGGATATAGTCGTCCTCCTGCACGGTGATGGCCAGTATGCGCCGGAATGTCTGCCAGAGATGATCCAACCCTTTGAGGCGGACGATGTCTGCGCTGTCTTAGGCTCGCGAATGATGAACCGGGGCGCAGCCAAGGCTGGCGGAATGCCTTTCTATAAGCGTCTCGGCAATCGCATTCTGACCCGTTTCGAGAACCGGGTACTTGGCACACAACTGACCGAATTCCATTCTGGCTATCGCGCCTACAGCACTAAGATGCTGTCCCAGATACCGTTCGAGGCAAACAGTGACGGGTTCGATTTTGATACCCAGATCATTGCGCAGATCATGCATGCCCACGGCCGGATCGTCGAAGTGCCGATTCCGACGTACTACGGCGACGAGATCTGCTACGTCAACGGCATGAAGTACGCCCGCGATGTTGTGCGTGACGTCGTCGAGTTCAAGCTCGCCACCAAGGGCTTTGGGACCCAAGAATGGGTGGAGACGCCGGAGGAGTACAACTTCAAAGAGGGTGACGGCTCCTCCCACGATGTCATGCTTCAGATGCTGGAGAGCCTGCCGGCGTCCCGAATTCTCGACCTTGGCTGTTCCGGAGGACTGTTCGCCGGCCGGGCCCGGATGATCGGTCATCACGTGACGGGCGTCGACTACATGGAAATAGCTGGAGTGCGTGACCGAACTGACCGGTTCTTCGTCACCGACCTCGAGGTGGGAATACCAGAGGAGGTCGGCGATCGGTACGACGTCGTCGTGGCCGGGGACGTGATCGAGCACCTTTCCCGGCCGTCGGAGACGCTGCGCCAGATTCGCAATGTCCTCCGTCCGGGCGGTCAGCTGCTTCTCTCAGTGCCGAACTTCGGTCATTGGTATCCTCGGGCCCGGGTGGTGACGGGCTTGTTCGGTTACGACCGCCGGGGCATTCTGGACAACACGCACCTGCGTTTCTTCACCAGATCGACGCTGCGCCGGATGGTGCGCTCGGCCGGCTTCGACATTATGGAGGAGCTCGCGACCGGATTGCCCCTCGGCGCTGTCGGCGCTGGGGCTCGAGGTGGTTCCGTTCAGGCTATTCGGCGGATCGACGAGGCACTGGTCAGACTTCGGCCCACGCTGTTTGGATACCAGTACATCCTTCGCCTTACTCCGCACGCCGAGGAAGCCGTTCACGCCGAGGATCTGGAAGTGAGCATAGGGGTGGATGGGCGAGTGCTGTCGGCATGACTGCGAGGCCGCCAGCAGTAGAATCTGAGCCCATGCATCTAAGGAGTGCTCGAGTGAATCTGAGCAGTTTGGTCATACTGCTGGTCGCAGTTGGTCTTGCCGCACTGGGACAGATTCTGCTCAAACACGGCATGACCCAGGCCGCGCACCAGTCCAAGGAGTTCGGCCGTTCGCTGCCCGTCACGGCGATCGGCAACCTGTGGGTCTGGGCAGGGCTGTTCGTGTTCGGCGTATCCGCTCTGGCCTGGATGTTGACCCTCTCCCGCGTTCCGCTGAACGTGGCTTACCCCTTCAATGCCCTCGGCTACCTGGTGATCCTCGCAGCGAGCGTGGTCGTGCTGCACGAGAAAGCAAACGCGTGGACAGTGCTGGGGTCGCTCATGGTGGTTTCGGGGCTCGTGGTGGTGGTCACGATGAGCCCGAGCCAGCCGGGTTGATCGTCAGTCAACTCAACGAGTCGCCGCAGTAACCGCACTGCCTCACAGCCGCGCGCTGGCAGCTGGGATGGAAAGTCAGCGCTCCGATCTGCGCGATGATGGTCCCCATGATCTCCGAGATCTCCTTGTCCGATGTCCAAGGATGGCTGAGTGGCAGTGGGTTGGAGATCCTGTTGCTCGCTCTCGGCTCGGTGCTGCTGACCCGCTTCGCGATATGGCTCAGGGGTGCGGTCACCGACCGTATCGACGCGAATGCGCGCGAAGCCGACGCTCTGGTTCGTTCGGAGGCCGCCAAGCATCGACACGCCCTGGCCCAGGTGCTCACCTGGTCGGCTCTGGTCATCGTCTACTGCGTGACCGGGGTGCAGATCGCCGAACGTCTGAGGGTGCCGACGACGGGCCTGGTGGCGCCGGCGGCCGTCGCTGGTGTGGCGCTCGGCTTCGGGGCGCAGCGCCTGGTTCAGGACCTGCTTGCGGGCTTCTTCATCATTGCCGAGCGACAGTACGGCTTCGGCGACCTCATCAGCATCGCCATTCCCGGCATCCCTGGTGGCGTGGTCGGCACCGTTGAGGACGTGACTCTGAGAGCGACCAAGGTCCGGACCGCCAACGGCGAGGTCATCATCACCTCGAATGGCCAGATCGTTCAGCTCACAAATCTGTCACGGGACTGGGCCCGAGTCGTGGTCGATGTGCCTGTTCCTCTCAGCCTGGACATCGGCCACGTCAGCGAGATCCTGCGTCAGGTTGGCCGCGAAGCCTACGCCGACGCCGACCTCCACCCTCAGCTCCTTGACGCCCCTGCGGTCATCTGGGCTCCGGACATAGCGTGTGGCGGCATCGGCCCTTCTAGCGAGTTGACCTGCATGTTTGTCA
>DHJN01000210.1:39819-39946 GCA_002404345.1 Actinobacteria bacterium UBA4719 | reverse complement strand
CGTTCCGGCTGATCCGGTCCACGCACACGTTGGGGTGCTTCCAGATCGAGAGTCCCGGTCAGCGCGAGCTGATCGGCAAGTTCGGGCCGGAGACCTTCGAGGACCTCATCATCGACATCTCGTTGTT
>DHJN01000210.1:39278-39522 GCA_002404345.1 Actinobacteria bacterium UBA4719 | reverse complement strand
TTGCCGAGACCACCGGCGTCACCTTGGCCCAGGCCGACGAGGTGCGCAGGGCACTTGGATCCCCTCAAGGTCAGCTGGACGTCGAAGCCTGGTGGCGACCGGCTGCTGCCGCTCGTGGCTATCGGGTCGAGGACGTGAACCGGATCTGGGAGGTGCTCAAGGCGTTCGCATCCTTCGGGTTCTGCAAGGCCCACGCGGCGGCGTTCGCGTTGCCCACCTATCAGTCGGCATGGCTCAAGGCTCA
>DHJN01000210.1:25067-39191 GCA_002404345.1 Actinobacteria bacterium UBA4719 | reverse complement strand
CGGCTGATCCTGGACGACGCCCGAAACCTGGGCATCGCGATCCTGGGACTGGACGTCAACGCCTCAGGCGAGAGCTACCTGGTGGAGCGGGTCGCGCCGTGGTCGCAAGGAGACAGCGAACGTCAGCCGGATGCCGACCTGCCCGATGGGCGGGCCTACGGTATCCGGCTGTCCCTGGCCGACGTCAAGGGCATCAGCGACGCCGAGGTGCAGCGCATCGTGGCCGGCCAGCAGTACTTCACCATCGCCGACTTCTGGCATCGCGCCCAGGTCAGTCGCCCGGTGGTCGAGCGGCTGGTCCTGGCTGGGGGATTCGACTCGCTCTACGGACTCAGCGGTACGGCAGTCAAGGTCTCCAGTGGCAGCGGTACGACTGGGCGACGTGGTCGGGTGACCCGACGCGACCTCTTGTTGCATGTGGCAGAGCTCGACCGGTGGTCTTCTGCTACATCCACTTCAATGTCGATGCGCCGATCCGGTCGCAGGGTGACACCTCGTACGTCCCGAGCCGCGGCAGCCGCGGCGACCCGCGAAGCGACCCTGACACGGGCGACCAGCGCCGAGACGCGCGACGTGCGACTTCTGGCGGCGTCGCAGTCCCAAAGCGGACTGCCCGTCATACCGGCTCGGGCGCAGCCCACTCAGCTCACCTTCGACCTGGGGGACACCCCCGAGCTCACCACGGCCACCGGTCTGCCCGAGATGACGGGGCCGGAGCGGGTCCGGGCCGAGCTGGACATCCTCGGGCTGGACGCCAGCGCCCACATCATCGACTTCTACGCCCCGATGCTGCAGGCGCTCGGAGTGACTCGATCCGGCCAGCTGCTCGGGCAACGCAGTCGCTCCGAGCTGTGGGTCGCCGGGGTCAAGGTCGCCACGCAGACCCCGCCGATCCGCTCGGGTCGACGTGTGGTGTTCCTGACCCTTGACGACTCGACCGGCCCGGTCGACGCAACGTTCTTCGAGGATGTCCAAGGCCCTTATGCGGCAACAGTTTTCCACTCCTGGCTGCTTCTGGTCCGGGGGATCCTGCGACGCACCGGGCCCAAGGGTGTCTCCCTTCGCGCAACCGGGGCATGGGAGCTGTCCGGGCTGTGGGAGGCCTGGAGCCGAGGTGGTCTCGAGGCAGTGCACTCGGCGCTGTCCGAGGCCGATGGGCATGGTGCTGACAGAGGCGACGCGGCTGGCGGTTCGGACGGGTCCGGTCGTCGGATCCTGGTGCATGCCTCAGGGTTCAGACAGTCGCCCTATGCGGACGTCAAACCTGCCGGTGGTGATGTCCGGGACTCCCGCAAGCTGTCCAGGCCTGGATCACTGCTGAACAAGGAAGGCCACGCAGTCCCCCAGGAAGGCGCCCCACCGCGCAAGCTGTGGCATGCCAGCCCCGGAAGCTCTGGACGCTAGGGTGGACACGATCCGAGCGTCACCGCAGTCGCCCCGTCAGGACTGTTGCCCGTCGACGACCACCAGCACCAGAGGAGCCTTGCCGTGGCTGATGAAGGGCGACGAAGCGGTCGCGGCGGCGTCGAGACCGCTGTGCGCACCTCAGCTGTCTGGGAGTCCGTGCGGGCTGTCGTGGCCGAGAGGGAGCAACAGCTCGGTCGTAGCCTGCGCGTCGTCGATCTTGGCGGTGGCACCGGCGGTCTGGCCGTTCCGCTGGCCCAGCTCGGTCATCACGTCACGGTTATCGACCCCAGCCTCGATGCGCTGGCGTCGCTGCATCGTCGAGCTGGCGACTCCGGGGTCGCCGAGCGGGTCGTGGCCGTGCAGGGCGACGCCGCCAACCTGCTCGAAGTCCATCCCGACGCCGACGCCGACCTCGTGTGCTGCCACGGCACGCTGGAGTTCGTCGATGACCCGGCGGCGACCCTGCGATCCGTCGCCGGTGTGCTCGCCGACGACGGCTACGTCAGCCTCGTGGTTGCCACCCGCATCGCCGCCGTGCTGGCCCGAGCCCTTGCCGGCCAGTTCGCCCAGGCCCAGTGCGCTCTCACCAGTGACGACGGTCGATGGGGTCCGGCGGATCCCTTGCCGCGGCGCTTCGACGCGGCCGGCATCACTGCTCTTGTCGAGGCCGCCGGACTGGCCGTTCAGGACTTGCATGGAGTGCGCATCTTCAGTGATCTCGTACCTGCGGCCTATGTCGACTTCGATGCCGACCGGGCCGCGCTGCTCAAGCTTGAGCAGGCAGCCTCGCGTCATCCCGACTACGCGTTCCTTGGGCACATCGGTGCAGCCCTGCACGTGCTGGCCCGCCGCAGCTGACCTGCCCCCGGTTATGCCTGGTGACAGGGCGGCGTACGCCCCTGTCACCCTGCCCCATGACCCGTATGACCCGTCCCCGGTTATGCCTGGTGACAGGGCGGCGTACGCCCCTGTCACCCTGCCCAATGACCCGTCTGACCCGCCCCCGGTTTTGCCTGGTGACAGGGCGGCGTACGCCCCTGTCACCCTGCCCCATGACCTACCGCCCCCGGGGCCCGGGCGATGAGCAGGCGTCAGTTCGCCGTCCCTGAACGCCGGGGCGAGCACGCGGCGGACGACGAGGGCTGTTCGATTCTGCACGTGGACATGGACGCGTTCTACGCGTTGGCATCCTTGCTCAGCCGCCCCGAGCTCAAGGGCACGCCGGTCATCATCGCCGGCGGCGGCAATCGCGGGGTCGTGCTATCCGCGACCTACGAGGCGCGCGCGTTCGGTGTGGCCTCGGCGATGCCGATCGCCCGGGCCCGCCGGCTGTGCCCACAGGCCACCGTTGTCCCTCCTGACTACGCCCGCTACGAACGCATCTCCCAGGCTGTCATGGCGGTGTTCGCCAGCGTGACGCCGATCGTCGAGCCGCTGTCACTGGACGAGGCGTTCCTTGACGTGTCCGGCGCTCGCCGCCGGTTGGGCACACCACGCCAGATCGCCCAAGCGATCCGCGACACGATCGCCGACGAGCAGGGCATCACCTGCTCGGTCGGTGTGGCTTCCACCAAGTTCATCGCGAAGCTTGCATCGGGTCTGGCCAAACCCGACGGGCTGCTCGTCGTGCCCGAGACCGAGGTGGTCAGCTTCCTTCACCAGCTGCCGGTCGGCGCATTATGGGGAGTCGGCGACCGCACCGAGGAGGCTTTGCAGCGTCTGGGGCTGCACACCGTGGCCGACATCGCCCACACACCGGTGGACACGTTGCGACGGGCCCTTGGCGACAATGCCGGACCCGCCCTGCACGCGTTGGCCTGGGGACGCGACACACGCTCGGTGGTGCCCACCCGTCGTGAACGCAGCATCGGCGCCGACGAGACGTTCTCCTTCGACGTGGACGACCTGGCATACATCCACCGCGAGCTGCTCAAGCTCAGCGACCGCACGGCGGCTCGTGTGCGCGCAGCGGGGATGGTGGGACGGACGATCTCGATCAAGGTGCGCTTCTCCGACTTCACCACCATCACGCGTTCCAAGACCCTGCGTGACCCGACCGACGTCAGCCGCGACATCTACGCGACAGCGCGGACACTCTTTGACGGGTTGGGTCTGCAGCGGGCCCGCCTGCGGCTGGTTGGCGTTCGGATGGAAGGCCTCATGGACTCAGATCACGCACCGATACAGGGTCTGCTCGATGAGCCGGAGCATGGCTGGCGAGACGCCGATCGCGCGGTCGATCAAGCCAGTGCACGGTTCGGTGCCGGCGCAGTTCGTCCCGCCAGTCTGGTCGAAGGTGAGCGGTCGGCTACCACTCCGATCCGTGGCGACATATCCTGACTGCGTAGTCGGTGAAGGGGGTAGCCTGAGCACCACGCAACGCCGTTTTCGGCAACACGTATCGCCGGTCTCGGGCAACGAATCGGCACCGTTGAATGTTGTTGTCAATAAGTTAAGCCGCCCACGGGAGGTCGAAGGTGCCGCTTTCAGAGCACGAGCAACATCTGCTGGAGCAGATGGAACAAGCACTGTATGCCGAGGATCCGAAGTTTGCCTCGCAGATGCAGGGCTCGGCTGCGCGTGCCCGCCTTCGCCGGAGCCTTGCTATCGGGGCCGGGGGCGTCATTGCCGGTCTCGGGCTTGTCGTCGTGGGTGTGGCTACCGCGTCCGTCTGGTGGGGCGCTTTCGGCTTTGCGCTGATGGTGAGCGGCGTGGCCTACGCGATCAGCCCGCCCAAAAAGCCCAAGGCCAAGCTGGGCGCGGTTGCCCAGGACGGGTCAGTGCGCGCACACGCGTCGGCGGGTCGCTTCGGCAGGGCGAGCAAGAAACCCAAGGCAACCAAACAGACGCTCATGCGCCGTATCGAAGACCGCTGGGACCGCCGTCGCCACGAAGGGCAGTAATCCGATCCCCCTTCGAGCTGATCCCCTTCGAACTGGCCGCGGAAGGTCAGGTGGTCGTGATCACGCCGATCACCCAGGTGCTCGCCATCGCGAGACCGGTCAACAGCTCGATGCCCATGCCCAGCGCGATGGCCTTGAGTGCGTGCTTGGTGGACGGCCATGCGGCGGCATGGGTGCCCCGCTTGATCCGCTCGGCTATGTAGATCCCGAGCACGAAGCCCAGGAAGGCTCCGACGCCGGGGACCACGAAGAAGCCCACGACCCCCAGCGCTGCCCCCGTCACCGTGCTCGATGTCGTGACGCCGGCTTTGGTCATGCGCCGACCCGGTAGGAGGTACTGCAACATGACGCCGGACAGAGCCAGGGTCGTGGCAATGCCGAAGACCACCCAGCCGGCCGTGGTCTGTGCCCCGGAAGCCCAGACCAGGACAGCCGCCCAGATCAGCAGGAGTCCCGGTAGCAGGGGGACGGCGATGCCGATGAACCCGACCAGCATGATCAGGCCCACGACAACCGTGAGCCCGTCCATGTCGAATCAGTCGGTCTGCCTGACCTAGCGCTCGTCGACGCTGGCCAGGGCCGGCGTCTCGTGCAGGCGATCGGTCTCGTCCTGGATATTGGTGGTCAGGTCCTGGAGCTTGGGTAGGTGCTCGCGGCCGTGGTGCGCACAGAACAGCAGCTCGCCACCGGAGCTGAGGCAGGCGCGCACATAGGCCCGGGCGCCACAGCGGTCGCAGCGGTCAGCCGCGGTCAGAGTCGGTGCCAGTGCAGTTGTCACGTCAGCCATCCATTTCGTCGTAGTGGGCGCCGTTGGCGGTCCCCACCGGGTGTCGCGGTCTCTTCGGTATCCGTTGCTGATACTTCGTAGACGCTTGCCGAGCGGTTTGCGTTGTGGGTAGACCCATTCGCCGGGTGTAACAGTCAAACACGAAGTTTGCTTCCCGATGTCCATTCTGCCGTGAAGTGCATGACGTCACGTCGGGTTTCGCTCTCCGCGCAATGCTCACGCAGCCCGTATGCCGCGTGCCTGCAGCATGCTCCTGCGACCTTGCAGATAACCTGCAAGGAAGTTTTCGGTCGGCCCCGAGCCGGCTCTTACGTTGCACCGAAAGGACGTCCGTGCCCACCGCCACCGGAACCAGCACAGCATCGAAGACTGGCGCCTCGAAGACTGGTGCATCCAACACTGGCGCCTCGAACTACATGGCTCGTCACCTGCAGGTCCTCGAAGGCCTTGAGGCGGTCCGCAAGCGTCCGGGCATGTACATCGGCTCGACCGACTCGCGCGGGCTGATGCACTGCGTGTGGGAGATCATCGACAACTCGGTCGACGAGGCCCTGGCGGGGGCTTGTGACCGTATCGACGTGGCGCTGATGGCCGACGGGTCGGTCGAGGTCCGCGACAACGGGCGAGGCATTCCCGTGGACATGGAGCCACGGACCGGTCTTACCGGCGTCGAGGTGGTCTTCACCAAGCTGCACGCCGGCGGGAAGTTCGGGGGTGGCTCCTACACGGCCTCCGGTGGTCTGCACGGCGTGGGCGCTTCGGTCGTCAACGCGTTGTCCGCCCGCCTCGACGTTGAGGTTGACCGCGGGATGAAGACCCACGCGATGAGCTTTCGCCGCGGTGAGCCCGGCGTCTTCGACGACGTCATGGGTGCCAGGGGCGCGGGCGCCAAGACGCCCGACGCTGGCTTCACGGCATACGTGGACAACAGCGAGCTGCGGATCATTGGCAAGGCGGGCCGTGGCCGGACCGGCAGCAGGGTCCGCTACTGGCCCGATCACCAGATCTTCCTGGCGGACGCGGCGTTCAGCTATGACGACCTGGTCTCCCGAGCCCGCCAGACGTCATACCTCATCCCGGGTCTGACCCTGGTGATCCGCGACGAGCGTGGTGTGCCGGGCACGCCGGGCGAGCACGGTCCGCACGAGGAGACATTCCTGCACCAAGGTGGCATCAGCGAGTTCGCCGAGTTCCTGGCCATCGACCCGGCCCTGACCGATGTGTGGCGCATCCAGGGATCCGGGACGTTCCACGAGAACGTGCCGGTGCTCGACGAGCGGGGACACATGACACCCACCGACCTTGAACGCGAGTGCGAGGTTGACATCGCGTTGAGGTGGGGTACGGGCTATGAGGCCAAGGCGGTCTCGTTCGTCAACATCATCGCCACGCCCAAGGGCGGCACCCACATGACGGGCTTTGAGCAGTCGTTGCTCAAAGTCTTCCGCAGGCAGCTGGAGATCAACGCCCGCCGGCTCAAGGTCGGGTCCGACAAGGTCGAGAAGGAGGACATCCTGGCCGGCCTCACGGCGGTGGTGACGGTGCGTTTGGCCGAGCCGCAGTTCGAGGGACAGACCAAGGAGGTGTTGGGCACCTCCGCGGTCCGCGCCATCGTGGCCAAGGTCATCGAGCAGGAGCTGACCGCGATGCTGACCTCGAGCAAGCGCGGTGACAAGGCCCAGTCGGCACTTCTCCTGGAGAAGGTCGTCGCCGAGATGAAGTCGCGGATCAGCGCACGGCTGCACAAGGAGACCCAGCGGCGCAAGAACGCCCTGGAGACCTCTTCCCTGCCGGCCAAGCTGGCCGACTGCCGCAGCAGCGACGTCGAGCGGACCGAGCTGTTCATCGTCGAGGGCGACAGCGCCCTGGGCACCGCCAAGCTTGCCCGGTCCTCGGACCACCAGGCACTGCTGCCCATCCGCGGCAAGATCCTCAATGTCCAGAAGGCATCCCTGGCCGACATGCTCAAGAACGCCGAGTGCGCGGCGATCCTGCAGGTCATCGGTGCAGGCTCGGGCCGCTCGTTCGACCTCGATACTGCCCGCTACGGCAAGGTCATCATCATGACCGACGCTGACGTCGACGGGGCCCACATCCGCACGCTGCTGTTGACCCTGTTCTTTCGTTACATGCGGCCGTTGGTCGCTGCCGGGCGAGTCTTTGCCGCCGTGCCCCCCCTGCACCGGATCGAGGTGATCAACGCGGGCGGCAGGAAGAACGACCTGCTCTACACGTACAGCGAGGCCGAGATGCGCCAGCTGATGTCCTCGCTGGAGAAGAAGGGCCGCAAGGTCAAACAGCCACTGCAGCGCTACAAGGGTCTTGGCGAGATGGACGCGGACCAGCTGGCCGAGACCACCATGGATCCTCGTCACCGGACGTTGCGGCGGGTGACCCTGGCGGACGCCGAGATCGCCGAGGGCGTGTTCGACCTGCTCATGGGTAACGACGTCGGCCCCCGTAAGGACTTCATCATCGACTCCGCGGCTGAGCTGGATCGCCAGCGCATCGACGCCTGACGGCAGGGGAGGGCGCGCGCATCTGAGCCAAGGGTGCGGGTGTCTGCCTGGCGAACGTGAGGGAACGGGCGGAGACTGCACTCATGTGCTTCACCAGTGACCAGCGTCCGCCCGACCCGCCCAAGTCCAGCGAGGTCGGCGAGCATGGTCCACTGGTGCTAACGGCGGCGGACGGCAACCATTTTTCGGCATTCGAGGCAGTGCCGGTGACCCGTCGTGGAGCGAGTCTGGTGCTCCTGCCGGACATCCGGGGGATGCACGCCTTCTACACCGACCTCGCTCTGAGTTTTGGCCAGGCAGGGGTCGACACGGTTGCGCTGGACCCCTACGGGCGCAGCGCCGGGCTCAGCGCTCGCGATGACGACTTCGAGTTCATGCCACACGCCAAGGCGCTGACGCCTGAGGGCTTGTTGGCCGACGCCCAAGCAGCAGCAGCGCGACTGCACGAACGCAGCAGCGATCCCGTCTTCACTCTCGGCTTCTGCATGTTCGGCGGCCAGTCCTGGCGTCTTGCCGCCACCAGTCTTCACCCGGCCGGCTCGATCGGTTTCTATGGTCGTCCGTCCACCGTTGACGACGTTGTCGCCGACCTTTCCGCGCCGTTGTTGATCCTCGCGGCCGGGGACGACCAGACCACGTCACCGCAGGACAACGCCGCTTTCGTCCGATCACTCAACGAGGCCGGCAAGGTGCACGACTACGTGGCTTATGAGGGTGCGCCCCACTCGTTCTTCGACCGTGGCTTCGAGCAATGGCAGGCCGAGTGCACGGACGCCTGGATACGAATGCTCGGCTTCATTGACCGTAACCGTTGAGCACGGACCAGTCCCAGGTCGGCACCGCAGCCCTGCCACAGGTCTCGGGTCGATCTTCTGGGCGAAGTTCGCGGACGGCGACGACGTCCCAGTGACGACCATCGACGTGACTGACCCGGCAATGCCAGGCGTTCTCCTGGCCTGGCAGCCGCGCCGTCGTCGTCGAGAGGGCAAGCAGCCTGGGCTCCTGAATCTGTTGTCGCACCGTGGATTCGGCGGCCTGTCCCGGAGCCTTGAGGTGGCTGCGCCCTCGGTCGTATGCCGCACCCAACAGCTCCACGGGTACCTCGCCCCGCGTCGCGGCATCGACCGCGGCGACGGCTGACGCTTGCGAGAGCCGGCCGAAGGTCTGGCCGTGCGGCAGGAGCACGCCGGTCGGGGCGAACCGGTGGCCGCCGGTGTGCGAGCACTCCCACACCCGGCCTGGACGCTGCAATGAGGACTCGAGGGCAACCGGTCGACCGCGCACCGCGCAGCACACGTCCCGTTTGGAGTTGGCGCAGATCAGCAGCACCGGAGCGGCGGACCGCTGGAACTCGGGCAGGGTGTCCTGGACCGCGTCGATGTCACCGCTGCCCAGAGCGGCCCAGTGCAGCAGAGCCAGTCGCGCCAACCGCGCCGGGTGATCGAGATCCGCCTCGAGTAACCAGGGCCGCCCGGCGAGTCCGCCAGCCAGGTAGACCCGGTGGCCGCGGACTTCGGGCAGGTCTGAGTGCGTGCCGGGGCGACGGATCAGGATGAAGCGCCCTCCGGCGTTCTGGCACATCCGGTTCAGGGACTCGCCCAGATCCGGGTCGAGGTGGGACTGTGTCGCGGCCTGGGCGCCCCACGGACCGTTCTGCTCAACGGCAACCCAGAACCTGGCGACGGGGGCCGTGCCCAGCGCCGAAGCCTTCGCCTTGTCCCAGATCACCGAGCATGCATCGGGTCTGCTCCGGCCGTGGCGCTCGGCCGCAGCGCCGCTCATTGCCGACCCGCGGGGAACTCGGGCAACATCTGCAGCCCAGGCGCCAGCGCTGGGTCGTCCGTCGTGGAGTCGGGCCAGGGGAGCGAGGATCCGCCCCTGGGCTCGGCCAGCACTCCGGCGATGGCAGCGATCGGCGCGGCCGCCGGAAGCCCGGAGCCGTCGCGTTTCCCGGTGGCCTCGGGCAGCTCCAGGGCAACGCCGTTGGCCGCGGCTGCCCGTGCCGGGCTGCCGCCGACCCATCCCAAGATCAGCATGTCCTCTCCGCGCAGGAAGCGATGGCAGCGGACGCCACCGGTGGCGCGGCCCTTGGCCGGGTACTCGGCATACGGGGTCACTTTGAGCGACCCGGGCTCGGTGCCCGGCAGGGCACCGGATGAACCACTGGAGGTGACGACAAGGTTGGTCGCTCGGGGATCCACTGCGGCGAAGAACAGGGCGCGTGCGCCGGTGGACAGCTTGATGCCGGCCATGCCTCCCGCGGTGCGACCTTGTGGGCGCACTGACGATGCGGGGAAGTGCAGCAGCTGGGCGTCAGAGGTGATGAACACCAGGTCCTCGTCGCCGGTGCGCAGCTCGACCGCACCCACCAGGTGGTCGCGTTCCTTGAGGCCGATGATCTCCCAGTCGTCCCTGTTGCCGGGGTAGTCGGCCGTCACGCGCTTGACGACGCCTTGGGCGGTTCCGACAGCGACCCCGAGCGAGTGCGGCGACAGCGACGTCAAGGTGAGCGGCTGCTCATCCCTGGGAAGATCGACGTAGGCGGCCAGCGGAGCGCCGCCGGACAGCCAGGGGGCGCCGTTGGTCGGGGGCAGGGTGGGTAGATCCAGCGCCGCGAGCCGGATCATCCTCCCGCGTGAGGTGACCAGGGCGATCTGACCCCGAATGGTGGTCTGCACGGCGGCGATCACCGCGTCGTGCTTGTGCCGGCCGCCCTCGCTCGGTAGCGCCTCGGCGTTCGTCGTGCGCGCCAGCAGGCCGGTTGAGGACAGCAGCACCCAACAGGGGTCGTCGGTCACCTCGAGCGGCGTGGCGGTGGTGAGCGGGGTGCCGGCAGACTCCAGCAGCACCGTGCGTCGCGGCGTCCCATGCGCCTTGGCGACGTCCGCGAGCTCGTTGGACACCGTCTTCAGGAGCAGCTTCTCGTCGCCCAGGATTGCGCGCAGCGCCTCGATCTGGCGCTCCAGCTCGGCCCTTTCGGTCTCGAGCTCGACCCGGGAGAACTTTGTCAGCCGGCGCAGCTGCAGGTCGAGGATGTAGGTGGCCTGCGGGTCGGAGAGGTCAAAGACGTCCCTGAGCCGGGCCTTGGCGATCGTGGCGTCGTCGGAGGCGCGGATGACCTGGATGACCTCGTCGATGTCCAGGATCGCGATCAGCAGCCCCTCGACGAGGTGCAGCCGCTCCTCGCGCTTGCGCAGGCGGTAAGCGCTGCGGCGACGCACCACGTCCAGGCGGAAGTCGACGTAGACCCGCAGGAGGTCCTTCAGACCCAGCGTGCGTGGCTGGCCATCGACGAGTGCGACGTTGTTGATGCCGAAGTTCTCCTCCATCGGTGTCAGCTTGAAGAGCTGGTCGAGAACCGCCTGAGGGTGGAAACCGCCCTTGATCTCGATGACCAGCTGCAGGCCGTGCCTGCGGTCGGTCAGGTCCTTGACGTCGCTGATGCCCTGGAGCTTCTTGGTCTGGACCAGATCCTTGATCTTCTCGATGACCTTCTCGGGTCCGACGAGGTAGGGCAGCTCGGTGACCACGATGCCCTGTTTGCGGGGGGTGACGTGGTCGATCCGGGTCGTGGCTCGGGTCCGGAACGATCCACGCCCGGTGAGGTACGCATCGCGGATCCCTTCCAGGCCAACGATCTTGCCGCCGCACGGAAGATCCGGGCCCGGCACGAACTTCATCAGGTCGTCCAGCGAGCACTGCGGGTTGGCGATGAGATGACGCGCCGCGCCAATGACCTCGACGAGGTTGTGCGGCGCCATGTTCGTGGCCATGCCGACGGCGATACCGCTGGCACCATTGACGAGGAGGTTCGGGAAGGCGGCCGGCATCACGCCGGGCTGCATCAGCTGGTCGTCGTAGTTGGGAACGAAGTCGACGGTCTCCTCGTCGAGGCCGTCGGTCATCAACATCGCTGCGGTGGCGAGTCGGGCCTCGGTGTAGCGGGATGCTGCCGGCCCGTCGTCCAGCGACCCGAAGTTGCCGTGTCCGTCCACGAGCGGGAGTCGCATGATGAAGAGCTGGGACATGCGCACGAGTGCGTCATAGATGGAGCCGTCGCCGTGAGGATGGAACTTGCCCATCACCTCGCCGACGACCCGGCTGCTCTTGACGTGTGCACGCTCGGGGCGGAGCCCGAGCTCGCTCATTCCGAACAGGATTCGGCGCTGCACAGGCTTGAGCCCGTCGCGGGCGTCGGGCAGTGCACGGGAGTAGATCACCGAGTAGGCGTACTCCAGGAACGCCCCCTGCATCTCCTCCTCGACGTCGATGTCAACGATCCGCTCGGTGAAGTCTGCCTCCGGCGGCGGGGTTGATGACGTGCGGCGGGCCATGCTCGGCGGTTCTCCTTGCGGGTCTGGGCGTTGGCTGAGATCAGTACGGCGTTGAGATCAGCACGCAGGTTGAGATCAGTACGCAGGTTGAGATAAGTACAGTATCTTCACCCAAAGCGCCCCGGGTCCTCCCCCGACTCGCCGTTCCGCTCGTGCAGCCGCTCAGACTCCGCCCGTGCGGCCGCTCAGACTCCGCCCGTGCGGCCGCTCAGACCAGGTCTGTCATGAGCCTGTGGGCAAGGCCCAGAACCGCGTCTCGGGCGTCCTGCGGAGACCGCGCGGCACGCGCGGCTTCGGCCATCGCCGCGCAGGTGGGCAGGTCGTGCAGGGAGAGCGCCGCTCGCACGGCGGGCACCCGCGTCGCAGCCATCGACAGGCTGTTGACGCCTAACCCGGTCAGCACCAGGGCGAGCAGGGGGTCGGCCGCGGCTTCGCCACATACGCCGATGGGTTTGCCGGCGTCGCGGCCACCGCCGCACGCGGCGGCAACGAGGTCCAGCAAGGCCGGCTGCCAGGGGTCCAACAGCGTCGCCAGCTCGCCCTGGGTGCGGTCTGCGGCCAGGGTGTACTGGGCGAGGTCGTTGGTGCCGATGCTGGCGAAGTCGACCTCGGCCAGGACATGACGCGCGCGCAGAGCGGCGGCGGGGACCTCAATCATCACGCCGACCGTGGGAAGACCATTTTCATGCACGCGTCGGGCAAACCAGGCGGCCTCCTCCGCGGTGGCCACCATCGGCGCCATCACCCGCACGTCCGAGCCGGTGGCCCGCGCAGCCGTGGCGAGCGCGGTGAGCTGGGTGTCCAGCAGGTCTGGGCGCTCGGCCGAGAGCCGCAGTCCGCGCATTCCGAGGGCAGGGTTCTCCTCGTGACCGAGGTCGGCGAACGCCAGTGGCTTGTCGGCACCGGCATCGAGGGTCCGCACGACCCCCCGCCGTGTCCCGAAGGCCTCGAAGACCCTCGTGTAGACGGCGACCTGCTCCTCCAGCGACGGTGCGGTCTCCCGGTCGAGGAAGAGGAACTCGGTCCGGAACAGCCCCACACCTTCGACGTCGAGCGCGCCGGCACGCTCGGCGTCCTGCGCGGTACCGATGTTGGCCAGCAGGGCGACCGGGTGGCCATCGCTGGTCGCGGCGGGCCCGGAAGTCGTTCCCAGCGCCTTGGCCCGGCGCTCGCTGCGCTGGACCAGCTCGGCCCGGGTGGCGGGATCGGGGTCGACGAACACCTCGCCGGTGGAGCCGTCGACGGCCAGGACCGTCCCGTCGCCGATGGCGACCGCATGAGGAAGCTGCACGACCGCGGGAATGCCCATCTGCGCGGCCAGGATGGCGGTGTGGCTGGTCGGGCCGCCGGACTCGGTGACGATGGCAAGGACCAGGTCGCGTCGCAAGCCGGCTGTCTCCGCCGGGGCCAGATCGTGGGCCACGATCACGGCGGGCTCGGTGAGCTCGGGCACGCCCGGGTCTTCAAGACCGAGGAGCCTGGCCACAGCCCGATCGCGCACGTCCCGCAGGTCGGTCACGCGTTCGGCGAGGTAACCACCAGCGGCGATGAAGATGGCGCAGTACTCCTCCGTCGCCGCGTCAACGGCTGTGGCCGGTCCGCGGCCGCTGGCCAGGTGCTTGTCCACCGCCGCGGACAGGCCGGGGTCGCGGGCCATCATCGCGGTGGCGGCAAGGATCTGCTGCGCCGCCGCATCGACCCGGGCGGCGCGGTCATCCAGGGTGGCGGCGACCGACTCGAGGATCTGCCTGACCAGCTGCCCTGACGCGGCAGGGTCAGTGGACGCTGGCTCCAGCGCCGGTGGCCGGACCGGAGGGCGCACCTGGACCACCGGTCCGACCGCGGTGCCCGGGGAGACACCGATCCCGTGACGGGCGTCGAGCGCCGACATCGGGATCACTCCTCCGCGTCGAGGTCGCGTGAGAGCAGCGCGACCAGCCCGTCCAGGGCGGCGTCCGAACCGTCACCGTCGGCGGTCAGCAGGACCTCCTCGCCATGCCTGGCGCCCATGGCCATCACACCGAGGATGCTGCGGGCATCCACGGGTTCCTCGCCGGTACGGCCGATCTGGACCGGAAGCCCGGTTGCGGTCGCCGCTTGGACGAACAGGGCTGCAGGCCGGGCGTGCAGGCCAACCGAAGAGGCGATGGTGACGGTGCGCTGTGACATGTGGG
>DHJN01000210.1:7077-25032 GCA_002404345.1 Actinobacteria bacterium UBA4719 | reverse complement strand
CGATGACCCGCCAGGGGTCGGCGGCCGCGAACGGGATGGCGCCCTCGGAGATGAAGGACGCGCCGAGCAGCCAGGCCGCTTGGCCATTCTCACGCTCCGCTTCGGAGAAGAGCTTCGGGCGCACCGTGGTCGCCAGGGCCATGCCCAGGGGCGCGACCATCCCGGCGGCCATAACGGCGGCCATGATCTTGAGCGCAGGCGCGTCCGTTGAGGTGCCGGCGGCCACCAGACCGGTTGTCGCGAATGTGTAGGCCACCTTGTTGACGGGCCCGCCCAGGTCGAACCCCATCATCAGGCCGAGGATGACACCCAGGACGATCAGGTTGGTGCCGGTGAGCCCGCCGAGCCAGCTGGCCAGGCCGTTCGACAACGCCTTGAGCGGCCGGCCCAGGATCAACACCAGGGCGGCGCCGGTGATGATGGTGGACAGCAGCGGGATGACGACGACCGGCATGATGCCCCGGACGCCCTTAGGAACAGTCCAGCGGCTGATCCACAGGGCCGCGAAGCCACCGATGAAGCCGGTGGCGATGCCGCCGAGGAAACCGGCTCCCATGGTCGAGGCGATGGCGCCTCCGACGATGCCCGGGGCCAGCCCGGGGCGGTCCGCGATCGCGAAGGCGATGAACCCGGACAGGATCGGCACGAGGAAGCCGAACGCTGCTACGCCGACCAAGAACAAGAGAGCCGCCCAGTGCATCCCGTCTGTCGGGTTGAAGTCAGTAACGATGTTGACGATTTTCGTCGGGTTCGGGTCGGGCGGGTCGGTGAGCGAGTAGAGCTTGGTGACGATGATCGCGCCGTTCTTGCCGCCGGCGAGCTGAGCAACCATGAAGCCTAAGGCGATCAGGATGCCGCCTGCGGCGACGAACGGGATCATGTAGCTCACGCCAGTCATCAGCCACTGGCGGATGCGGGTGCCCACGGGCGCACTCGAGTCGACCTTGGTGGCGAGACCGCCCCCACTTCTGCCGGCGGGCGCAGCGGCCTGCGAGGCCGCAAAGGCCTCGGGGTTGGCCCGGGCATCCTCGGCAGCGGTGACAGCCTGCGCGATCAGTCCGGGGCCGTCAGAGATGGCCTTCTTGACGCCCGCGCGGACGAGCGGCTTGCCGGCGAACCGGCCCGCTTCACGGACCTCGACGTCGGCGGCGAAGATCACCGCGTCTGCGGCGGCGATCGTTTCTGGAGACAGCTTTTCCAGACCGGCCGCGCCCTGGGTCTCGACCTCGATCTGGTGGCCGGCCGCCTTGGCTGCCTGCTCCAGACCCTCGGCGGCCATATACGTGTGGGCGATGCCGGTAGGACAGGATGTCACGGCGACGAACTTCATTGGTTCACGACCTCTCGGTTCACGACGTCGACCACGGTGGTCGCATCGGGTGCGTTCAGCAGGGAGTCACGGAACTCGGTCCGCATGAGACGGCGGGCCAGGTTGGCCAGGATCTTGAGGTGGTCCTCGCCGCCGCCCGCCGGTGCAGCGATCAGGAAGATGAGGGTGGCTGGACCGTCCTCGGCTCCCCAGTCGATGCCCTCGGCCGAGCGGCCGAACACCAGCGACGGCTCGGTGACGTAGGCGCTGCGGGCATGGGGGATGCCGATGCCCCCGGGGAGCCCGGTGGGCATCTGTTCCTCCCGCTTGCGGACGTCGGCGAGGAAGCCGTCCAGGTCGGTGACCCGTCCCTCGCCGGCCAATGCCTGCGCAAGGACGCGGGTCGCGCCATGGCGGTCAGCGGAGTCGAGGTTCAGGACCACGAGCTTCTCGGTAATCAGTGACATGGTGAGATTCCTTACAGGGGAGGGGACTTCAACTCGTGAGGGAGAGGGTCAGATCGGGCTCGGTGGTGAGCGAGACCTGTATGCCGGCCACGTCGGCCGGGCTGGGCATGCGGCTGCCAGGGAGGCTGACCGCAGCCGCGCCCCAGGCCACGCCGGTGCAGAGCGCGTCCACTGCCGTGGACCCGCTGCCCGTCGCGTAGAGGTACCCGGCGAGCAGTGCGTCGCCGGCACCCACCGTGGACAGGGGTGCCGAGACGGGTGCCACGGCATGGGCGGTCACCGATGGCGTGACCAGCAGGGCGCCTTGGCGGCCCAGGCTGACCACCACCGTGGCGACGCCGTGGGCGACGAGGTCGAGGGCGACGGCCACGACGTCGCCGAGGGTGTTCAGCGACCGTTCGACGAGCTCTTCAAGCTCCTCGAGGTTGGGCTTGATCAGATCGGGTCCGGCCGCCACCGCGTGTCGCAGCGCCGGGCCGGACGCATCGATCGCGACGCGGACGCCGGCGTCGCGGCCGCGACGCACCAGTCCGGCATACAGGTTGCCGTCGACCCCGGGCGGAAGGCTGCCCGAACCCACGAGCCAGCTGGGCTTCTCCCGCAGCGTGGCCACTGCGCCGGCGAGGAGGGCTTCGAGCTCGGAACCAGACAGGAGCGGGCCCTGCTCGTTGATCTTGGTCGTGGTGCCGTCGGGCTCGACCAGGGCGAGGTTGGCGCGGATAGAGCCGCCGATCGGCACGATGTTGACATCGATGCCCGCCTCCGCAAGGAGCTCGGCCAGCAGATGTCCCTGCGGGCCGCCCGCAGGGAGAACGGCAAGCGTGCGGGCCTTGTGCGCGGTGAGGGCACGGGAGATGTTCACTCCCTTGCCGCCCGGGTCGATTCGGCTGGCGGTGGCGCGGTGCACCTCGCCGCGGTGCAGGTCGGTGATGGACACCGTGCGGTCGACGCTCGGGTTCGGGGTCAGCGTGACGATCATGCCAGCACCACCTCGGGTCCGAGCGCCTCGATCTCGGAGGCGGTCTCGGGGTCGAGCCCGTTGTCGGTGATGACGGCGGCGATGTCGGACAGGTCGGCGAAGCGTGAGAAGTGGTCGACGCCGATCTTCGTGTGGTCGGTCAGCACGACGCTGCGCCGGGCGGCGTTGATCATGGCGCGCTTGGCCGCGGCCTCGGACTGGTCCGGGGTGGTCAGGCCACGCTCCACGGACAGCCCGTTGGTACCGAGGAAGGCGACGTCGACGAACACGTCCTGCAGGGCGTCGATGACCCACGAGCCGACCGCGGCGAGCGTCCGACCGCGCACCCGACCGCCGAGCAGGTAGAGGGAGAAGTTCGGGTGCGTGGCGACCGATGCGGCAATCTCGAGCGAGTTGGTGACGATGGTGAGCTCCCGGTCGCGGGGGAGCTGCTCGGCGAGCCGCAGTGTGGTGGTGCCGGCATCCAGCAGCACGGTGCCCTCGTCAGGGAGGTGGGCGACGGCTGCCTTCGCGATCCGCTCCTTCTCTGCGACGAATCGCTCCGAGCGAGCCTCGACGCCGGGCTCGAACCCGAGGCGCTCGACGGGGATGGCGCCGCCGTGCACTCGACGCAGCACCCCGTGCCGCTCGAGGATGGTCAGGTCCCGGCGAACCGTCTCGGGGGTGACGTCCAGGTCTTCGGCAAGCGCGTTGACCTCGACCCGTCCAGCGGCGCGGGCACGGTCGAGGATGTGCTGCTGCCGTTCTTCTGCGTACATGGAGTCTCCCGCCGCGGATTTGACTGTTGAGACATTTATAGACCCATGCGGCGGCGATGTAAAGGGATTCGGAAAGAAAACAATCCAAACAGAAGTCCGACTCTGTCCGTTCGAAGCCCGCCTCTTCACGCCCCTTCACGCTTGGAGCGCCCCCTTCACGCCCTGTTGCTCCCAAACCACCGTTTCCGTCGTCCGCCAGCCCGGATTCCGTGGGTTCGGCGCAACAAGCGGGATCGGGGGACGTCAGCCAAACCCACCGCGTCAGTTCGTCCTGCCGTTCTGGACCATGCCTTCTGGACCATGCAGTCCGAAGCGTCCGAAGTGCGCCACCTGCTCCAGCCCACGAAGGCCCCGCTTGAGGCTGTCGCTCGTGGAGCTCGGCATCGGATAGCCCAGCGACACAACGCCTACGAGGTTGCGGTCATGGGGGATGTCGAACGCCTCGAAGACGTCCTCGTGCGCCTCGGGAGGGGCTCCGAAGAAGCAGGCCCCCAGACCCTGGTCAACCGCGGTCAGCAGGATCATCAGGGCGGCCATGCCGGTGTCGATGTCCCAGTACGGGACCGCCCACCGAGCCTCGTCCATGTCGGCCCAGCCCTTGTCCGGCTCGGCGTAGCGTCGCAGGTAGGTGCCCTCGTCGGACAGGCACAGGATCAGCGCGGGAGCACTCTGCAGGCCGGCCAGCCACGAGTCCGGTTCGTCGTCGGGGTCGGTGGTGGCCGTCCAGTAGGCCTGTCGTTCCTCAGGTTTGGTGAGCACGACGAAGTCCCAGCCCTGGCTGAAACCTGCGCTCGGGGCCCGGATCGCGTTGCCGAGCGCGGTGGTGATGACCTCGGCCGGTACCGGACGGTCGACGTCGTACCGACGGACCATGTGGCGTCTGCGGACGACGTCAGAGAACTCCATGGCATCACTGTTTCACGCTGCGTGGAACCGCTCTGAGATGTCGTGCGTCATAGCCACATGACTGTCACCATCACTCCTCGTCGGGCAATCCTGGTCCTACTTGCTGTCATCACGCTGGCTGTCGTGTACGTCCTCGGCGCGAGCCGTTCCGGAGGCGCCCCCGCGGCGGCCTCGACGCTCACCAAGACCGTGCGCATCTCGTCGACGCAGCCCTCGTTGACGCAGCCCTCGTCGACCCAAGCCACCGGGGATCCGGGCATCACGGTGGGTGGCATGGCGGACGTCGAAGGCACCCCTGACACGCTGCGGCTCGACCTCTCCGTTGTCGTGACCGCACCCTCGGTCTCCGAGGCACTCGCGAAGGCAAACGGTTCTGCTGACGCCGTCCAGAAGTCGTTGCTCGCCAGCGGCGTCGCAAAGAAGGACCTGCAGACATCAGGGCTGAACATCTCGCCCGACTATGCCTACTCGAACAACGGGACGCCTCGACTCAAGGGCTACCAGGTGTCCGAGAGCGTCAGCGCCAAGCTTCGCGACCTCGGCCGTGCCGGGGACGCGATCGGCAAGGCCGTCGGCGCCGGTGGCAACGCCGTCCGGGTCAACGGGATCAGCCTCGACCTCGAGGACACCGGCGCACTGGTGTCGGCCGCCCGCGACAAGGCGTTCGCAGAAGCCAGGGCCAAGGCCCAGCAGTACGCCAAGGCCGCTGGGCGCACCCTGGGTGACGTCCTCAGCATCGCTGAGAACGTCGCCAACCCGTCACCGATCCCGATGCCGTATGCCGCCGCGGCCGGCGCACCAGTCGACATGGCAAAAGTCCCGATCCAGCCCGGAAGCCAAGCGGTCAGCGTGACGGTGACCGTGGTCTTCGCGATGCGCTGAGCCGGTGGACAGATGTGAGTCGCAAGCGTGCATCCGTGCGGGGATGACGAATGCGATCGGCATCAGTCCTTGAGCCCGGGGAAGTCGGACTCCCAGAACTCCATCTGGTTGGTCCTGCTCGAGGCACCTGCGCCGGCTCCGTGCGCGGCCTCCTCGCGACCACGCAGCTCGACCCGGCGGATCTTGCCCGAGATGGTCTTGGGCAGCTCGGCGAACTCGATGCGACGGATCCGCTTGTATGCCGCGAGGTGCTTGCGCGCATAGGCCAGGATCGACTCGGCGGTCTGCGGCGTCGGTTCGTAGCCGGGTGCCAGAACGACATACGCCTTTGGCACGGCAAGGCGGGTCGGGTCCGGTGAGGGCACCACGGCCGCCTCGGCAACCGCAGGGTGCTCGATCAGCACCGACTCGAGCTCGAACGGACTGATCCTGTAGTCCGAGGCCTTGAACACGTCATCGGCCCGTCCGACATAGGTGATGTAGCCACGCGCATCACGGGAGGCCACGTCACCGGTGTGGTAGGCACCGTCGCGCATCGACTCGGCCGTTCGCTCCGAGTCGCCGTGGTAGCCGGCCATCAGACCCACCGGGCGCCCGCCGGTGCCGGAAAGGCGCAGGCAGAGCTCTCCTTCGGCGCTGTCACCGAGCTGCTCCTGCCCGGTCGCCGGGTCGAGCAGGACCACGTCGTATCCCGGCAGGGTCCGTCCCATCGAGCCGGGCACGACCTCCTGACCGGGGCTGTTGCCCACCTGCGCTGTCGTCTCGGTCTGGCCGAACCCGTCCCGGATGATTACCCCGAGCCCATCCTGGACCTGCTCGATGACCTCGGGGTTGAGCGGCTCTCCGGCGCCCACCATCTCGCGAAGGCTCAGCTGGTCACGCCATGGCGCCAGGTCCTGCTGGATCAACATCCGATAGACGGTCGGCGGGGCACAGAAGGTGGTCACCGACTCAGCCGCCATGGTCGCAAGGAGTGCCGCTGCGTCGAAACGTGGCTGGTTCACGACCAGGATCGTGGCTTCGGCGTTCCATGGAGCAAAGAAGGACGACCATGCGTGCTTGGCCCACCCAGGTGAGGAGATATTGAGGTGGACGTCACCGGGCTGCAGGCCGATCCAGTACATCGTGGACAGATGGCCAACCGGGTAGGACAGGTGCGTGTGCTCGACGAGCTTCGGTTGGGCGGTCGTGCCAGAGGTGAAGTAGATGAGCATGGTGTCGTCCCCGCCGGCTGGCTCCGGCGGCACGAAGGCGGCTGCTGCAGGCTGTGTTGCTGCAGCCTGTGTGGCTGCAATGAGTGACTCGCTGTATGCCGTCCAGCCGGGTACCGGGTCGCCGACGGCGATGCGCGTGTAGTCGCCGGGCACGTCGTCGAACTTGGCGGCATCGGTGGAGGCGGTGATGACATGTCCCACACCACCGCGCTTGATCCGGTCCACCAGGTCGGCCGGAGTCAGCAACGTCGTCGCAGGGATCAGCACGACGCCGAGCTTGATGCAGGCCAGCAGGGTCTCCCACAGCTCCACCTGGTTGCCCATCATCAGCAGGAGACGGTCGCCCTTGGCCGCGCCAACGGAGGACAGCCAGGACGCCACGTGCGACGAGCGGGCCGACATCTCGGCATACGTCACCGAACGGCTTGTCCCGTCGGCCTCGATGAGCTTGAGGGCGACCCGGGCGCCGGTCGAGGGGTCCGCGGCCACCTGGTCGAACCAGTCCAGGGCCCAGTTGAAGTCGTGCGACCGGGGCGGATCATAGTCGCTCACCGCCCGCTCGTAGTCGGTCCGTGCCGACAACAGGAGATCCCGGGCGCTACGGAACTGTGCGTGTGCATCGGCCATGGCCCTTACCCTATCCACCGATCGCCATGCACCGATGACCGCATCGTGGCAGGACTGCAGACTTGCACCAACGCGGATCTGACATCCTGAGCCCATGAGCGAAACGGCCACGCGCCCTGATGCCTACCCGGTGTGGTGGGAAGCCGACGTCGTTCTCCGGGACGGGTCCGTCGCCCATGTGCGTCCGATCGTGCCGGCCGACGCCGACCGCCTTCGGCGTTTTCACGCGGGACAGTCCGCCGAGTCCATCTACCTTCGTTTTTTTGCGCCGTTGAAGACATTGAGCGATAAGGACGTGGCTCGGTTCACCCAGGTCGACTACGACTGGCGGGTGGCTCTGGTGGCCACGGTGCGTGGCGAGATCATCGGGATCGCCCGCTTTGACAGGCTGGACGCGACGACAGCCGAGGTCGCCTTCCACATCTCCGACGCCCACCAGGGCAAGGGAGTGGGGTCGGTGCTGCTCGAGCACCTGGCGGCCATCGGCCAGGAGCTGGGGGTTGCCAAGTTCGTGGCTGATGTCCTGCCGCAGAACCGCAAGATGATCCAGGTCTTCACCGATGCCGGGTACGAGGTCAACTACCACTTCGACGACGGTGTGATCGAGGTGGCTTTCACGATCGAGCCGACGGAGCAGTCTCAGGCGGTTCGACTGTCCCGGGAGCACCGCGCCGAGTCCCTGAGCGTGCGCTCCGCGCTGTTCCCCGACTCGATCGCCGTCGTCGGGGCCAGCCGCCGGACTGACTCGATCGGGCATCAGCTGTTGGCCAACATCCGCGCCGGCGGGTTCACCGGTCGGGTCCATGCCGTCAACATCGAGGCCCGGCACGTGCAGGGGCTGGAGGCCCACTCACGGATCAGCGAGATCCCCGACCACATCGACCTCGCGGTCGTCGCCGTCCCCGCAGAGTCGGTGCAGCTTGTGGTCCAGGACTGCGCAACAGCCGGTGTCAAGACCCTGCTGGTGGTATCTGCCGGTTTCTCCGAGTCCGGGCCGGTCGGCGAGCTCCGTCAGGATGGGCTGTTGCGGACGGCACGCAACAGCGGTATGCGGGTCATCGGCCCCAACTCCTTCGGCATCATCAACTCCCACCCCGATGTCCGGCTGAACGCCTCACTGGCGCCCGAGCTGCCACAGGCCGGGACCCTGGGGCTGTTCTCCCAGAGCGGCGCGCTGGGTATTGCGGTGCTCGCCTCCGCTGCCAGGCGCAACCTCGGCATCTCGATCTTTGCCTCGGCCGGCAACCGGGTCGACGTCTCCGGCAACGACTTCATGCAGTACTGGATCGATGACGACGACACCCACGCGGTCGGCCTCTACCTGGAGTCGATGGGCAACCCACGCAAGTTCTCCCGGATCGCGCGACAGCTCTCGGAGCGTAAGCCCGTGATCGTGGTCAAGTCCGGGATCAGCTCCTATGGCGTCCCGCCCGGTCACCGGGTCCGCGCCAGCCGGGTGCCGCCGGCCGCCTTCGACGCCATGTTGCGCCAGGCCGGCGTGATCCGGGTCGAGGACGTGCATCAGCTCTTCGACGTGGCCCAGCTCCTGGTCCACCAGCCCCTGCCACGCGGTGGCCGGGTGGCCATCGTCGGCAACTCCGACGCCCTCGGAGCCCTGACCGCGCAGGCATGCGCCAGCTGGGGGCTGGAGGTCACCCACGGTCCGGTCTCGTTGCGGTCTGAGGCCCAGGCCGCGGAGTTTACGACAGTTCTTGACGCGGCCTTCGGCGATGACAGTGTCGACAGTGTCCTGACCTGTTTCATCCCCCCGTTGGTCACCGCCGGGGAGGAGGTCGCCCACGCCGTCGTTGAGGCAGCCGCCCAATCCGAAAAGCCTTGTGTGGCAACGTTTCTCGGCATGATGGGTGTCACCGACGCGCTGTCCGGCGCCGTTCATGAGAGGGGAGCTGACCGCGGTGACATGGGTAACCGCATCCCGCGACGGGCAGTCCCGGCCTACCCGATGCCCGAGGATGCCGTTCGCGCACTGGTGGCTGCTACCCGTTACGGAAAGTGGCGAGCTCGCGAACGCGGAGTGCTGGTCGAACCGCCCGGTCTGAACCACGCCGCAGCCGAACGCATTGTCGAGCGTGTCCTGGAGGATGCCCCGGCGGGTCGGACACTGACGACGGCCGAGGCTCTGACGTTGTTGGCGGCCTACGGCGTGCAGCTCTGGCCGACCATCTCCGCGCAGACGGCCGATGATGCGGTTGCCGCCGCGGAGCAGCTCGGCTATCCCGTCGTGGTCAAGTCGATCTCGCCCGCCGTGCGGCATCAGCCGGGACAGGCCGGCATACGTGTTGACCTGCGGAACGAGGCGTCCGTACGCGAGTCCTTCGAGGCACTGTCCGCCCGGCTGTCACCGCTGGAGGCCGACACGTTCGTGGTGCAGCGCATGGCAACACCTGGGGTTGCCTGTGTCGTCCGCACCGCAGAGGACCCGGTGTTCGGGCCGGTGGTCAGCTTCAGCATCGCCGGGCCGCCGACCGACCTGCTCGACGACATCGGGTACCGGGTTCCGCCGCTGACAGACATCGACGTGACGGACCTGATCTCCTCGGTCAAGGCCTCGCCCCTGCTGGATGGGTACCACGGCGCCGCACTGGCGGATCGCGCGGCGCTGGCTGACCTCATCGCGCGCATCTCCGTGCTGGCCGACCGACAGCCCGACTTGGCATCGCTGGAGATCAACCCGGTTCTCGCCCATCCCGGCGGGGTCGATGTGCTCGGAGTCGAGATCGTCGTGGCTCCATCAACCAAGCGCATGGACGCCGGGCGGCGGGTCATGGCGTAGCGCTCAGGGTTCTGCGTGGCGGTGAGCAACGGCCACCAAGGTGCGCGGCGAGTCCGGACATGGGCGAAGATGGGTCCTATGGGTAACAGCGCCGACCAGATCACAACTCAACGACGTCCGCTTCCGAGCTCGCTGACCAAGGACATCGAGCGCGCCGGTTACTACCCTGCCCTGGTGGCGGACGTGGTCGAGTCGGCTGTCGCCGGTGACGAGGTCGTCTCGCACGTGGTGCACCAGGAGACGACCTTCGACCACGACACCGTGCGTCGCCACATCACGGTGCTTGCCCTCACCCCCTCCCGACTCGTGGTCGCGCACGCCGATGACCACGCGGCCGAGCCGGACCATGGTGAGCCCGATCCTGCGGACCCCCAGGCGGCCGCGACCGCCACGGCAACATCAGAGTGTGTGCCGCTCAGTGCTGTGCGAGGCGTCATGCTGACTCACGTGGTGGCGTCTCCGGCGACCTATGAGCCCGGTTCTCTTGGACGCGAGCTCACTCTGACCCTCGGCTGGGGTGCGGTCAGCAGGATCGACATGATCCCTGCGACGTGCGGCGACCCGAACTGCGAGGCCGACCACGGCTACGAGGGCACCATCACCACTGACGACATCGGGCTGCGGATCAGCGCCGATGCCGACGGGGAGCCCGCACTGGCACAGGCCATGGAGTTCGCGCGGGCTCTGTCTGCGGCCATTGGACTTTGAGGTCGCGTCCGTGTTTGACCCGACCATGCTGCCGACGTATGACGATGCGGGGCTGGCCGGTGTTCTGCCAGCGGTGGTGCGGTCGTTGGGAGTGGCCGAGCCCGAGGGGGACGGCAATGACATGGCTGGCCGGGACATGGCTGGCCGGCGCAACGTGCTTGACCTGCTGCCGGCACGGCGTGCCGTGGTGGTGCTCATCGACGGCCTGGGCTATGACCTGTTGCGCCAGCGCAGCGGGCACGCACCCTTTCTGCGAGGACTGTTGCCCGCGGCATACCGGCTCAGCGCAGGTTTCCCCTCGACCACCGCGACGAGCATGGGCACGTTCGGGACGGGCCTACCTCCAGGCACCCACGGACTCGTCGGCTACGAGGTGCTCCTCCCGGGCGAGGACCGGTTGCTCAACGAGCTGTCCTGGGAGAACGGGCCTGATCCACGTGTGTGGCAGCCGAGCCAGACCCTGTTCGAGCGGGCCGTCGCAGACGGCGTGGCCGTCACCCGCATCGGCCCGGGCTTCTTCGACGGCTCGGGGCTGACCGAAGCCGCGTTGCGCGGAGGTGCGTTCAAGGCGGCGCGTTCCCTGGACGCCCGGGTGGACTCGGCGCTGGTGGCAGTTCGGGCGAGCAAGCGTGCCCTTGTCTATGTCTACTGGGGAGAGCTCGACAAGGTGGGGCACGTCCACGGCTGTCAGTCCTGGGAGTGGGGTGACGAGCTGGAGCTGATCGACCGCGCCCTCGCCCGCCTCGTGGCCGGTGTGCCCTCGGACACCTCGGTCCAGGTCACCGCTGACCACGGCATGGTCGACGCTCCACACGCCCTGCGGATCGACCTCGCACACGATGCCGAGCTTGCTCGAGACATCCGGCACGTGGGCGGCGAAGCCCGATCACTGCAGCTGTACTGCGAGCCGGGCGCCATCGACGACGTGCTCGCCACGTGGCGCGAGCGGGTGGACGCGCGGGCTTGGGTGCTCAGTCGGGACGAGGCGGTCGGTCACGGTCTGTTCGGTGCTGTATCGGAGCGCGTGCTGCCCCGGATCGGCGACGTCATCGTGGCGATGCGTGACAACTTCGCCATCGTGGACTCCCGGACCGCGCGGCCAAAGCTGTTGGCGTTGGTGGGTCTTCACGGATCGCTGACTCCTGGGGAGGTTGCGATCCCGCTCCTGCAGGTGCCCGCGCGGGACATCGTCAGTCTCTGACCAGCGTCAGGACGATGAACGGTCGGCGCCTGGCCTCGAGCCGAACATGATCTCGTCCCACGCGGGGACGCTCGGCCGGCCAGTCCTGCGGGCAGCCTCTCGAGGCGCCGGCCGTTTTGTCGGCGCCTTCGGCTCGCCCTGGCGCGCGGATGTCTTCATGGGCTCAGGGGTGTTTTCAGCCTCGTCGGGTGAGGCGTCGTCCATCGCGACACCTCCCAGCCCGATGTCTTGACCGGCAAGCTCGATGAGACCGTCCACACCCGACGAGTCAGGGTCCGCGGGCGAACCTGGCGGCGGCGGCATCGTCTCAGGGTCGTACGCGAGGTCCGCCAGGGGCAGTGCCTGCTCCGGGGCGTTGTCACCGGCACTGGGCACCTGGGTTGCGGCCTTGGGTGAATCACGATGGCCGCCAGGTTTGCGGCGGCCGCGCGCGGTGCTGCGCTTGCGCATCGCGGTCATCAGATCCAGCGGGTCCTCCTGATGTTCGATCCGGGCTGTTGGTCGCAGGCCGCCCTCGGCCTCCACGTCATAGACCGCAGTGGCCCGCCCCTTCGCGGAGCCCAGCCGCGGCGCCGGGATCGGCCCCTTGGCCGCCTGCACCTCCTCGCTGAGCCAGCGGGCCTCGTCATCCACGGCCGAGACGGTCCGGTCGGCAAGGTCGAAGCTCCACGACGCCTGCCGCTGACGCCCGCCTGCCGCGAACGTCAGCACGACGGTCCACGGTCCGCCCTCGGCCCGCCAGGAGTCCCAGCTGGCGTCGGTCTCGTCGACGCCACGCCCCTTGAGTCGTTCTACCACTCGCGCCAACAGCGTGGGTGCGCTGCCGCTTGAGACGCCGCTGCGCGCTCGCAGACGGGCCTTGCGCGCCAGACCCGCCACGTGCTCACGCTCGGCGAGGATCGGGCCCTCGTAGCGGTGGACCTTCTCAACCGACCAGCCTGCGCGGGCGGCAGCTTCGTCGGCAGAGGCACCGGCCCGGATCAGGGCTTGGACATCGCGCGGCCGGAGCCCGCCGTCGACCTCGATCTGCAGCTGCCCCAGGCGTGGCCGATCGCGCCGGATGGCGGCACGTAACGCCTCGTCGACAGGCATCCGGAAACGCGCGTCATCGGCTCCGCTGAGCAGCAGGTGCTCACCGTCCTCATGCACTCCAATGAGTTGCAGGTCTCGCATCGCCATCTCCTGACTCGCCCAACAACAACAGACTCTGCCATCTTCACCGCCCGCGCGGGTGCAGGCCACGCCGCGAGGGTACTTTTGGCGATGATCATGTTGCCGCGGCGACGACCTTGTCGCCGCAGAACCCCTGCAAACCGGAGGATGCCGGTGACCTCACCCCCCGCTGAGTCCGACCTCAACCCGCTGGACCCGTATGACGGCATCCTACTGCTGTCGTTCGGCGGACCCGAGAGTCCAGATGACGTCATGCCCTTCCTGCGCAACGTGACCGCGGGACGTGGCATCCCTGACGAACGGCTCACTGCGGTGGCCGAGCACTACTACTCTTTCGGCGGCAAGAGTCCCATCAACGACCAGAACCGCGTCGTGCTGGCCGCCCTGCGCACAGAGCTGGACCGACGTGAGATCACGACGCCGCTGCTGTGGGGCAACCGCAACTTCGACCCCTTCCTCACCGAGACGCTGCGCGAGGCCCACGAGGCTGGTATGCGCCGGCTGGTCACCATTGTGACCAGCGCGTACACCGGCTACTCCTCGTGTCGTCAGTACCGCGAGGATCTTGCCGCTGCGGTTGCGACCCTGGCCGATGAGGGACGCGAGATTGAGGTCGACAAGGTGCGGCCCTACTTCAACCACCCCGGGTTCTCGCGCGCCAACGCGCGGCAGGTGACCGAAGCCGTGCGAGCCCTGGCGCGGAGATCCGAAGGGAAGCGCCCCGATGATGAGGTCCGTCTGGTCTTCGTCACCCACTCGATCCCCGAGGGCATGGACGACACCTCTGGCCCGGGCGACGGCGAGGGCAACACGTACCGCCGCCAGCACCTGGCATTGGCTGCAGCCATCACCGACGAGGTCAACGCGACGCTGAGCCGAGACCTGGACCACGAGCTTGTCTACTGCTCCCGCTCCGGCCTTCCCACGCAGCCCTGGCTCGAGCCGGACGTCAACGATGCGCTCCGGGCTATGGCCAGCGACGGGGTCAGGACCGTTGTCGTGGCACCGATCGGGTTCGTCTCGGACCATATGGAGGTCAGGTTCGACCTCGACACCGAAGCCGCGCAGACAGCTGCGGCCGTGGGCCTGGAGATGGTGCGGGTGCCCACCGTTGGCAGTGACCCCGAGTTCATCTCGGGCCTGGTCGACCTGACGCTCGAGCGAGCCGCGCAGTCCCGCAGCCTCGCACCGGTCGTCTCTCCTTCCTGGCCCGGCAACGGGGTGTTCCCGCCCGTATGCCGTTCGGGTTGTTGCCCCAACCTGACGGCGACCAAGCCGGCGCTCTGTGGGTCCGACTGATGTGCGCTGACCTGAGGTCGTCGGGCCAGCCTCTGTCCGAGACACTCCTGCGCGAGCTCGAGGACCTGGCGGTCTCGGCTGCTCGTGCGGCCGGGAGGTTCATCGTGCAGGACCGCCCGCGCGCCCTCGGGGTCCTGGACACAAAGAGCAGCGTCAACGACATCGTCACCGTGATGGACCAGCAGTCCGAGGCGCTCTTGCGTCGTCACCTGCTGGATGCCCGGCCCGATGACGCGATCCTCGGCGAGGAGGATGGGGCCTCCGAGGGAACCTCCGGCATCACCTGGGTCATCGACCCGATCGACGGCACCGTGAACTACCTCTATGAGATCCCGGCCTACTGCGTTTCGGTGGCCGCCGTGATCGGCGACGCAGGGACGGCCGGGCAGTGGCTACCGATCGCCGGCGCGATCTGCAACCCGCTCACCACAGAGATCTTCCACGCTCGAGCGGGCGGCGGGGCACACGTTCTGGAGGCCGATGACGACACGGCGATCGGGGTCAACACCGTCGACGTGCTCCTGCAGTCGCTGGTGGCTACCGGCTTCGGCTACCTGCCCGAGGTGCGTGCCCGCCAGGGCGAGGTGCTCGCCGCGATCCTGCCCGAGATACGGGACATCCGACGGGCCGGCAGCGCGGCACTGGACCTGTGCGCCGTCGCGCGTGGCACGGTCGACGCGTACTACGAGTCGGGCCTCAATCCATGGGATCTGGCGGCTGGTTGGATCATCGCCACGGAGGCGGGGGCACTGGTGAGCGGCCTGAACGGTCAGGCGCCGGGTCAGGCGGCTGTGGTGGCCGCTGGACCCGGCATACATGGGTCGTTGTTGTCCAGGCTCGAGGCCCTGGCACCCCTGCGCTGACCGGGCGGTCACCTGCTGTTTTGGCCCCGACAGTGACACGGGCCTTCGGATAGGGCACAATGCGCCGCGCGAGCGGGCACAAAAACAAGGGGCCCGGCGTTTACCCCGCAGCGACGCACGAAACCGAATCTGTCCACGACCTCAAGGAGGGCGGCACCACCCATGGCGACTGACTATGACGCGCCCCGCAAGACCGACGATGACGATGCCGAAGACTCCATCGAGGAGCTGAAGTCGCGTCGCGTCGACAAGAGCTCTTCGAGCGTCGATGTCGACGAGACCGAGCACGCCGATGGCTTTGAGCTTCCCGGCGCTGACCTGTCCGGCGAAGAGCTGTCGGTGCGGGTGGTTCCTCGGCAAGCCGATGAGTTCACCTGCTCGCGCTGCTTCCTCGTGCATCACCGCAGTCAGCTGGCCAAGGAAGTCAAAGGCCAGCCGGTGTGTCGCGAGTGCGCTGCCTGAGCTGGAACGCCCGCTGCCCATGCGGCAGGTGCCTCGACAAAGGACAGTTCACATGACTGACCCATCGCGGGTCCAGGTGCTGATCTCGCGCTTGGACCCCGACCTTCCGATGCCTTGCTACGCCCATCCGGGCGACGCCGGGGCGGACCTTCACGCCCGAGAGGCCGCGCACCTCGCTCCGGGGCAGCGCGCCCTGGTTCCCACCGGTGTCGCCATTGCCCTGCCCGCCGGGTATGCCGCGTTCGTGCACCCTCGTTCGGGGCTGGCTGCCAGACACGGCGTCACCCTGGTGAATGCGCCGGGCACGATCGACGCGGGCTACCGCGGCGAGATTCTGGTCAACCTGCTCAACACCGATACCCACGAGGCATTCACCATCACCAGAGGTGACCGAATTGCCCAGCTCGTGGTCCAGCGGGTCTGCGAGGCCAACTTCGTCGAAGTGACGTCCCTACCGGGCAGCCATCGGGGGGACAATGGGCACGGAGCAAGTGGAGGGTTCAGCTCGCCACCCTCCACGACGACGACATGTATGACATCGACGACAGCTAAGGACTGACGACGCGTGGGCATCTTCCGCCGTGGCACCAGAGACAGCAGCGCCGAGCTCAACCGGGTCATCACCGCGACCGACGGTGAAGAGGGTGGAGGCGGGGCCGAGTCCGACGCGCCCGGGCGGCCGAAACCTGGCCCGGCGGACACTGGCGCGGGCCCGGCGGACTCTGGCGCGGAGGGCGCCCCGACATCGGCGCCCTCGCGTTCCTCCGTGAGTCGTCGTCGCGGCCCGTTCGACCGCTCAGAGGTCGAGGGCCTGGAAGGACGCCTGGATCTCGGAGCACTATGGCTGACCGGCCTTCCTGGCATGGAGTTGCGTGTCGAGGTCGAGGAGGAGTCGGAGAGCCTGGTGGGGGTCACCGCCGTGCTAGGGGAGTCCGCCGTTCAGCTGCAGGCGTTCGCCGCACCGCGCAGCGAAGGTATCTGGGACGAGATCCGCACCGAGATCGCCGCGAGCATCACCAGTCAGGGCGGAACAGCCGACAAGACGTCCGGTCCGTTGGGAGCTGAGCTTCAGGCCCGGATGCCGGGTCAGGGCCCCGACGGCCGCACGGTGTTCTCGCCGGTGCGTTTCGTCGGCGTCGACGGCCCTCGCTGGTTTCTGCGTGCTGTCCTCAGCGGCGCAGCAGCTATCGACGAGGACGCTGCCTCAGCCCTGCTCGACGTGGTTCGGGCGACGGTCGTCGTGCGCGGCGATGAGGCCATGGCCCCCAGGGAGCTGCTTCCGCTGAAGCTGCCCGACCAGCCGGACCTGACTGAGGAGGACATTGCCGGCCAGGACATTGCCGGCCAGGACATTGCCGGCCAGGACATGACTGACGAGGACGCCGCAGAAGACGCCGCGCACGGGGCCGCTCGGGGCGTCCCGTCCCTGAAAGACCTCAACCCGTTCGAACGCGGGCCAGAGATCACCGAGATCCACTAGGTGATGGGACAGAGCTTGATGGGACAGAGCTTGATGGGAGGCAGCCATGACAACTGAGCACCAGGAGAAGGACAAGGCCGGGTTGCTCTCCCGTGTGACGGCCCGCCTGGCTCGAACCGAGTCGGAGCTCGAAGCCCGTGAGCTGCAGGAGAATACCTGGCGCCTGGGTGGTACACCGATCGTCGACCTGGCGGACCGCTCCGAGGCCAGCGTCTGCGGCGCGGTCCGCAGCGTGACCCTTCGACCGCGCGTCAATGTTCCCGCACTGGTGGTGGAGCTCTACGACGGCAGCAAGACCCTGAATCTCGTCTGGCTCGGCCGTCGCCGGATCGGTGGCATCGTGCCGGGGACCTATCTGACCGTGCACGGACGCGTGACCTTCAGACACGGCATACCGACGATCTTCAACCCCGCCTATGAGATCAAGCCGGACCGTGCCCTCTAGCGACGACATCGCGACCGCCACGTCCACCGGCGCCGACGCGCACACTGTCGAGTCCCTTATCCGCGAACGACTTTCGTCCGCCTTGGGAGGTGCCCGAGGTTCGTTCGAGACCGCGCTGCCAACCGTCGCATTCGTGCTGGGGTGGACCACGCGACACGACGTCAAGATCGCGGTGACTGCTTCGGCAGCTATCGTCCTGATCTTGCTGATCGTTCGCCTGGCGACACGTCAGACGCCCCGTTACGTGCTGTCGGCGATATTCGCCACCGCCATCGCCGCGTTCTTCGCGCTACGCAGTGGCAAGGCAGAGGCCGCATTCCTGCCCGGCATCCTGACCAGCGCGGCTTGGGGAGTCGCATCGCTGTTGTCCGTCGTGGTGCGCTGGCCG
>DHJN01000210.1:5941-7000 GCA_002404345.1 Actinobacteria bacterium UBA4719 | reverse complement strand
GTGGTGCGCTGGCCGATCGTCGGATTCATGGTCGCCGCCGGCGACCCGCAGATGGCTCAGGACCCCACGGCCTGGCGACGTGACCGCGGTCTGGTCGCCGTCTGCCAGCGCCTCACCATGGTGCTCGTCATGCTCTACGCCGTGCGCGTCGTGGTGATGCTCCCGCTGTATCTCGCGGGGCAGGTCATGTTGCTGGGAGTCGCCAAGATCGCACTGGGATGGCCGGCCTACCTGGTCGCGCTGGCGATCATGGGAACGATGCTCGTGCGGGGCAAGACGCCGCTCACGGCGCACAAACCGCCTGCCTGACCTCCGGCATCATTGCGTCGGCGTCGGCGTCGGCGTCGGTCGGCATCCGGTCGGGCTCGGCAACGTCGGGATCATTCTTTGGGCTGCCGGCTCACTCCTTGTCGCGGGGCTTCCGGTCGCCCGGGCTGAGCATCGCCTCGAGGGCGTCCTCGACCTCAGGCGTGGCGAGGAAAAGCAGCTCGTCGTGAGCCTCGAGAGAGTCATCGCGGCTCGGCGCAATCGGGTGGTCCTCGCGGATGATGCCCACAAGGACGCTGTCGTTGGGCCAGGGAACGTCCCCGACCCGTTTGCCGGCGAACGGGCTGTCGTCCGGAAGCGTGAGCTCGACCATCGTGGAAGCGCCCTGACCGAAGGTGAAGATACGCACCAGGTCGCCGACGCTGACTGCCTCTTCGACCAGTGCGGTCATCAGGCGGGGAGTCGACACGGCAACATCGACACCCCAGGCCTCGTCGAACATCCACTCGTTCTTGGGGTTGTTCACCCGGGCAACGGTGCGGGGCACCCCGAACTCGGTCTTGGCCAGCAGGGACAGGACGAGGTTGGCCTTGTCGTCCCCTGTCGCGGCCACGACCACGTCACAGTCGGCAAGACCGGCCTCGTGCAGCGAGCTGATCTCGCAGGCGTCAGCCAGCAGCCACGTCGCTGCGGGGACAAGCCTGGCCTGGACATCGTCGACATCCTTGTCGATCAAGAGCACCTGGTGTCCGTTGTGCAGCAGCTCGCGGGCGATCGAGCGACCCACACTGC
>DHJN01000210.1:1328-5861 GCA_002404345.1 Actinobacteria bacterium UBA4719 | reverse complement strand
CTTTCGTGCGATGGTCTTTCGGGGCGAAGTCAGGTGGCGGGCAGTCAGTGGACCGGTGGTGTCTGGTCCAGTGTCCGCTCGACGGTGGTCAGGGCTTTCGCGGTCGTGACGAGGTGGACCAGGTCCCCGTCCTGGTAGACGGTATCGGCGCCGGGTATCATGCCCTCGCCGAGTCGGGTCACATAGGCCACGCGGGCACCTGAGGTCGACTCGAGCTCGCTGATCCGGCGGCCGATCCAGGCCGGGTTGACCGGCACGTCGGCGATGACAACATGGCCGCTGGGGTCGGTGTGTTCGGGGACAGAGCCCTGGGGCAGCAGGCGGCGCAGCATCTGGTCCGAGGTCCAGCGCACAGTGCCGACGGTGGGGATACCCAGCCTCTGGTAGATCTCCGCTCGGCCGGGGTCGTAGATTCGCGCCACGACGTGTTCGACGCCGTACGTCTCACGGGCAACGCGGGCAGCCAGGATGTTGGAGTTGTCCCCATTGCTCACGGCAGCAAAAGCGTAGGCATTCTCGATGCCGGCCTCGACCAGGGTGTCGCGGTCGAATCCGAGGCCGTTGACCCTCTTGCCCTCGAAACTGCCTCCCAGACGGCGAAAGGCCGCGCGGTTGGTGTCGATGACGGCCACGTCGTGGCCCTGACTCTCGAGACTGAGGGCCAGGGTCGACCCGACCCGGCCACAACCCATGATGACGAAGTGCACGCGCCGACGCTACACCGAGCGACGGCCCGCTCGCGCCCGAAGGTCCGCTACGCGCGCGATGCCCGGCTGGGTTGCCGCCTAGAGTGATTGCCGTGTCGACTTCAGGCAGGATCATCAAGCGGCTGCTCGTGGGTAGAGCCATGCGCAGCGACAGGCTCGGGGAGACGCTGCTTCCCAAACGGATAGCGCTCCCGGTGTTCGCCAGCGATGCACTCTCGTCGGTGGCCTACGCGCCCGACGAGATCTTCCTCACCCTCGCCGTTGCCGGTGGCGCCTTCGCCACGACCCACTCGTGGCAGATCGGCCTCGCTGTCGTCTTTGTCATGCTCATCGTGGTGGCGTCGTACCGCCTCACCTTGGGTGGCAAGCCGGTGGGCAGCTCCTACACCCAGGACACGATCATCGGCCAGCTGTCCAAGACCGTCTTCTCCGACTTCCCCATCGGTGTCGTCTTCTTCACACCCGGTGTGATGATGACCAGCGTGCCCTGGCAGCTGCGTTCCTCCGAGGGCGCAGAAGAGCGCTTCGAGGACCAGGGCGCTGGTACGGTTCGGCGCGGAAATTGAGCGACCAGGGCCAGGACCCGAACCATGACCAGGGCCAGGGCCAGGGCCAGGGCCAGGACCCGCGCGCATCGTTGGTCGGCACGGCGTTCGAGGTCCGGATCGGCAAGGTCGCCCACGGTGGCCACTGCGTGGCCAGGCATGACGGCCGCGTGGTGTTCGTACGTCATGCCCTGCCGGGTGAGACAGTGCGGGTGCAGATCACCGACGGTAAGGCAGGTGACCGGTTCCTGTTCGGGGACGCTGTCGAGGTGCTCGAGCCCTCAGCGCATCGGGTCGTGCCTCCCTGCCAGTTCGCCGGTCCTGGCAGATGCGGCGGATGTGACTGGCAACACTGCGAGCTCACATACCAGCGTGAGCTGAAGTCAGCAGTGGTGGTCGAGCAGCTCCAGCGTCTGGCCGGCCTCGACGTCGACGTGGCCGTCGAGGCGCTCCCCGGCGACGAGAAGGGAACCCGATGGCGGACCAGGACCGAGTTCGCCATCGATGCCGCGGGTGCCGCGGGGCTGCACCGGCACCACAGTCACGAGATCATCCCGGTCGACGACTGCCTCATCTCGACCGAGCGGGTGATCGAGACCGGAGTACTGCAACGCCGCTGGCCGATGGCCACGTCCGTTGATGTCGTGGACGCCAGCGGTGAGCCTCGCGCCGTCACGGTGCCTCTGCCGTCGCGGGACTCGAACGTCCCGTATGTCACGGAGCGGGTCGACACCGGAGACTGGTCGGCGCAGTTCCGGCTCTCGGCCAGGGGGTTCTGGCAGGTCCACCCGCGAGCTGCAGCCACGTTTGTCGTGCATGTGCTGCGGGAGCTGGCCCCACAAGCGGGGGAGCGTGCGTTGGACCTTTACGCGGGCGTCGGTCTGTTCGCGCTGGCCCTTGCGGATGCCGTGGGTCCGGCCGGAGCCGTCCTGGCCATCGAGTCGGACTCGCGAGCCATCGCGGATGCCAAGGGCAACCTGCGGCTGCACCCGGAGGTCGAGCTGCGTCGTGGCAAGGTCGACCGTGCGTTGAAACCGTTGGTCCGGCAGGGGATCCGCACCGACCTGGTCGTTCTCGACCCACCTCGCACGGGGGCTGGCAAGTCGGTCATCAAGGACATCGCCGCCTTGGCGCCTCGCGCCATCGCCTACGTCGCGTGCGACCCGGCTGCGCTGGCGCGTGACGTCGCCTACGCGCGTGACGCGGGCTACGGCATACGGACCGTGCGCGCTTTTGATGCCTTTCCGATGACTCACCATGTGGAGTGCATCGCCGTTCTGGAGCCTCTGACTGACGGCGGGGACGGCACGGTGGGGACATGACGGCGGGGACATGACGGAGGGGACATGACGGCGGGTCACGGTGCGCAGGAGTGGGACAGCCGGTATGCCGGACCGGACCGTGTCTGGTCGGCGGAACCGAACGCCTGGGTGGCCGCCACGATCGGGGACTGGCCCCCTGGTCGCGCAGTCGACCTGGGCTCGGGGGAGGGACGCCATGGCGTCTGGCTGGCCTCGTTGGGGTGGCAGGTCACAGCTGTCGACTTCTCCGCTGTGGGGATCGAACGTGGTCGTGCCGGGGCTGACCAGCTGGGCGTCGCGGTTGACTGGGTCGTGGCTGACGTACGGTCGTGGACGCCGCCGGCCGGTGCCACCTTCGACCTGGTGTTGGTGGCCTACCTGCATCTCGCCGACGAGATCCTGGCGCGTGCCCGCGACTGGCTGGCTCCCGGAGGTGCGCTGGTCGTGGTCGGTCACGCCCTGCGCAACCTCACGCAGGGAGCTGGCGGCCCGCGCGATGCCCGGCTGCTCCACACCGAAGCCGGCTACCGCGCGGCGAGTGAGGGGCTGTTGGTCGAACGTCTGGGCGAGGTGGTCCGCCATCTGCCGGAGGGCGATGCCATTGACCTCGTGCTCGTGGCGAGGCGACCGACGACGCATCAGGCATAAGCGGAGCAGTGATCGGTAGTACTGGCATGAGCGGAGCAGTGATCGGTACTACTGGCATGAGCGGAGCAGGCATGAGCAGAGCGGGTCATGAGGGAGCAGTTTTGAGCAGTGACAACGGTTTTCGGTATCCCCTGGATGTTCGCTTCTTCGAGGTCGACTCCCTCGGCGTCGTGTTCAACATGTGGTACCTCGGCTGGTGCGACGAGGCGATGAGCGCCTTCATGGAGTCGATCGGCTACGGATACGCGACGTTGCGGGCGCAGGGGTTCGACGCCGTGCTGCGCAAGGCGGAGCTCGAGTGGCTCGACAGCCTTCAGGCATTTCAGCAGGCCGAGGTCGCCGTGCGGGTGGATCATGTGGGGACGACGTCGTTCCGTCTTGACTTTGACATCAACCGCGTTGAGTTCAACCGCGTTGACATCGAGCGGGTCGAGGCGGCGGGTGAGGCGGGTCAGGAGCGGACCCGGTGCGCCCACGCGACGATCACCTACGTGTGTGTCGAGATCAGCGGCCGGGACAAGGCGCCGATCCCGGTGGGACTGCGCGAGGCATTGGTGACGGATCACACCTGAGCCTGTGTGCACCGGACACCCTCTGGTCGAGGTGTGGTTAGATATATCTTGACGTCAAGATAAATTGCGAAGGAGCCGTACAGGTGAGCGAGCACAGCGTAGACAGTTTTGGAGCCAGGGGGACTCTGGAGGTGGGGGACGCGTCATACGACGTCTTCCGTCTTTCGGCTGTTGAGGGCAGCGGGAGGTTGCCCTTCAGCCTCAAGATCCTGCTGGAGAACCTCCTGCGGACCGAGGACGGCGCCAACATCACAGCGGAGCAGATCCGCGCCCTCGCCGGCTGGGATCCCAGCGCCGAGCCTGACACCGAGATCCAGTTCACGCCGGCGCGCGTGATCATGCAGGACTTCACCGGCGTCCCGTGCATCGTCGACCTCGCCACCATGCGTGAGGCCGTCGCCGAGCTCGGCGGAGACCCGAGCCGGATCAACCCGCTGGCACCCGCCGAGATGGTCATCGACCACTCGGTGATCGCCGATGTTGCCGGCCGGGCCGACGCCTTCGAGCGGAATGTCGAGCTGGAGTACCAGCGCAACGGCGAGCGTTACCAGTTCCTGCGGTGGGGGCAGAGCGCGTTCAACGACTTCAAGGTCGTGCCGCCCGGCACCGGGATCGTGCACCAGGTCAACATCGAGCACCTCGCCCGGGTCGTCTTCGACCGCAACGGCATGGCCTACCCCGACACCTGCGTCGGCACCGACTCGCACACCACCATGGTCAACGGCCTGGGCGTCCTGGGCTGGGGCGTCGGCGGCATCGA
>DHJN01000210.1:428-1162 GCA_002404345.1 Actinobacteria bacterium UBA4719 | reverse complement strand
AACATGAGCCCCGAGTTCGGCTCCACCGCGGCGATGTTCCCCATCGACGAGGTCACCTGCGAGTATCTCCGCCTCACCGGCCGTAGTGAGCAGCAGGTCGCTCTGGTCGAGGCCTACAGCAAGGAACAGGGCCTCTGGCACGACGCATCGGTCGAGCCGGTCTTCTCCGAGTACCTCGAGCTGGACCTTTCGACGGTGGTCTCCTCGATCGCCGGGCCGAAGCGCCCGCAGGACCGCATCTCGCTGACCGACGCCAAGGAGTCCTTCCACAAGACTCTGGTGGACTACGTGGTCGACGACGAGGACCACAACGGTGTGGTGGACGAGGCCGGCAAGGAGTCCTTCCCGGCCAGCGATGCCCCGACGTACCATGCGAACGGACAGAGTGCCGCGGAGCAGGCAGCGGACCGTCCGCACGGTTCACTCGGGCTGCCCAAGACTTCACGGGCGACCAACCGGGTGCCGCTCACGCTGGTCGACGGCACCCAGACCGAGATGGACCACGGTCACGTCGCGATCGCCTCGATCACGTCGTGCACCAACACGTCCAACCCCTCGGTCATGGTGGCGGCGGCGATGCTGGCCAAGAACGCCGTCGAGCGCGGCCTGAGCGTCAAGCCCTGGGTCAAGACCTCGATGGCTCCCGGCTCCAAGGTCGTCACCGACTACTACGAGAAGGCCGGCCTCTGGCCCTACCTGGAGAAGCTCGGCTTCCACCTGGTCGGCTACGGCTG
>DHJN01000210.1:0-325 GCA_002404345.1 Actinobacteria bacterium UBA4719 | reverse complement strand
TCGGGCAACCGCAACTTCGAGGGCCGGATCAACCCCGACATCAAGATGAACTACCTCGCGTCGCCGCCGCTGGTCGTGGCCTACGCGCTGGCCGGGACCATGGACTGGGACCCGGACACCGAGCCGATCGGCACCGACCCCAAGGGCGTCGACGTGTTCCTGCGCGACATCTGGCCGGGTGCGGCCGACGTCGCCAAGGTGGTCGAGGCCTCGATCACCAAGGAGATGTTCACCAACGACTACGCCGACGTCTTCGCCGGTGATGACCGTTGGCGTTCCCTCCCGACGCCGAAGGGCAAGACCTTCGACTGGGCGCCGGAGTCGA
>DHJN01000108.1 GCA_002404345.1 Actinobacteria bacterium UBA4719 | reverse complement strand
GCCGCATCTCTCGCCCGGACCGCAGGCCCCTCCCCCGTGGAAGGCGGGAGGGACGACTAGGCGACGCGTCGTCGCTTGCGTGGCATCAGTCCGTCGACCTCGGCCCTGGGGATGCGAACAGAGCCGCCGATCTTGACCCGGGTGAACAGGCCCTCGGCTAGCCTGCGCTTCACGGTCGAGCGGGAGATCACGAGCAGGTCGCAGACATCGCGGATGCTGTAGTACGCGGGTGCGGTCATCGGGGCTCCGGGATCTTGGCCCACGTCGCGGGGTGCTGCTCCGTGGCAGCGGCGCCGAACTGGAACTTTTTCAACGTCTCGCCTGCGCGGACCGCGTTCCACGTACGGAACAGGACGAAGAGCGCGGTCGACGGGTACACCCGGCCGGGACCTCCGCTCTGCATTGCGGTGACTCGCTTGAGGAGTGTGTAGATCGGATCTCCCGCCCCGGCTGTCTTCAGCGACACGATCCGGTCGAAGAACTCGATCGAGGCGTCGGGATCGATGGCTGTGGTCTCTGCCACCGCGGTCGCTATTGCTCCGCACGGGAGTTTCAGCCCCTGGTTGTACAGGTGCTTGGCGCGCTCCGCGTATGCCGCGAGTTCTGGATGCTCGGTTGCGTAGTCGAGCATCTCGGCGTTCGTGAGTCGGAAGGTTCCACTCATGATCCCCACGCAGCTCGAGAACGCCCCCACCTTCCATGCGAAGTGAGTCGAGATGGTGGCCGATAGGTCCTTGGCGTTGGCATATCCGGCGAAGGTGAGCGCGTCGCGGGTGGATCTCGGTGAGCCACAGTCCATGACCGATTGGGCGGCCGGATCGAGCCCTCGGACGATGGCCGCCGTGATCGGCGTGTTCGCCTCGATGACGGCGTAGCAACGGTTCTGTCCGTCGATCATCTGGCCGTTGCGGTCGAACTTGATCGTCTCGCCCGTGAACTCCCACCGGCCGTGCTTCATGTCGCGGGCGAACTTGACGATCTTCGTCGGCTTCTTGTTGCGGTTGGGGGCTTGGTTCTCCAGCCACTCCTTAGCCATGGCGGGTGTCAGGGTGAGGATCTCGAACATTGGGACCTGAGACATGTATGCTCCTAGCTAGTTGTTGTTGATGCGGTTGAGCAGGTCTTCCAGGACCTCAATCGCGCTGGTCAAGTGGCTCCGCAGATGCGGAGCCACTTCCGTCTTGTGGGTGCTGAATCGGTCGTCGTCCACCAGCCGCTTGATGCGGTCGACCGTCTTCTCTAGGTCCCATCCGGCCGTCTGGATGAGACCGGGGAGCGGGGTCCGTCGCGGCGCGGTGGGTTCGGTCCGGGTGTACGTCTTGCCGTCGAGCACTTCGCCCGTGTCTGGGTCGATGCGCTCGGTGGGCTTCGGTCCGGGAGCGGGCTTGCCCTCGGAGGTCACGCGAGGGATCGAATGGTCAATCTGTCCATTCGCGGCGAGATCGTTTCGGACAGCGGCCACGGTCACGTGGCTGACCCCGATGCGGCGGGCGTGCTCGCGGTCGGTCAGTTGCGGGTCGGCCTTCACCGACTCCTCCAGCAACGCCTGCACCTGAGCGCGGGTGAGGTGGCGGCGGTCCTTGTTCAGCGAGATCGCCAGCGTCCGCTTCACGCTGTCCGACAGGCCAGTGCGTACGTCGCGTGGGCAGTCGATGCCGAGTTCGGCGGCGATCATGTCGCGGTGGTGGCCGTCGATGATCGCGCCGTTCTCGTCCACGAGCACCGGTACCTGGATGCCGTGCTGGCGGATGGACTCGGTGAGGGATGCGTACTCGCTCGGCAGGAGCGGCGGCATGAACTGGAACAGCACCGGAGCGCTCATGCTGCGTCCCTCACGATCGCGACCTGGGGGACGTTGAGAGCGCGGGCGATGTTGGCGACGAGGATGGGAGTAGCGGCCTTGCGGCCAGCCTCGATGTTGGAAAGGTACGGGCGACTGATCCCGACTTCTACGGCGAAGTCGTCGGCCCGCCACCCCATCTTGAGCCGGAGAGCTCGGATGGTTGCCCCGATCCGCTCCCTCTCGCGCTTATCAAGTTCGGAGGTTCTCGCTGTCATGTCCCCAATCATGGGGGAACTTGGGGGAACTTGCAAGCCCCCTGAGTCGAAAACTTCCGATGTTGTGCGAAGTCCCTAGTCAGATGGAACTACAACCTCCGAATTACGGGCGTGTCTTCCTGGGTCAACCCCGGAACTTTTCGACTGGCCCCGGTTGAGGTTTCCTGTTCAGGACCGTCATCGTCTACCCATGGGAACCCGACATGCGGGCAGAAGTCCATGACCGTCGCCGAGTTCGAGGCCATATGCCGATCGCTGGGTCGGGAGCCGTGGGAAGTGATGAAGGTCGCCCAAGGGCACTGAGGGTCATGCCTCAGACGGTGACCGCGACCTCAGACAGAACGGGTCCTCAGATGAGAGGCGTCTTAGAAGCGGGCAGCAGTGCGCTCATCCGCTCGGCAACGGCGTCCGCGCGCTGGCTGTCGAAGACCTGGTACGTCTGGACCATCTGTAGCGTTGTATGGCCAGCCATGTTCTGAAGTTCCTTCACCGTCGCGCCAGTCTGGCCCGCGAGCGTGAGCGCGGTCCGCCTCAGGTCGTGGATCTTGAGCGACGGTCGCCCGATGGCCACCGCAGCGGCCTTGTGTGCCCGCCACAGCACGACGGAGTCCATGGGGGAGCGTCCGTCCCCAGCAGGGAACAGCAGCCCGTCAGCAGGCCCGTCGTAGGCGTCCAACCATGCCCTGAGCATGGGCCGCAGGTGGGGCGGGACGGCGATACGCCGCATGCCGGCGGCTGTCTTCGGCGCCCCGATGTACCAGGTGCGATCCTTGCCCCTGCCGATCTTACTCACGGTCTGCTCAACCTTGATCGCGCTCCCGTCGTCAGCGACGTCGCAGTGTCGTAGCCCGCGGTCCTCGCCGGAGCGCAGCCCGCACCAGGCGGCGAGCAAGAGCAGGAGCGCGTGACGGTCGGCCGCCGCCGTGTACGCCTGGAGCTCGCCGATATTGAGCGCCTGCCCCTTGGCCTTCGGTGCGGGCTTCCCGGCGCCCTTGATCCGGACGGGGTTCCGTTCGATCATCTCGTCCTCGAGCGCGTCGGCCATGAGCGATCGGAGCAGCTGGTACGCGTTGCCGTTCTGGGTGGGAGTGCCGGGGAGGCCGTCGTGCCAGCGATGTACGTCGGCGGGGGAGATGTCCACGAGCGCTTTGCCGCCGAGCGTGGGCAGGATCGCTAGATCCAAAAGTTTCCAGTACAGGTCAGTCGTCGTCGGCCGGATCGGCTTGCGGGCGCGGGTGGCGCGTCGCCGCAGGTTGGCGGTGGCGTACTCCCTGAGCGTCATCCCGTCGACCTGCTCCACGGGGCGGCGTCGGGCGGGTGCTGTCCACTGGGCGCGGTCGATCAGGATCTCCTCATCGCGCAGCCACACCTCAGCGTCGGCCTTGACGAGGTAGGTGGACCAGCCGACGTGGCGGCGGTTGTCGGGGCCGATGTAGGAGGCCTGCCAGCGGGTGCTGGGGAGTTTGCGGATGGTGCCGAACGCGCGGCGGTTCACGGGCGTGGCCCCGCGTTCTCGGCCCGCAGCCGCTCAACCTCGGCGTGGAGGACCCGAGCGGCGTAGCGCATCAGGTCGACCTCAGCGAGTAGCGCTGGGACGTCCGTGCGGGCATGGGCTGCGAACTCGAATGCCGCCTCCTCCTGGCCCCACCCGATGACCCCGTCGGCGTTGCTGAACTCGAAGAAGCCGGAAGGGTGTTCCCTCCACGTCCACGGTCCTGCCGTTGCTGCGTCTGCGCGTGCCCGGATCGCGTCTAGGTCGATGGGGTCACTCATGACCGATCGCCTCCATCGCCTGGTGGTCGGTGGGCATCGTGTTCGTCGTTCGTCATGTCACCACCGTAACCCGTGCGCCCCACGTGCGCTACTGGTGGCCCGTCATGCTCCCCCGTGACCCATCGTGCACCCTGGCAACATGGCAACACCCCTAGTCAAGTGGTCCTGACTAGGGGTGATAGGGGTGTCCGAGAGAGGACTCGAACCTCTGTACATTCGTGCTCTCGCTAGGTGAGGGACGCTACCCGTGCAGCCGCGTGCGCTCTACGTGCGTCAGCCGGACACAGCAAAACGCGCCCACCCTGCCGGAGCAGAGTGGGCGCGTTGGACCTCGACGACGATGCGGCGAGGTAGGGGTCAGGCGCGTTCGTAGGTCGAGTACACCTTCAGCACATCCGTGGCTGCGAACGTGGCCGGGTAGGTGGCCGTCAGGTTCGTGAACGCCCCGTTCGCACCGAGCGCGTACGCAGTGATGACGGTCGTGGACGAATGGTAGGGCGCGAGCTGATACGAGCCCACACCGCTTTGGAGGATGGTGCCGTACGAGCTTCCGCGGGCGACGTTGGAAGCGAACGGGAGCGTGATCGTGGGGGATACTGACCCGAACGTGGACGTGGTCCCGAACGTGATGGTGGCGGTCATGTGGACCGTCTTCCCGATGACGACCTGCGTCCCCGTGATCGTGCCGTTGCCGATCGCCCACCCCGTGCCACCCAGTGTGGGCACGTAGGTCGTGTCCCATGCGCCGTACGTGCTCCCGGCCATCCCCGAGTCGACGACGATGGTGCCAGTGCCGGTGTCGGTCAGGACGCCGGCGAAGTTGCCCTGGAGGTAGCTGCGGACGCCTGCGTTGTGCAGCGTGGCGACGCCGCCCGCGAACCCGAAGCCAGTGACCGACGTGTCGGTCGCCGCAGCCTGAATGCGGATGTCGTCGGACGCGTCGTTGCCGAACGGGACGTCGATTCGGTTCCCGCTCCCGGCGACGATGTCGATCGCGCGAGTCGTGTTGTTCTCGCAGTACGGGTTATAGAACACGTTCTTGGTGCCGTTGACGACAATCCCGGTGCCACTGTTCGACTGCACGATGGGCGAGTAGAAAGCGTTCGCGTAGCAGTTCGAGGCGACATGCACACCGTCACCGCACCATTGGACGTCGAGCAGGTAGAAGGCGTTCTGGATCGACGTGTATGCCTGGTCAAGTCCGAGGGTGCATCCGCGGATCGCCAAATCGTAGAAGCTGCCTTCGTTGACGAGGTTGGTGCGCACGCCGACCGAGAAGTTGCCGACCTTGACGCTACGGCTGCGCGCGTTGACGACGGTCCATGTGGTGGAGCCCCAGACGATACCGACACTCGTCCCGGTTCCGGGACCGATGAGGGTCAGGTCGGAGATGCCGCCGGAGTTGACCTCCGTGTCGCAGATGGTGATCGCGGCCCCCGACGTGGCCGTGGACCGGAGGACGGTGCCGGAGAAGTTCGCGTTGACCGCCCATCCGGCGCTGTTGAAGGTGGAGGTCCGGTCGCGCCAGTCCTGCTGGCCCAATCCCCTGAGATGCTGACCCTTTGACACGGTCAGATTCGAGAACTCCAAGACACCGTTGGCCCACTGCAAGACCTTGCCTGGGTTGGCGTCGATGATCGTCTGAACAGCCGCCGTGGAGTCCGTGGCGCCGGTGTAGTCAATGCCGGCGCCGATCAGCGGCACAGTGTACGCAGCGGCCAGCATGTACGTGGACGCCAGCCACGCCGCCTGCGCTGAGCTGGGCAGCCGTGCGTCGTCGATGGTGCCCGCGAGGTTGGCCGCGGGGAACGCTGCGAGCGCCGCGTCGACCCCGTCGCCCCACGTGTTCGTACCGGGCTGTCCTGGTAGAGGGTGGGCCATGTCATGCTCCTATCGCGATGCGGTCAGGTCTGGTCAGCGATGAGCTGAATGGTGCGGTCGAAGGCGAGCCGCCAGGTGGCCCGGTGGCCGCGGATCGTGCCGACGCGGTACTCCCACGGGTTCGGATGGTCGGTACGTGTCCAGCGGCGGACCCGTGGCTTCATTCCCCGGACTTGCTCATCTGGGCGGCCTTCTTAGCCATGTCTTGCAGCGCCTTCGTGTGGCTGAGGTCGAGCAGGTGGCGGGCTTCGGCGCACGCGAGAGCGTCATAGACCACGGTGAGCTCGTTGTCTTGGCGCTGCTCACCGTTGAGGCTCCAGTTCGTCGAGCCGGTGACGAGCCAGACGCCGTTGACGATCATGACCTTGCGGTGCACGATTTCGCCCTTCTCGGAGCGCCCGACCGCGACCGAGTTGCCGTCCTCGTCCCAGCGGAAGCCCGACAGCAGTTCGTGCTCTGTCTTGCCGCCGAACTGGGTCGAGTCGAGCGTGATCTGGGCGAAGATGACCGGATCTTTCAGGCACCGGTCGACCTCCGCCGCGGCCTCGGTGTCGGTGAATCCGAACATGCTCAGCACGAGCGACGTCCGGACTTCCTTGAGGAGCTTCATGATGACCGGGTGGGCGTCGTCGTGCGGCGGGTAGAAGCGGCGAACGTTCGGCTCATAGCCGGTGGGGACGCCGAACACCTTGAACTCGTCGAGATCCGCGATGGTGAGCATGTCAGCCCCCGAGGAGCTTGGTGAGCAGAACAACGATGCCGCCGAAGAGGGTCGCGAGAATCGCACCGAAGGCGTACACGCGCCCCGAGATCCGATCGGAGGATGACGACGCGCCCTTCTGCCCGGACACGAAATCGAACAAGGGCTTGAGGTCATCGCGCAGCGTGTTGATCGCGGCGGCCACGGATGAGTTGGTGGCGTAGATGCCGGACTCGGACAGGTTCTTGTCGCGGAGCACGTCGTTCTGCTGCTCCTTGTACGTCTGGGATTCGCGAGCCAGCTCCAGCGCTGCAAGGTCGGCGGTCTCCTTGATCTTGAGGGCCTTCTCCTTCTCGACGTTGACCTCGGCGTAGCGCCGGTCACGCTCTTCGATCAACTCCTTATCCGCCAGGCGCATGGCCTCGTTGTGGGCGGCGTAGGTCTCGATGGTCCAGCCCTTGGCGGACCTGGTCCAGCCTGGTGGCTTGCTCACGATCGTCCCCCCGGCCCGATCAGTTCGAGATGACGGTCGGGGGCGTGCCGTCAGTGGGCACGCTCGTCACGGGATCAGCGATGGCCATGTCGGATGGCATCGGCACACCGGGCACGATGGGCGCCGGGCTCGTAGCGGCCTCGACCTTGACCACCGCGGGCTTGAGAGCCTGGTAGAAGCCCTGTGCCAGTGAGACCACGATGCCAATCACGATGGTGCCCTGAGCCAGCCAAGAGGTCACGATGGCAGGAATCTGCTCGATCCTGCCCGTGGCCACAGCGACGATGACGCCTAGCACCACGGCCACGATGAGCGCCGTGTTGCGCTTCTGGTCCGGCGTCCATGTGGGACGGGTGATGACGGCGATCACGAACGGCGCCACGACGGCTACCAGGATCGCTACTGCGGCGGTGAGTTCCATGTTCATGCCTCTCAGTTGCTCGCGTGGGACTGCAGGCGGTTGGCTCGCACGATGTCGGTCAACCGGGTGATGTACTCGGCGGTGACGTTGACCGGGGCACCCCACTGGCCGGTCGCGGTGGAGACGTAGTCGGGTTCGATCACCTGAATGTTGAAGTCGGTGGCCAGGTAGTAGGTCCCGGTGTTGGCGAGATAGAACATGGTGTGATTCCTCCGTTTGGTCGGTGTGGTGCTGGGGAAAGTTGGTGCGGTCGGGATGTGGACCGTGCCGGACGCGATGCCGCCGGAACTACCCGCGCCTGTGGACCAGAGCGGAACCGGGCGGAGGACCTTGTTCAGGTCGCAGCCTGGGAGCGACGCGAGCAACGTCTGGTAGAAGTGCGCCTGTGCGGAGACACGTCCATGGCTCCATGCAATGGTCTGCCACTTCCACGGGACGGGCACGCCCTCGATCACGTTCGCCGATCCGTACACGCCGACCGGCCAGCGCGCGAGGCCCTGGACGCCCTGGAAGTACGGGACGACCGCGGCCGGGGCTGCGTCATAGTCGACGGCATAGAAGATCGGGCAACCAGCCGGGTACCCGAGAGCGCCAGCCTGCGCCTCCGCGGCCTGGACGTCCTGCTGGCCCGCGGCATAGCCCTGGCCGGCGCGGGTCGCGGTCGTCTCCCACACGAGCCCGATGGACAGGCCTGCTGCGAGCAGCGCGTCACGCTCCCCACCAGAGAGGTTCTTGCCGCTGTCGTGGGACAGGTATCGAAGGACTCCCGCGAACCCGCCCGCAACGATCTGCGAGGCCGACGGCTTGGTCCAGGCGTAGTCGACTAGCTGTGCCATGGCGCTCCTCAGAGTTTCGTTGCGACGACGGTGGCGAGGTCTGCGGTGGCTGTCGTGGCGAGGGCGTAGTCGGCGTCCATCTGAGCCCGCCATGTCTGCAGGTCGGCGAGCGTCGTGTGGAGTGCGGCGATCTGGTCACGGATGGCCGTCAGATAAGCAACAGTCACGGCCGGGGTCGAGGCCGTGACTGTCGCCGCCATCGCGGTCTCCGAGGTCGCTGCAGAGGTTGCCGTGGCCTGGTCGGTGGTGGCGACGGTGGCGGCCGCGCGGAGCGCCGTGACGCGTGTTCCGATCGCCGTACGTAGGGTCGCGTCGTCGAGCTCGGCGGCCTTGCGTACCACGGCGACCCGGTCGAGAAGCGCCGCAGCGATCGTGTCGAGATTGTCGATGGTGATGGACGCCAGGACGTCGTCGAGTGCGGACACCGTCATAGCGCTGTAGGCCAGCAGGCGGTCGCTGAAATCTCGAAGAAGCGGGTCGTATCGGCGATCAGTGTCACCGTGCCCGACAGGGGGGTGACGACGGCGCGGACGATGTGCGACGCCGTGTCGGAGATCTTCACAGATCGGTTCGCGGCCGCCGTTATGGTGTTGCCCGACGCGGCGGCGTTGGTCCCCTTGTTCGTTGCGATCACCACCCCGTCGAGCATGATGTCCATCTGCAGACCAGTTCCGGCCGGGCACGTCCCCTGCATTGATGCACTGGCCCGCAGCACGTACGAACCAGCGCCAAGCGGGGACGCGGCGATGGTTTGCGGGGTGGCAATGTCAAGGGCCGAGCCCAGGGCTCCATAGATGGTGACTGGGATCTCTCGCAGGCGGGTGGTCCCCGCACCGAACTTGGCCCCGATCGCGTCGATCGGGGGCTGCATCGTCGCGGTGACGTTGGGCGCCACGCTCCGGAGCGGGTACGGGATGCCGGCGATCGGATCAGCACTCATGGGTCCTCCTCATTGGACGGTCACGGATAGGACGCCCGAGTCCGAAGGCCCGGCGCCAAGGAACATGGCGTAGTCGGTGGTGCCCGCATAGGTGACGGCGAACCCTGCAGCGGTGGCGTTGGCGATCTCCTGCACCATCGCGGTCACATCGACCGTTCCGGCCTGGTTCGGGGCCAGGGAGAGGGAGTTGTTCGCCGACGCGTTCAGACCCGGCGTGCTGGCCGGGAGGCTGTCGACGTTGTGGAGTTTGAGATGGACCGGCCGCGCTGAGTTGGACCCGGAACCGATCGGGCCGCGCTGCACGGTGATCGTCGCAGCCAAGACCGTCTTTCCGTGGACCGCGCCCCACGCCCCGCCGTAGCACCAGATGCCGGTGTTGTCGGCCGACGATGCCGGAGCGACCCAGTGGCCTTGGAAGAGGTTCCCGGACGTGTCTCCGCGCAGCGACCCGCTCCGGTAGGTACCCGACTGGGTCGGCCTGAACGACAAGGTCACTGGGGCGCCGCCGCTCGGCAAGGATTGAGCGGCGGTCCCGGTAGGTGTCGGGATGGTGCCAGTGATGGTGCCGATGATGACGGCGCCCTCAGAGCCCCAGGAAAGTGCCACCACAGCGCCCATGGACGGCGCCACGACCGCGATCGCTGACCAGGTGAGGCCCGCGGAGGTGACCGTGATCAGCGTCCCGGAGATGCCGGTGACGGTGGCCGACTGCGGCCGGGTCGCCAGGGTCGCCTCGATGGTCATCGTCGACTTGCGGACCAGGACCGGATCGCCAGGCACATGGACCCAACTGGGCACGCCGTTGTACGCGGACAGGTCCCGGATACCCGACTCTTCACGGACCAGCAGCGGGGAGGTCTGGACGACGCGCATCGGGATCACGTCGAGGCTGAGAGTGTCCGGCAGGGTGGCCGCGTGGCCCACATACAGCTCGCTCATGGCATCACCGCCGACAGTGGTACGGGGATCTCGATGACCATCACACCCGGCTCGAGCGGCATGGTGCACGACACGACCGGACCAGTCCAGACCCGGCCCTCAGGGTCGGTCACGGCCACCACGTCGAGCGGGTCGAGTGACGGATCCGCGGGGACGGTGATCCGGACCCGTACAGTGCGGTCGGCGACGATCCGGTCACGGTACGTCTGGGCCGACGCGTCGATCGCTGCCTGAGTCTTCGAGAGCGGGTCGGAATGGCGGTAGGTGACCGTCCCGAACCGTGACCCGACCGCCAGCGGACCATCCAGGACGTCGGCGACGCCACGCAGCGCAGCCCCGTTCGCATCGGTGCCCTCAGTGATGAACCGGTTGTACAATCCGGTCCGGTTCCCGGCGATGATGATCTTCACAGCCCGGGTCGCGTCCGCCGTCCACACGGGCGTAGCGCCGACAGCAGGCTGCGGAACGAACTGCAGTTCTCCCGAACGGCCGGCCCACACGACCGCGTTCACGGCCGCAGCGAGCGAACAGATCGCCGTCAAACGGTTCGCATCGTACGTCACAGACGCCGGCACGGACGGGTCAGCAACACCAGACCAAGACGACGCGACCGGCATCCGGCCACCCACCAGGCGAAGTACCTCGGAGCGGATCGTGGCCCCGGGAAGCGGCTGCTCCAGACCAATGAACTCATCCTCTTCGAGGATGGACAGCAGGTCGACCGCGGACGGCGAGAGCTTCCCACCGCGACGCACGACCTTTTGGGGTCCGACCAGGGTCAGTGCGCCCGGCCAGATGTCGCTCCAGATGTCTGACCAGAAGTCCCCGGTGACGGCGAGCAGTGATTTGCGGTGCAGCGACCATGCCTGCTCAACCGACCCCGAGTCGTCGATCCGGTACGAGCCGCACGGGATCAGTTCCTCGTACGAGGACCGGGACACGCCGGACCGTACGACGAGCTGCTGACCGATCCAGCCGAGCGGCCCGTCTGGTGCCGCGAGCGTGCCGTGCGGGTCAGGGACGGACATGTCTAGCTTGCCGGTCACCTTGCGCCCGTCGGAGGCCCACGACAGCGTCCCAGACTCGGCGTTGATCTGGCCGAGAGAACGTCCACCGAGGGTCGAGACGATCGACGAGGCGCGCGAACCCAGGCCCCGTGCGAACACGGTCGAGACGGGATACATCAGCCCTGCTCCACAGCCAGCCATGTCGCGTACATGGCTTCGACATCGAGCCAGGTCGCACACTCGGCCTCGAGATCCATCCACGTCCGCTCGGCGACCACCGTCGGCCAGCCGTCGTCGGCGACCTCGGTGCCGTCGATCGTCCAGTCCGCGGGAGCCTCAGCCGGGATCCACGCCGCCTCGGGGATCGAGCCCACACCCACGTAGATCAGGCCCGTGTCGTGCCGCATCGTCGCGGGCGGCCGGATCAGCAACACACCACCGGGTGCGATCATCTGCGCGAACTGGGTCGCTTCGGCCGTAGTCAAGGTCGAGATGACGAACGCACGCGACAGCAGGGTCCGAGGACCACCAAGCCAGATCGGAAGCCCCTGCAGCGGCAATACTGCGGCGCCGGCGGACTGGTGACCCACCTGGGCGTTGGTGCCCACCTTGAGCGGCAGCAGCATCGCGTTGGTGGGGTCCTCAGGGTCCATGACCCATGCCGTCGTCGGGTCGACGAGAACCGGGACCGTCGGTGATCCGGTCGCGAGCGCCCCGGCGAAGTAGTTCCTGTCGGGGGCGTTGGCCTCGATCAGGCAGGCATCGGAGTCGAGCGTGAAGCCGATCGGGAATCCAGTCGCATCACTGGTGGCATACGCCCTGAGCTGCACTGTCGTGTCGGAAGCCGCAGAGGTGCCAACTACGTAGACCTGGGTCCACACCCCAGCAGGGCAACTCACGGGAGTACCTGCGCCGCCGCCGGTCGCAGTCGCTCCGTTGAAGAACTGGTACTGAGCAGTCAGAATCCTCGTCGACGACGGGCGCACCCATACCGACATCGTGTAGGGAGTGAGTCCGACGACCGGGGCGGTGGGGGCAATCGACCCGCCCGTGTTCGCGGCAGCCGCAGCCGTCCATGTGCCCCGGAAGAAGGCGGACCCATCCTCGCCTCCCGACGTCTCTCGCGTAGCCGTGACAGCCCCACCAGTGCCGGCCCACAGAGACCAGCCCGTGACGTCCACCTCAGAGGATGGGTTGGGGCACAGGTTGGTGCGGAACCCCGTCCCGAGCGTCGCGTAGACCGTCTCGGTGATCACGCCGAGCGAGGAGTACAGGACGGCGCGGTACGTGACGCTGCGGCCCGGCGGCAGGCGGTAGTCCGTGATGAACACGCCGCCGGTCGGGATCTGTAGATCATCGCCGACCACGCGGACCTCAGCCGTGCCGTCGCCACGCCAGATTTGGACCGATGCGGCACCGACGATGCCGGTGATCGTGATCCGCGCGGACGGGCCGGGGGTGGCTGCGAGGGTGGCCGTCATGGTGCTGCTCATCGCGTCGCCCTCGCCTTCTGGCGCGCCTGCTTGGCTGACTCCTGGCCGTACGCGTTGACGGCTACGCCCTGCATCGTTCCCAGGAGGACGTTGTTCGCGTCGTACAGGTTGAACGTGGTGGGGCCGTTCGGTGACCCGGAACCCGTTACGGCAGACGCTCCGGAGTTGATCGCGTCCAGTAGCACCCGGTTCTTCGCCGTCGCCGCGGCGTTGACCACAAACTCATCCTTGGATACCCGTGCAATCGGCACACCGGACGCGTTGACACCCAGGATCGAGTCAGACGTGCCCGACCCGGGGCCGGTGAGTATGCCTCCACCCGCGTGCCCCGGAAGGTTCAGCGTTATGCTCGCGCGCTGAGCAGCCAGGGCTGTCGAGACCGCGGCGGAGTAGTTCGCCGTGAACGACAGGACGATGGGCTGGGCGGCGATGCTGGCGACCTGCGCCTTAATGGCGGCGATGTTCGCAGCTGCTGCAGCCGTGTCTATATCCAGTTGTGTCGGCGGGATGGTCGCAGGGATCGCCATCAGTTTGTCAACATACGCGGTCACGGCATCCCGATTGACACCATGGGCGACGGCATTGTCGATGATCTGCTGGCGCATGGTGACCATCTGGGCGCGGGCCTTGCCGGTGGATTCCGACAGCCCGCCGTTGGCCTCGACGACGTTCTGCAGGTCTGTGACCTGGCTGTTGAGCTGGCCGCGCAGAGCCACCGACGCCGTGGACATGTCCCCGATCGACGTGGTCGTGAAGGTGATCTTCTTGCCGGTCGTAGTGATGTGGTCGCCCATGTTCGACAGCGCCGAATCGAACGAGTTCTGAGCCTGCGCGGCGTTGAGCGCCTTGCCGTTGAGGGTGTCCAGGCTGCCCTTGAGGATGCCGGCGGCGTCGTTCTCCACGTACATCTTCGCGGCGGCGTTCGCGGCGGCGTCTGCGGTCGTCTGCTGCCCCGTGGTGGCGGTGGCAAGGGCCGCGGACGTTGTCCCGATGCTGACGGCGAACGCGTCCTGTGCGGCCCGGGCGGGGTCGACTGCGGCCGTGCTGGTGGCTGTCGCGGCGGCCAATTCCTTCTGCTTCTCGGCGCCCGCCCCCACTGCACTGTTGGTGCCGCTGATCGCCTCGCCGAGCTTGATCGCCTTTTGCTGCGCGTCCGTCATCTGAGCCCCGTTGCTGGCAACGGCCGGCCCAAACTTCGAGTTCAGCTGCGCGGTGACTTCCTTGAGTGCGGCGGCGTTCCCAAGCGCGGCGTCGGTCACGAGGGAGAGATTGATCCCGAGGTCGCGGGCCAGATCGAGTGCATGGGAGTCCGAGAGGCTCTTCACGGCCATAGCGCGGGTGTTCTCGCCGATAGCGCCGTTGTCCGCGCGGATCGCGTCGGCGAAGTCGTTCGCGGCCTGCGTGCTCTGACGCTGCGAATCCGCAAACGCGCTGTACACCAGGGTCGCCACGGCGAGGACCGCGCCGATGACCCCGGCGGCAATCGTCAGGGTTCGAACCCCTGCGGCAGCAGTCTCAGCGGAGACGCCCACGGCCTGCAATGCCGCGGGCACGCCATTGAGTTTCAGCGACTTGGACAGGGCGTCGATGGGCCCGGACAGCAACTTCCACGCTTCGAAGCCGATGTACACCGACGACGCGAGTTGTATCAACACGGCGAGGACGTTGGTGGGTATGGCGTTGATGAGGTCGCCAAAATCCTGCAGGATAGTCAGCGCACCCAAGCCCAGGGGGGCGATCGCGTCCAGGAGATGCGCGAAGGCGCCCACGATGGACCCGATGGCCTGCATGACCTGAGGGAAGACGCTGCGCACGTAGTCACCGAAGGCGACGACACCCGGGCCGGACATCATCGCAGCGAACCGCTGGGTCAGGGTCAGGATGTACACGCTCGCGTCGCGCCCCAGTGGGGCGAGCATGATCATCGCGGACACGAGCCCGTTGACCAGCACCCCGGCCGCCTTGCCGGCGATGACGGAGAACTCGCCGATGAGACCGTTCAGGGCGGGCATCTTCATCTGGAGGTCCGCCACAGCGGCCTGGAAGGGTCCCAGCACGCCGACGGCAGCCGCATGGCCAAGGGTCGTCAGATCACCCTTCAGGGTGACTAGCATCGCCGAGAACTGCCCGCCCAGGACGGTCGCGTTCTTTATCTCCGTCACGATGCCGACGATGGCCAGGACCCCGGCGACACCCATCGCACCGAAGCCGAATCCCAGACCAACCGTAGCCTGGACGATAGGCACCAGCGCCGGACCCAGGAGGAGGACAGCGGCGACAATGGCACCCATGCCCCGGCCAGCGTCCTGACCGGACTTGGCAATCTTCTTGTTGCCCGCGTCGACCTTGTCCTCGGACGCAGCAACAGCGGCCAGCTTGGCTTCCGCAACAGCAGTGTCGGCCTTCACCTTGACGTCGATGGGATCCCGGAAGTCGAGCTTGTTGGCCGCCGCCATGATGGCGGCGATTTTCTCATCAGCGACGGCCGTGTCGGCCTTCACCTTGACGTCGACGTCCTTGCCGTCGAGCTTGTCAGCCTGGGCCTGGCTCTTGGCCATACCCCGCTCGAAGTCGCCCATGTCGAGCCGCAAGTACGCGACGAGCTCGCCAACGTTTAGAGCCATCGCCAGTACCCCCTCGGTTTAGGTCTGCTGCTGGAAGTGGCGGCCAAGCCGGGAACCGGGCACGGGAAGCAGCGACCCGTCAGCGAGCGCCACGTACATGAGTCGGGCGTCGAGCAGGCCCAGGATGCGGACCCGCAACCAGCGCCACGACCGGGACGCCATCAGTACCGGGTCGCCGACGTCGATACCCCGGTCGGCCAGATCGCACTCGATCAGCGCCCACTTGTCCAGGAGGGCGCCCCAGGTCAGGCTTTGCTGGCCTTGGGTGCTTTCCGGTGACCCGTCGTCGATCCAGCGCGCGAGCCCGGCGGCGTTGCGGACTTCGCCGGGATCAGTTTCTTCGCGCCCCGGCGCTCCGCCCTGTTCGCCGGGGCCGGGGTTCCCCCCGACAGCTTCAACCCCGCCGCCGCATCCTCACCCATCGCGAAATGGATGAACAGGTAGCGGTTCAGGCGCTGAATCCGAACCCACGAGACGCCATCCGCGGTGAGCTCGTCCAGGGTGGCGCCCATGACGTCCCGCATCAGGTCGCGCTCTTGGTTGTCGTCGAGCTCGAGGGCGGCGGCCTGCGCGCCGATGTCACCGCCGAGACGCGCCCTGACGGCCAAGTCGGCCAGGGAGGCCAGGGACAGTCCCGTCTTGGCGTCCGGACTGGCGAACGTGTACGTCTTGCCGTCCGGGTAGGTCGTGGAGATGATGCCGTCAATCTCGACAGAGTCATCGTCGAGGTAGCCGGCGAGGTCCAATCTGGACATGGCTTCCTTACTCCTCTGGCTGTGGTGGCTGTTGGGTGATGCGGGCGACCACAGCCGGGGCCGCCCGCATCACGACTAGTCATCAGGCGAAGGTGAAGCTGCCACCCGTGGTCGATGGGCCGGTCGCGTTCGTCACGACGACGGTCACCGTGCTGGCAAGAACGGCGGGCGTAACCACGACGATCGTGTTGGGGCTGACTACCGTGTAGCTGGGCGCCGCAATGGTGCCGAACTTGATACCGGTAGTCCCGGCGAACCCGGAACCCGTGATGGTCACTAGGGTGCCGCCGGCAGCCGGGCCGGTGATCGGGGTGAAGCTGTAGATGGCAGGCACGGAAGCGACCGTGTCCGGGTGTGTGATGATCGTCCGCTTGCCCTGCCCGGTGAGCGTCACCGTCACGCCGTCGGTGGCCGACATGGCCCCGCCATCGGGGGACCACTCGACAGCAACCATGCCCTGGTACGCCTCGACGCGGGGGCCGCCGGACTCCATCTCGTACCACCGGACCTGGACACTGTTCAGCAGTCCGATGTTCTCCGCGAGCAGGCGCAGGTATTCCTGGCCGGGGTCGTAGGCGGAGGGGTTGGACGCCTGGGACTTGCGTTCGAGGCCGAAGACCACACTCCACGCGCGGGCGGTGGCGGTGCTACTCATGTCGCCGCCGGAGTCGAAGTCGCTGGTGTCCACCATCGTCGGCTTCAGAGCCGGCTGGAACTTGTTGACGCCGAACACGCCAGTCCAGACGGGCGCGGCCGTGGTGCCGGTGTTGACGTCCAGATACCACTTGCGGACCGTGGTGGCCGCACCGAGCTGGACCTTCGTTGTTGCTGCCATGATGTTCTCCTTCTAGACGGTCATGTGGGTTACGAGCGGTTGGCGCTGGGGCGCCAGACGGTGGCGTAGTAGTTCGAGGACCTCATCCACCGATTGTTTGCGTCCTGGCCGAGAGAAGCCCCGGAGCGGCGGACCATCGACACGATGCGAACACCGCCGGTCAGGGTCACGCTTTCGAGGCCGTGAAGGGCGTTGAAAATGGCGCCGTCCAGGTCCTTGACGGGGCGCGGGTCCTGCCCGGCGCACCGGGTGCGGACCTGCACGCCGATCACTGAGTCAGACAGGGTCGGGTCGTCTGAGACGGGGTAGTCGGTCAGTGTGATGATGTTGTCCGGGGCGACGGGGATCACGTCGAACACGATCCCGGTCTCGGCGGCCGTGTAGACGCCCGTGTCGCGCCACGTTCCAAGGCTGGCGGCGGCAATGAGTTGCGCGACGCCAGTCAACAGGTCCGTCTCAAAGCCGCTCATGTCCCCAGCGCCTTCCGGATCTCGTCGCCGATCGCATCCGTCGCCTCAGTGGCCTGCTCGACCATGGCCCGTTCCAAGAACTTGGCGCTCCCACCGGTGGGGTGATGAAACTCCATGCCCTCGTGCTGATAGATGGCGTACGGCCCGTCGTAGGTGACGCTCACGACGGGCAGGTAGTCGCTGCCAATCCTGTTGACCCGTCCCGACTCGGCGAGGGTGACACCGCCGAGGGTGTCGGGGCGGCCCTCCAGGGGCACGAGTTCCTGCGAGCGGTCGAGGATGACCTGCCCGCCTGCGGCCAGCGCGTCCTCAACGTGGTCGCGGACCTTGGCGGTGATGGCCGTGAGATCGAGAGCCATCAGGCCAGGTCCACTTCGATGTGGTCAGGTAGCCCGAGCGAGCCACCATCACGGCGGCGAATTGCCGAGACCCACGCCACGCGGCCGTTGACCGTGACCCGAGAACCGGCGACGAGCTTGTCGGCGTCGGTCAGCGCGGCGTAGAAGATCGACTTCTGCTCCAGCTGCTCACTCGTGCCCGTGCGGACCAGGACGACACCGTCATCGAGGAGGCCTTTGACGGGCACAGGGGCTGCGTACGTGTCACCGTAGGCGCCGGCGGCCACGAAGGTCTCCACCGAAGCCGTGTGGATGAAGAATGCTGAGATGGCGCTCATCGTCGCTGATCCTCAGCGAGTGGGACACCTTCCAGCCATGTGACGTTCTGATCCCAAGGCATGAGGCCCTGGCCAGCGTCGGCGGGTGTCGGGTCGATCGAGAACGCGCCCCCACGGCCCGCAGCCAACCGCAGGAGACGCTGCTCAGATCGGGACAGGTAGAGGCCGCCGACGCCCTCACTGGTACCACTGGCACCGGGGGCGGCGTAGCCGATGTGCCCGGTTCCGAGGCTGACGGTCTGGGCTGACGTGACGTTGTTGAATGCCCGAGCCGCCGACGACAAGACGATGCCGAGAGCGGCCGGAGGCAAGGGTGAAATGACGAACTCGGCGAGATCCTGGACAAGCTGAAGGATCAGAGTGGCCCGAGCCGTATCGATGGTGCCGGGATCGAGCCCCAGGTACGTGCCGAGGTCGGAAGCCACAGCGATTGGTGTGCTCATGTCGGCCTCCGTCTTGGGTTACTCCACGTGCGCCCACTTGAGGCGTCGGATGATGAGCGAAATCAGTTGGTTGCTAACGCCGAACTCATCCGCAAGGGCCTGCTGAGGGATGCCACCAGCGGCATACCGGGTCCGAATCTCCCTGACCTGATCGTCAGCGAGTTTCGACCCAACGTGAGTGGCGCCGTGCATCCGGCGGCCACGGCCTTTGGCTTCGCGGTCCTCGTGGTTGGTCTTCACTGTCCCGGTGAATAAACAGACAGGGTTCACGCAGGGTGGGTTGTCGCAATGGTGAAGGACTTGTTGCCGGGCGGGAATCGGACCCACGAACTGCTCGTAGGTCCACCGGGTCACTCGGACGTAGTGACCGCTCCCGTTCTCGCGGTAGGTGCCATCCCAGAAGATCCCGTAGCCGTCCTGATCGCAGGCGCCAGTCCAAGGCCAGCAGCCATTTGGTCCTGCCGACTGATCGACCTTGGTGAAGTAGCGAACGATCGTCGGGATGCGCTTCTGTGGCATGTGGTCCTCCATAGACTTCGGTCCTACCTACCCACCATAGTAACGTAGGTAGGACCGAAGTGCTAGGAGGACATCAGATCACGCGCCTACAGCGTGGGTGTACGCCACGAACGCGCTGTGCGTACCGACGACGAAGCCATAGTAGGCCTCTACGAGCAGCAGCGTGAGGTTCTCCTGGAACGCGGAGTGCCACGTGGTGCCGTCGAAGTAGTTGGCCTCGCTGGACACCTTGATGCTGATGTCCATGCCGACGCCGTNNGGTGTGGTGCCACCGGTCAGGCTCGCCTTCGTGGAGACCGGTGCGGACGCACCGCTGAAGGTCAGCGTGAACGGGCCACCGGCTGCGCCAGTGACGGCCACGCCTGCGGCGACCGAACCCGGCAGTAGTTGGATCGCGGTCTGGATGGTCGCTGCCGTGGGGAGGGCGGTACCGGCAGTGATCGGCGCCGTGGTCTGGCCTCCGATGGTGACCGTGAACGTGCCGCCGGTCGGAGCGCCGTTGATCGTGATGACCTGCACCGCGTCGCCAGAACGGTAGTACCGACCGGACACGCCCGAGTTGAAGTACGCCGGGTACCCGATCAGCGCGCCGGCGTTGACGCCACTGTTGGCGTTGTACGCGTCGGACACGAAGAACGGGCGGCCGTTGGCGTCCACGGACATGGCAGCCTCGGGGCGAAGCAGCGGGTCACACGCGAACCCGGAGAACTGCATGCCAGGGATGGCCGCGACCTTGGCGACGCCGGTCCACAGGTCGGTGTAGACGCCACCGGCGTTGGCCGCCGTTGCGCCGATGACCTGAGTGTTCGGGGTGTCCTTGAGGTAGTCGCTGAACGGGCCAGCGGCACCGGTCTTGAGGTCGAGGCCGTGGATCGCGGCGTAGTCGAACGCGCGGCTGATCGCGGACGGCAGATCCTGCGACAGCTGGTCATACAGGCCGGCCGCGTTGGTCATGACGACTTCCTGGCTGACCGGGACCAGAAGTGCAACCTTCTTGCCGGTCATGACCTTGACGCCGACGCCACCCTGAGAGACCGGCTTGACGCCACCCTCAGAAACCCACCCAGCGGTGGGGATGTCCATGGGGACCGGGATCGCGGTGTTGGCCGAGACCGACAGGGGGACCTTGCGGGCCAGCTGCATGACGGCCGAGGTCTCGGACGCCTTGAGGAAGATGGGGCCGGTGATCGTCGGGGGCAACAGTGTGCCCGCAACGTTGTTGAGCTGAACTCCAGCCATGATGGCTCTCCTTGGTGTTTAGGGTTACCCGCGAGAGCCGAGTTGGCTCTGGAGGATGGAAGCGAACTGACTTGCAGGCGAACTGGCGGATGCGCCGTTCGCCCCTGATGCTTGGGAAAGGTCCGGGCGTGGTGCCCTGGGACCGTTACCTTCTGACGCGGCACCTAGCCGTGGGTTGGACTCGACAGCCGCCGTAATCGCAGCCGTGATGGCTGCGGCGTCGGTGGGGTCGATGTCCTTGACGCTCGCCAGGAACGTCTTCGAGTCGAGCAGGGCAGCCGGGTCGGCTGCGGTTCCGGCGGCGCGGTAGACGGCAAGTGCAACTTGCGCCTCTCGTGCTTCAGCGCCAGAGGCCGCCAACTGCGCGGCGATCTTGGCGGGGTCAGCGACCTCATTGCCCTCGATAAGGCCGAGGTCCTTGAGGATTTGCTGTCGTGCGTCCGCGGCTGCCTGAGCCTTGGCGTTGGTGCGGGTGGCGCCGTTCTCCTTGCGGAGTCGTTCGATCTCGGCCTTGGCGACGGCGGGGTCATCCCACGGGCTCCCGTTGGGCGTCTCGGCGTTGGCCTTGTCGGCCGATGCGACGGCGTCCGCCAGTAGCGCGGACGCCTGGTCGTCGGTGACACCCGCGGGCCCTGCAAGGGTCTCGGGCGTGGTGACGGTTGGCTGTTCAGACATGCGTCCTCCAGGGACTTTGAGCGGTCACACCGAAGCCCCGGCACCAGACCGGGGCTTTCGATGCGTTGAGAGGGTGTTACTTCAGAGACCCGACGGCGATCCATGACGCCGGGATCTGGTCCATTCCG
>DHJN01000074.1 GCA_002404345.1 Actinobacteria bacterium UBA4719 | reverse complement strand
CATCCGGGAACCATCCGGGATCCATCCGGGATCCATCAAGAAAGGCGACAACCAGATGCTCGCGATCAAAGGACTCCTGTCCCTGGCGCTTCTAGCGGCGACCTTTTTGCTACTGGCCCGCGTGGCGGTTGACTGGGTTGCCGTGCTTGCCGCGCCGGGCCCGAACCTTAGCAAGTTCAGCGCTGGCATTCGAAGGGCTACTGACCCGGTCCTTGTCCCCCTGCGCCGAGTGTTGCCGCCATTGCGGCTGGGGTCAGTCCAACTGGACCTGAGCATCCCTGCGCTCATCGCCCTCATCTTCGTGCTTCGCGTCGCACTCGGGGTGTGACCCGCGACCACGGCAACAAAAGGCCATCCAACCATTATCCAGCCAAGGAGCACTATCCATGGGTGTCATACGGAACCTCGTGAGTCCACTCGTCGACCCCGCACTCGAGAATCGCAAACAGTTGTCAGCCACAACAGCCCCATCTGAGCCTGGCGCCGAAGAGCAGGCACGAGCAAGCAATTCCATCGTCAGCAAGGCTGTGCCGATCGGCAAGCCTTTGATGACTATGCCTTGCAGTATCAATTCATTTGAGGGCCATCGCGGCTCACAAGGAAGCAAAGCTGCGGGCGCCAGGCATGGAGTCGACTTCGGTTGTGGGCTTTGATGACCAACCGCACGCAGGACCGATCCACCGAGAATGCCCTGGACGAACCGACCGAAGTCAGCTCGGGCACGTCCGAATACTCTCCGGGACGGCAGGAGGAGCGGTCGCCGTTGGCAGAGCCAGAGCCAGACCCCGCGCCGCGCCTTCACCGTCGTACCCTCGCCTTCGGGGCCCTAGCCGCGGCAACAGCCATCGCCACAACGTGGGCCGGCAGTGCCCTCAGCCCTTCCCCCGGGCCGCGGATTGCCGCCCTGTTGGGTTGTGCGCTGTTCGTGGTGCTCGCCGGCGCAGCGGTGCGGTCGCTGGCCCATCAGGTATCCCGGCCGCTGCGTGCCCGAGCGGACCTGGCCAGCGCCCACTTGGTGAGGATGGTGCTAACAGGAGTCGGCTACGTGTTCGTGACCCTGCTGGCCCTAGTGCTACTCAAGGTCCCGGTGGGTCAGCTCCTTGTCTCGGGCGCCATCACCGGGGTGGTCGTGGGCATTGCCGCCCAGCAATCATTGGGCAACGCGTTTGCCGGGATCATGCTCCTCACGACGGCGCCGTTTCGCGTTGGGGACCGCATCACCCTGAGATCGGGGGCCCTCGGCGGCCAGTACGACGGCACCGTGACCGATGTGTCGCTGACCTTCACCACCCTGCAGACCATCGAAGGACCAATGACCTTCCCCAACTCAGCCGTCCTGGGTGCGGCAACTGGGCGCCGCGGCTCGCCAGCATCTGAGTTCTGACTCACTGGGCGGCCGGCTTGCCGCGCAGCCTCGGGCGCGGCACCGCGCCTCCTTGCTCATTGGAGCTTCAGACCAGCAGCCGACGGACTCCAAAAGGCACGAGGACGGCAGACTCGGGCTCCAGCTAAGGCTCGCCGCTCTCGCGCCAGCCCTGCGGGCCCAGTTCTCAGGCAGCAACCCGGCGGAACTGCCAATCGTCGAGCCGCCCATGTTGGGGTCCACCACCAAAAGGTGACGGCTCACAGCCGGAACAGGACCAGGCGCGGCCGACGCGGTAGCGCGCGCCTCAAACAAGGGCGTTGTGGCGGACGGACAGATCGGCACGGACCTCGTGGTCGCCATCCCGTCGCATCCGCAGAGAGCGTCGTACGTGCCTGGTCGCGTCGGACACCGTGGTCTACGGGCGTCGCACTTGCCTGGCTCGTGATAGCCGCTCATGCGCCCACTCCCTGCTCGTCGCCATTCTGGTGGCGCGCAGTCAGGGCTCGACTGCTCAGTGCGACGATGGATCCCCACTGTCTTCATGAATTCTGGCCCCAGCACCTGACGGGGTGAGGGGGTCAGTGAGCTCGCTTGCGGCCTCTGGTGCCCAACTTCCTGCCTTGGTCTGAACCGCGAGAGATGGAGGTCGGGAAGGCGAGTGGTCGGCGGCATCAGCAGGTGCCGGCGTGGCGACCCCGGAAGGCGATACGAGGCGCGCGTGGATCTCGGTGGTGAGCTGGTGAACCATCCTGGTCAACTCCGTGTTGGTATGCAGCTCCAACTCGCTCGCGACGAAGTCGTGGTCGGCCTTGGCCTGTTGGAACGAGGCCTGTCGGTTCTGACCGATCATCACGAACGTCGACAAAAAGATCGCCTCGAGCGAGACGATGAGCGTCAAAGTTGGCCATGGACTCTTCTCAAAAACGAGCATCCACGCGGCGAAGACCACGGCATGCAGATACACGAACCTCATCGAGCCGGCGAACGCGGTGATCGCGTCTGCTACCCGCAATTGGAGCTTTGCCGACCTGCGCTCAGCCTCGGCCACCAGGCCCGGGTGCCTCGGTTTGTGGAGCTGGGATTCAGTCATGTGCAGGGTCCTCTCGTGGCGCCGTTCTGGCTTTACGCCACCCTCATGGGCAGCGATCCTGCTCTCCAACGGGATGTCACCTGCGCGATCTGCGGACTCAGGATCCATGAGGTTTACGTTGGCGTCAACGAAACCAGTCGACTTGGGCTGAATGGGGGCTGATAGCTGTTCGGGGTTGAGCACTTCCGGCTAGGGAAAGGAGGGGCTCGTGCTGCGGGCGTCGACCGGTCTCCTTGAC
>DHJN01000047.1 GCA_002404345.1 Actinobacteria bacterium UBA4719 | reverse complement strand
GACCACGACTACCTCCTTGAGGGCGACGTGTTCACCAAGGACCTCATCGAGACCTGGATCGAGTGGAAGACGCTCAACGAGGTCGACCCGATCCGGTTCCGCCCGCACCCGCACGAGTTCGAGATGTACTACGACATCTGAGGCGCATGGCCCGCTGACCTGCACCGGAGCAGTACAGAGCCTCGTCTAGTCCGCAGTTAGTCCGCAAGACGTTTCGCCTCCGAGTCCGCACGTTCCGCCAGCACGACCCCAACGGCAGCGCGTGCGGACTCGTCTGCGTCCGGCCACATGTGCCCGTAGGTGTTCAATGTCGTCATGGCGCTCGCGTGCCGCAGTCGCCGCTGGACGACCTTCACGTCTGCGCCCGAGGCAATCAGCAGGCTTGCGAAATAGTGCCGCAGGTCGTGGTACCGGAATCCCTCCGGTAACCCTTCGACCTTGGCCCGTGCCTTGCGCACCGCTCTCTGCAGCTCCCAGGGTGCGCAAGGTCGGCCCAGCTCGTCCGTGACCACAGTCTCGCCCGCGTAACGCTTGACCGCGGCCGACAACTGGAGGGCGAGCGACCGAGGGATAGGTACCGGCGTTCGGGAAGTCTCCGATTTCAAGGGCTCGGCCGGCCACTGGATCGCGGGCGAGACAACACCGCGCATGAAGTCGACGTCGGAGGTACGCAGGGCGCACGTCTCGGAAGTCCGCAGCCCCGCGAACGCGCCCAGCAGGACCGCGGGCCGTAGGTGCTCGGGTAGTGCGTCATGCAGCGCCCAGACCTGCTCTGTGGTGGCCACGTAAGGCCGTTGCGAGCCTGCACCTGGCGACGTCTTTCGGCTTCACGGTGACCTCGGAATGATGCCGTCGTGCACCGCGTCGCCCATGATCTGGGCGAAGCGGCGATAGATCGCGTAGACGTAGGAGGTAGCGCGGCCCTCACCCGAGAGTTTTGCCGTCCACGCCCGGACCTGCGAGGGCCTGACGTCAGCGAGCCGCTGAGAGCCGAACTCGGCGTTGATAAGCGCGATATGGACGCGGGCCATCTTCACCGTGCCAGGTCGCCGCGTCTGGTAGCCCTCCAGCCACGTTGCGCACCAACGCTCGACTGTCGTCCGGGCCGTCTTGGGGTCGACGTGCGTCCCGCCGACGAGCGCGGCCGTGACGGTATCTAGCCACTGTTGGGCGTCAACCTTCCGTGCGAAGTGCTGGGCATGTTCCTTGCCGTTGCCGTCGCGATACCGCGCCCGGTAGCGCCCATCTGCCCGCTTAGGTCCGATGCTGGCCATGTCAGGTCTTCCCTTCCGCCCGTTTGCGGGCTCTCCATGCGGCTTGGTTTCGTCGCTTCTGCTCGCGCTTGCACGACGGCTGCGCGCAGTAGACAGCTTCGTCGGGCTGCGGTGGTCGACTGCCTTTGCCACGGTCCACGAAAGCGCCACAGACCGAGCACTTGAATGACTGCACTCCCGGCGCGGTTATGTCCCGGGTCAGTAGAATTGCTAGCACGCCCAGCAGACCACCCGCTGCGTGGTTGACCGTAAGCCGCTCGTCCCACGTCACAAGCGGACGAACGCCCGTCTCGCGATTCAGTCGCGTCAAGTAGTAGGCGACCAGTTCACGGTCTGTGAGCGGTTTGCCATGAAGGTACCGCCGCCCGTCGGGCCCCTTGGAAAAGATCCCGGGCAGCAAGAGCTGCGTGTCATGGCCGCTACCTTCGGGGGGTTTCTCCTGCGCACGCACGGCCTGACCCCACAGACGCAGGTCCGTGAAGGCACGAGCTGCCCTGCGCACCGTGCGAACCCGCACCCCGATTCGCTGCCCGTCGTCGACATCCAGAAGCGGGCAGTAGTAGCCGACCTCGTGGAGGTCTGGGCGTCCGTGCTCGCCACAGAGTTCCACGATTCCGTACCGGGCCATGAAGTCCGCCATCTGCTCGGGGTCAGCCGAGGCCAGGTCGATGAAGTCGTCCAACAGCGTTTCTGTTCCCGCCAGGTCGGCGTCGGTCCACTCGCTGCCGCGTCCGCGTAGTCGGAACGGGCCGTTTGTGGCTGCCTGTGACCAGGAGATCACTGAGTCGTTGGTGCGCAGATCCGTTGGTAGTGCTAGGGACTCAACCCAGACGGCGCGGTGTGTCGCCGGTGTCGTTGTCATAGACAGTAGTGAACACCCTACTTGGCCAGGTGTCAACTATTCATCACACTGTTACCAACGGCAGGGACGCGGAGATACCGCCAAGGCCGTTGGAGAGGGGGTGGAGGATGTCGACGTACCTACACCGGGTTTCCGCCGATGCACCCGAGCCGCGTTACCTGACCTCAGTCGAAGTGGCCGAGCTTTGTCGGACCAGTCCTGAGTCGGTCAGATTCTGGCGACACACCGGCAAGGGGCCGAAGTCGTTCAAGCTGGGTCGACGCGTGCTCTACGACGTCGAGGACGTCGAGGCTTGGATCGCTGAGGCGCGCAACGCCGCCACGGCTGGGAGGTGAACTCCGATGCCAGACAACAGAAACGGCCCCGCGAACGGGACCGTTTCAGATGACAGGGCGGGCGGCTCTGCAACATCCACGTTACCGCAACGCGGCGACAGGCGCCCGTTTCACCAGCGCCTCCAGTACGCCCGCCGCATCTCGCGTGAACTCGACTGGGCGCTTGGGACATGCCGCTACCCAGACCCTGCCGAGCTGGTCGATGCCCCAGCGGAGCGCCAATGAGTGCCTACGCGTCCGCGGCCGGACTGCCGCCGATGCCAGACATAGC
>DHJN01000182.1:28401-29599 GCA_002404345.1 Actinobacteria bacterium UBA4719 | reverse complement strand
ACCCCTTGGAATTAATCATCTAGCCGGCAAACCTAGGGACCGTGCCCCCGATACACCGGCAAACCTAGGGACCGTGCCCCCGATACACCGGCAAACCTAGGGACGGCGCGCACCACCATCGGTTGTCCACATGCCCCGAACAGGCCATCCCACTGTCCACAGATGTGGCCTCTGACCTCGCGCTGACCGCCGCCCACGTCAGACCATCCTCGCAAGCACGAGCGAAGCGAGGAATCCATGGACGGCGTGCAGACGGTCGACGAGCTACGGGCCAGCGGCATGCCCCGCTGCCTGGTCGACCTTCTCCCCAGGATTGACGGTCTGGTGGGTCTGAGGCAGACGAACAAGCTCGATGACAGCCGTCTGACCCGTATTCACGCCGCCCTGGTTGCAGCACCCACAGGTGCGATCCTGTCCGGATGGGCTGCGGCGGTGCTGCACGGCATACCGAACGATTTCCTCGATGGCACCTCGGATGGCGAGCAGCCCTTGCCGGTCGAGTTCATCGTGCCACCTGGCGGCGGTGCCTACGAGCGTGACGGTCTCCGGCTCCGCTGGGCGCCCTGCCGTGTCGAGGATCTGGTCGTCTACCACGACCAGCCGGTGACCAACGGCATGAGAACGGCCGCAGACCTCACCCGGTGGGCTGTGTATCCGGAGAAAGCCCTGGCGGCGATCGACATGAGTCTGCGGCACGGACTCACCACGCGGCATGAGCTGGAGCATGTGCAGCTGCCCCGGATGAAGGGCTACCGCGGCATCCAGCTAGTCAGAGACGCGATCGTGGTCGCGTCCGATCGCGCGGAGTCACCGAGGGAGAGCGAACTACGTTACTACTGGCTCGAATCAGGTCTGCCGTCCCCGAGCGTCAACCCCGAGGTCTACGACCTGCGCGGGCGTTTCATGGGACGAATCGACCTCCTGGACGAGGAGTCTGGGTATGGCGCGGAGTACAACGGCCACTGGCACGAGATGTGGGACCGTCCTGAGCTCGACAGCCGGCGATTGGCGGGGCTTCGGTCCCTCAACCTGACCATGGATGAGTTCACCAAGGTCGACGTTGGAGGCTCGGGCGTCGGTCGGATCAACGCCAGGCTCCAGGCCGGCCACGCCCTCGCGCTTGCCCGAGACCGTAGACATGACGTGTTCCGGGTCGCACCGTCCCCAGGTTTGACGCCGAATCACTCACACCGTCCCT
>DHJN01000182.1:6379-28316 GCA_002404345.1 Actinobacteria bacterium UBA4719 | reverse complement strand
CCCTAGGTTTGCGGCCGAATCACCGCACCGTCCCTAGGTTTGCGGTCGAATCACCGCACCGTCCCTAGGTTTGACAGGAAGGTGGAGGCGGCGGCGAAGACGTCCGTCGGAGTGCTGGTGAACGAGTGGGCACCACGGGCCTGCACGACCTCAGCGGCCGCTCCCAGCGCAGTCCGGACGTCCTCAGGGCTGCCGAACGGGTCCTTCTCCCCCTGTATGACGGCCAGCCGGATCCCGGAGCCGGTCACCAAGAGCGCCTCCGAGGCCCGGGATTTCTCCGGCCTTCCGGGCGGATGCAGCGGGAACGACAGCGCCAACACGGCATCAGCGCGAACAGCCGCGGCCGTTCGACAGGCCACTCGCGCTCCGGCGCTTCGGCCGCCGACCACCCACGGCCGGGGTAACCCACCGCGCCCGGACGTCAGCGCCGCCATGACGGCCAACCAGGCCACGTCGAGCTGCGAAGGAGGCGTGGCCACCCTTCGCCCGGCCACCCGCCACGGCTGCTCAACCAACACCACGAGCCATCCTTGCGCCGTCAAGAACGTCAGGGCCTGCAGGTCCGCTGACCACGAGGAACCACCTGCGCCGTGTCCGAGAACCACCGCCCCACAGGGGTGCGGCGGGCGCCAGAGGTGCGCACGCGCCATACCAACAGGGGTCTGAATCTCCTTGACACTCTTGCGTACCGGCACGAGGCTCACCGCCCGATGACCTCGCCGATGACCTCGCCGGTCGTCGGGTCCACCACTCCCACCAGTTCCGGGCGCGCCAGCGGCACGATCAGTTGCTCACCGTTGTTGCGCGACGAGTTGACCGCGAGGCCCACCGGATGAGCGTCGAAACGCCCGGGCTCGGAGAACTCCAGATGGACCTTGACCGCCGAGAGATCGGTCTGCGTGGGGTCGAGCCAGTCGTCCCAGTCCTGGCGCTCGAGGACCAGCGGCTGCCGGTCATGAATCCGGTCCAGCCCCGGTTCGGCCGCGGTCGTGATGATCGAGTACGTGGCCAGCCAGGCGTCGAGGTCGTCCTCAGCCAGGGACCTGTCGCGCCAGAACTCGTACAGCCCGGCCATCGCCAGCGGCCCACCATCGGAACGGTGGATGAAGAACGGCTGCCGCCGCGGTTTGCCCTTGGCGTCGAGGGCGGTGGGGCTCACCTGCCATTCGTACCAACCATCCGCCGGGACCAGGCAGCGACGAGCGGCAGCGGCTCGGGCAAACGACGACTTACCGAGCAGCGACTCGGAGCGGGCGTTGGTCATCCGCAGCCCGACCTTGACGTCCTGGGACCAGCTCGGCACCAATCCCCAGGTCAGCAAACGCAGCTGGCGCGTCGGCGCAGCGTCGGCTTCCCCCCGAGCGGCTCGGGTCAGCACCACCGGCGCCGCCTTGGTCGGTGCAATGTTGAAGTCGGGCTGACCGGCCGGCGGGCTCTGTGGAGCCACCAGGATGCTCCGCGTCCGCAGACCCGTGCGGTCGTCGTCGACCTCGAACTCCTCGACCAGGTCCTCGGGGCGCGAGTTGGACGCGTATCGACCACACATGCCCCCAGCCTAGATACGCAGAAGCGGTAGCGAGCAACTACGGTAGGAGGGGCACGGACGACACTCGAGGAGATTCAGATGACCGTGGTTCGACGCATTGCTCGACCGATGCTGGCCTCCATCTTCGTGACGAGCGGCCTGGAGGGACTGCTCCACCCGGCGAACCGCGCTCAGGTGGCTGCGCCGCTGGTCAAGAAACTCGCCGGGCCTCTGAACCTGCCCGACGACCCCGAGCTGATGGTCCGCGCCAACGGCGCCACGATGCTGGCAGCCGGCGCGATGCTCGGTCTGGGCAAGTTCCCCCGACTTGCCGCGATAGTCCTGGCAGGCACCCTCGTACCGACCACCTATGCCGCCCACGCCTTCTGGACAGTTGAGGACCCAACCATCCGCGCACAGCAGAGGTTGCATTTCCTGAAGAACGTGGCGCTGCTCGGGGGTGTCCTGCTTGCCTCGGTCGACACCGCCGGCAAACCAGGTTTGGCCTACCGCAGCACGCACGCTCAATCTGAGGCACGCCGCCAGGCTCACCTGACCACGCGCGAGGCGCGGCACGCGGCCAAGCACGCCCTGATGAACGCCCGGCGAAAGAGAGACATTGACTGACTGGCTATCCCCCCATGCGACCGGTCCGGTCACCGCCACCGTCGTGTTGCCGGGCAGCAAGTCGTTGACCAACCGGTATCTCGTGCTCGCCGCCCTGGCCAGCGGCACCTCACGACTGCGGCGACCATTGCGTTCACGCGACACCACGCTGATGGCGGCAGCACTGCGTTCCCTGGGCGCCTCGGTGACCGACCTGCCCGGCAGCGACGCCGACTGCGACGACTGGCTGATTGTGCCGGCGTCCCTGTCCGGGGCAACATCCGTGGACTGCGGACTGGCCGGCACGGTGATGCGATTCCTGCCGCCGGTGGCCGCCCTCGCCCAACGGCCCCGTCGAGTTCGACGGCGACGCCCACGCCCGTTACCGCCCGATGGCTCAGGTCATTGACTCACTGCGCACCCTGGGCGCGAGGATCGACGACGACGGTCGCGGGACGCTGCCCTTCACCGTGGAGGGATCAGGCCGTATGCCGGGTGGCTCGGTCACCCTCGATGCCTCTGCGTCCTCGCAGTTCATCTCGGCACTCCTGCTGGCAGGGCCGCGGTTCGAGCAGGGCGTGACCATTCATCACGACGGTAAACCGGTGCCCAGCTTGCCGCACATCAAGATGACCGTCGAGGTGCTGCGCGACTGCGGAGTCGTCGTGGACGACTCCGAGGCCAACACGTGGCGGGTCGAGCCATCGCAGATCCGCCCCCTTGATGTCGAGGTTGAGCCGGACCTGTCAAACGCCGCCGCCTTCCTGGCCGCGGCCGTCGTCACCAGCGGCACCGTGCGCGTCCCGGGCTGGCCGCAACACACCACCCAGGCCGGCGACGCGATCCGCAACATCTTCGACGCGATGGGCGCCGACGTCCTGCTCGAACGCTCGGGCCTGACCGTTACCGGCAACAAACAGATCAGTGGGCTCGACGTCGACCTGCACGACGCCGGCGAACTGACGCCCGTCATCGTCGCGGTCGCGGCGCTGGCCGACTCACCCTCCCGAATCCGTGGCATCGCTCATCTGCGCGGGCACGAGACCGACCGCCTGGCTGCGCTCTTCACCGAGATCAACGCTCTCGGCGGATCGGTCGAACAGACCGAGGACGGCCTGCGGATCACGCCAAAACCGTTGCAGGGCGGGCGTTTCCGAACCTATGACGATCACCGCATGGCGATGGCGGCGGCCGTTCTTGGCCTGCGGGTGCCAGGCATCGTTGTCGAGAACGTCGAGACCACGGCCAAGACGCTGCCCGAGTTCACCGCTCGGTGGACTCGCCTGCTCGACGGCGACGGGCTGGGCAACAGCCACGGGCTGGGCAACAACCACGGGCTGGGCAACAGCGACGGGCTGGGCGGCGGATGAGTCCGCGGGCCCGTATCTACGACGAGAGCGACGTCCGGATCAGGCCAAACCGCCGCGGCTCCCGGCCCCGCACCAAGGATCGCCCGGCCCACGAGGATGCCATCCCCGGTTTCGTGACCGGCGTCGACCGCGGTCGCTACACGTTGATCGTCCACGGGGGTGGCGGCGAACGCGTCGTTGTTGCCATGAAGGCGCGCGAGCTCGGGCGCAAGAGCGTCGTCGTCGGCGACGAGGTGGCCCTGGTCGGGGACACCACGGGCGGCCCTGACTCGCTGGCCCGGATCGTGCGGGTCGAGCCACGCCGCTCGGTGCTACGCCGGACCGCCGACGACACCGACCCCGTCGAGCGCATTATCGTGGCCAATGCCGAGCAGCTCGTCATCGTGACGGCGCTGGTCGACCCCGAGCCGCGACCCCGGATGATCGACCGTTGCCTGGTGGCGGCGTACGACGCGGGCATGAAGCCCCTTCTGGTCCTGACCAAGGCGGACCTGATCGACCCTGCGCCGTTCCTGGCCAACTACGCCATGCTCGAGGTTCCGCATCTGGTGACCTCGCGCGACCCCGCTACCGGTGACTGGGCGGGGCTAAAACCCTTGCACGACAGGCTGATTGACCGGATCAGCGTGTTCATCGGTCACTCCGGCGTGGGCAAGTCGACGTTAGTCAACGCTCTGGTCCCCGGTGCGGGACGCGCCACGGGAGTGGTCAACGACGTGACGGGCCGTGGCCGGCATACCTCGTCCTCCGCGGTGTCCCTGCGTCTGCCCGCGAACAACGGTTGGGTCGTGGACACCCCGGGCGTGCGCTCGTTCGGCCTCGCGCATGTCGACCTCACCAGGATCGTCGGGCACTTCCCCGACCTCGCGCCCGGCGCCGAACAGTGTCCCCGAGGGTGCACCCATGACGAAGTGGAATGCGGACTCGATGCCTGGGTGGAGTCGGGTCGTGCCGGCGCCGCCGGGCAGTCTCGCCTGGACTCGCTGCGCCGACTGCTACGCGCCCGTTCCCCTCAGTCCGAGGACTAGCCAAACGCCGGGTGGACCGTGGCGGTCGCGCCGTTGGTGCCCCATAACGGATAGCGTGGCCGGGTGCCTGCTTATGACGATGACCTGCGCCTCGCGCACGTGCTTGCCGATGCCGTGGAGCGGATCACGGTGGCGCGCTTTCGAGCCGAGGATCTGGTGGTCGAGTCCAAACCCGATCTCACGCTGGTCAGCGATGCTGACAAGGCAGCCGAGGAGGTTGTCCGCCACCAGCTGAAGCGCACCCGTCCCCGCGATGCGGTCGAGGGCGAAGAGTTCGAGACCACCGGCCGGGGCCCGCGGCGATGGGTCATCGACCCGATCGACGGGACGCACAACTTCGTCCGGGGAGTCCCGGTGTGGGCCACCCTGATCGCGCTCGTTGACGACGGCCAACCCGTTCTCGGCCTCGTGGCGGCGCCTGCGCTCAATCGGCGCTGGTGGGCGGCCAACGGTTCCGGCGCGTGGAGTGGGCGCAGTCTCTCGAGCGCGAAAAGGATTGGCGTGTCCAAGGTTTCGCAGATCTCGGACGCCTCGCTGTCCTACTCCAGCATGGGTGGATGGAAGAAGCATGACCGCTACAAGGCATTCCTGAGCCTGGCCGATGACTGCTGGCGGACCCGGGCGTACGGCGACTTCTGGTCCTACATGCTCGTGGCCGAAGGAGCAGTCGACATCGCCGTCGAGCCGGACCTGGAGGTGTACGACATGGCCGCACTCGTGCCCATTGTCACTGAAGCCGGTGGCCGATTCACCTCGCTGGCCGGAACGCCCGGCCCCTGGGGTGGCAATGCAGTGGCGACCAACGGTCTGCTCCACGACGAGGTGCTCGGACGCCTCGGCTGACCCGAACTCCGTCTAGGTTGCCACCGGTGGGAGTGCACGCTCCCGAGGTTTGCACCGGGTAGGTGTGCAGGGACCCTAGGTTTGGCAAGGAATGACCCGCACGGTCGCTAGGTTTGGCAGTGAATGACCGGCACGGTCGCTAGGTTTGGCAGTGAATGACCGGCACGGTCCCTAGGTTTGCGGGGTTGTGGGTTAGGCGTGGGTTAGGCGGGGAGGACGGTGACCTCCCCGCGGCCCAGCTCACGCACGCCCTCGGCATACAGGCTGGCATCACCCACGATGACCACGGTCCACTCACCGCTGACATAGCGATCGTAGGACGTCGTCAAGGAGGCAGCATCGACGTCCGCGAGCGCAAGCAGGTTTGCTGTCGTGAACGCAGTGGTCAGGCCCTCCAGCGCGAGCCCGGCGGCCTCTTCCGCGACCGTGTCGGCGGTGGCAAAACGACCGGGGGCCGTCTTCCCGATGAAGTCGACGCCAGCCTGGGTCTCCTCGTCGGTGAAGCCGTCGCGCGCCTTGTCGAGGATGTCGAGCAGGAGCCCCAGCGCCTCGACGGTGGAGTCCGCGCGCACCGAACCGCTGGTCAGGAACATGCCTCCACGCCGACGCGGCCGAAAGCCCGAGCGGATGCCGTAGGTGAACCCCTTCTCCTCACGCAGGACTGCGTCGAGCCTGGCGCCGGGAGAGCCGCCGACGACAAAGCCCAACACCTGGTATGCCGCCCAGCCGCCTTCGACGCTGCGGTCCGGCCCGGGACAACCGATGTAGAGCTCGGTCTGGACCGAGCCGGGACGGTCGAGGAACACGATGCGTGCGGCGTCGACGGCGCAGGCAGCCTGGCGCGGCTCGACCACGTCAGCTGCCGCCCCGCTCCAGGCCCCCAACGCGCCCTCGATCTCGGACACGACGTCCAGATCGCTCAGGTCCCCGGCGACGACCAGCGTGGCACCGGAAGGAACGACGTTGGCGGCGTGGAAGGCCACCAGATCCTGCGGCGTGATCGCCGGGACGGTCGCCTTGGAGCCCGCGGTCGGACGCGAAGCTCGCTCGTCAGCGTCGAAGTACGTCGCGATGAACTCCATCGCCGCTCGTGGCCCGGGCACGGCTCGCTCCTGGTCGATCTCCGCGAGTCGGGTCTTAACGTGGCGGGAGACCTCGTTGGCGGGGAACGTGGGCTCTCGCACGGCCTGGCTGAGCAGATCGAGCGCCTCACTCAGGTGCCGTTTCGACACGTCGAGATCCACGACCAGGCCCGATTCGCTGACCCCCGCGCCAAGCGCAATTCCCTTGCGCTCCAACAGCTCTGCGAACTCCTCAGCCGTATGCCGGGCCGTCCCCTCGTCAAGGGTCCGCGCCATGATGGTGGCGATGCCTTCGCGGTCCCGTGGCTCGCGATCAAGCGGCATCGGCACCGCGAGGCGCACCGAGATGACGTACTGGCCGGGGATGTCGTAGCTGACCACGTTCAGCCCGTTCGGCAGCACGGAACGCTGCGCCTCCGGGAACGACCAGGGCTCCGGCGGGCTCACCTCGGGCCTCTCGAGCTCGCTCTGCTGCTGGGTCTCGCCCTGCTGCTGGGTCACTGGGCAGCTCCGTCCTGCTTGAGGTATGCCACGACGACGCGGGACCTCGGTGTGAGCCACGTGGCGGCAGCCTCCTGTACTTCGGCAACCGTCACCTCGCCAAGGCGGTCCAGGTAGGTGTTAATGCCGCCGGGGTCGCCCTGCAGCGTTGCGTAGTGGCAGATGTGATCGGCGCGCTCCTCCTGGCTGGCCAGGGATGACAGCCACCCCCGCTCGGTCTGGGCCATCGCCGACTCCAGCTCGATCTCGGTCGGTCCGTCAGCCGCGAACCGAGCCAGCTCCTCACAGGTGGCCGCCTCGACGGCGTCGGCCTTGCAGCCGTCAGCGACGTCAATCGCCATGAACCCCAACGAAACTCCGTCCACGAAGCCCATCGCGTGGGCCGAGACGCTGTTGGCGATCTGCTCGCGTCGGACCAGCCGTTGATAGAGCCGTGAGGTAGCCAGTCCACCGATGATGTCCATCGCCAGGGAGGAGGCGAAGAACGCCGTGGTCTCATCGACCGGAAGGCGGAAGGCGATGTACAGACGGTCGGACGGGACATCCTCGACGTGCTCTTGACGAACCGGCTCGGAGAGCGCGGTCAACCGCGCCACGGGCCCTCGTGGGGTAGTCGCAGTGGCCGGCAACGGGCCGAAATACCGCTCCGCCGAGGCGAACCCCTCGTCCGGCGTGAGGTCACCGACCAGGGTGAGCACGGTGTTGTTGGGTCCGTAGTAAGAGCGGAAGAACTCGTGCACGTCCTCCACGCTCGCCGCGTCAAGGTCCTCCATGGAACCGATGGTTGCGTGGTGGTAGGGGTGGTCCTTGGGGAAGACCGCTGCGTAGACGTCGATCAGGGCATTGCCGTAGGGCACGTTGTCGTAGCGCTGCCTCTTCTCCTCCTTGACCACGTCACGCTGGTTGTCGAGGTTCTCCTGGTTGACCGCGTCCAGCAGATGGCCGTGCCGGTCTGCCTCCATCCACAGGGCCAGGTCCATCGCGCCGCGCGGCACCGTCTCGAAGTAGTTCGTGCGATCGAACCAGGTCGTGGCGTTGAGTCGCCCGCCCGCCTCCATGAGCGCCGAGAAGTGCTCCCCCGACGCAACATTGCGCGAACCCTGGAACATCAGGTGCTCGAACAGGTGCGCAAAACCGGTGCGCCCCTCGACCTCGTGGCGTGAGCCCACATTGACCCACAGGTTGACGGTGACGTTGGGGACGCTGTGGTCCTCACTGACGATGACCCGCAAACCGTTGGCCAGCGAACGTTCGGCGATCTTGTAGTCGAGCGGCATGCGCTCAGACTAGGCGACGACCTGTGCGCCCAGGGTATTCGCCATTACCGGGCGGGGACCGTACGCGAGTGGCGCGCACCGGCGGGGTCGAGCGAGGCGGAGCCCTTGGTGCCGACATTGCTGGCGGCGATGGCCTTCAGCAGCGTCAGCATGGCCCCACCCGCGGCGAACCCGCCGACGTTCTGCCAGTTGGCGTTGATGACGCTGCCCGGCAGAGCGCCGCCGCCAAGGACGAGGAGCGCGGACTGCGCGGCCGTGGACACTGCGCGTTCGACTGCGTCGCGCCAGAACTTCTTGCTCCACATGATGAGTCTCACTTCCTGCGAGGAGTGGGCTTGCGATGGCGTAGTCCAAGACAACCGTGAATGTGACCCGGGGCACAAGACCTGAAGACGGAACTCAAAGACGCGCCAGGACCCATGCCAGGGCGGTCAGTGCCACGGCGTTGGCGCCCAGGATCAGCCAGACGACGAGGGTGCTGCTCTGGTCGTAGGCCAGACCGAGGGCAACGCCGGCGACGAGCAGGCCAAGGCCACGGACGAAGGCCAGCCAGCCGAACGCGACCGACCGTGACGCCGGCGCGACGAGCTCGGTGACCACCGCCTTGACTGTCGAGTCCAGGACGCCGTTGACGACTCCCCAGACCGCCACACCGACCCAGACCAGGGTCGCGTTGTGGCTGAAGGCGATGGCACCCACGGCGGCCGCGAACGGCACGACGAGCAGGACCGTGGGACCGCGCCGGTCGTAGACCCGGCCCATCAACAGGCCGCTGATACCGTCGACCAGCATCGCCAGCGCAAAGAGCACCGGCACCTGTGCAGGCGTCAGCAGATGCTGCGTCTGGGCATGGAAGGCAAGCAACGGAAACGAGGCAATCCCCAAGGACAGCAAGGCAATCGCGCCGACATACTGCCAGAGCAGCGGCGGCAGGACGACCCGGGCGCGGCGGCCACCATCCCCTTCTGAAGCCTCGCGCGGAGCCTGCGGCGTTGCTGCCTGCGGCGCCGCTGCCTCCACCTCGTATGCCGCGGGGTCCGGCACGCGATGGCGTAGCCAGAACAGCAGCGCCAGCACCAGGACGCCCGGGACGATGAGGACACCGAAGGCCAGGTGGTAGTCGCCAGCGCGTTGCGACAGGACCGCGGCCAACACCAGGGGCCCCGCCATGGCGCCGAACTGGTCCATCGCCTGATGGACCCCGAACGCGCTTCCTCGACCGGTCTGCGTGGAGGCGTGGGACAGCAGCGTGTCCTTGGCCGGGGAACGTACCGCCTTGCCCAGCCGCTCGGCGCCATAGAGCAGCAACGCCGGGACGATCACGTTGGTCGCGCCGATCAAAGGGACGCTGAGAACCGTGAGCGCATAACCGGTGATGGTCCAGGTCCAGTAGTGCCCGCCGCGCTGGACCAGGTATCCGGAGACCACTCGCAGCCCGTACCCGATGAACTCCCCTGCGCCGGCAACGGCTCCGACGACTGTCGCCGACGCCCCGAGGGTTGCCAGGTAGGGCCCGATGATGCTGCGCGCGCCCTCGTAGACCATGTCGGCGAACAAGCTGACCAAGCCGAAGCTGAGGACGAAATGCCATGGCCGCAGCTGCGGGCGACCGACCGCGGCCCACCCTGACTCGCCTCTCGTTGGATCCACACCTCCATGGAAGCAGGATCAACGGAACTTGTGACGACACCACTCCCGGCGCACGTGGCTCGAACGGCACGGAAGGCGGCACGGAAGGCGGCCCGCGAGGGAGCTGGACGTGGTTGTGCATCGACAGAAACCGCGCGAGCCCGGGCAGATCGGGGCCGCCGGCATCAAGCCATGACTCGGTGGCGCCCTTGCTTCTGGTGATGAGCTCATCGGCGTGGCTGAAGTCCGCTGCGGACACCTTCAGGGGCACAGCGTCGGCAGCACCTGAGCTTGGCGGGTCCGGCATACCGTGCCACCTCGCCGATCAGCTGCTGCTGGCTCAACAGCGTCAGCGCCTGCAGGGCCACCCCGACAGCCGTGGCCGGCGCGACCGGAAGCGCGCAGGGGAGGCCACTGAGAGGAGACCCCGCAGTGGCCGGAGGGCAAAGACGTCCCGGCGATGCAGCGACCGCCACAGCCCGGCGAGCTCGAGCAGCGCCTCAGAGCTCATCCCGTGTCCGGCGACAAAGGCCGTGTTGATGGCCCCGGCCGACGTCCCGACCAACAGGTCCGGTTCAACTCCGCGTTCGCCCAGCGCCTGCAGCATGCCGACCTGAGCGGCCCCCAGACTGCCGCCCCCGGACAGGACGAACGCGGCGGTCATGGGTCAGCCCTTGGCGGCGAACCACAGCAACGGCCGCGGGTCGTACCTGGTCGCCAGCCGGCTGAGGGCGATGGCCGCAAGGAACAGCCCGAAGTCCCTCAGCGCCACGTCATAGAAACCGGGAATGAGAAGGAGATTGACGATGATGCCCAGCAGCCAGGCGGCGACCACGGGCCGGCCGAGCCGGGGGTGGATGGCGACGACCACGCCGTCGATGATCTCGATGACTCCGACGGCGGACATCAGCTGATGCGGAGTGAAGGGCAGCGGGTTGGACAGCGCCGGGGCCAGATACTTGTCCCAGTTGACCATCAGATGGAAGAACTTGTCCAAGCCGAACAGGATGGGTGCGACCGTGAAAGCGGTCCGAAGGATTGGACCGTTCCACCTGGGCACGAACCGCAATGCGTTGTACAAGACCGTGCATGACGCGCGATCCCGCCTGCGCGCCCACCTGATCGTCTCTGGCCATCTGCCCACACCCCACCCCCAGGCAGGCACATCATGAGCCAAACCCACACGCCACTTGGCCTGCAGGCCGCGCGACGCCTGACTCTGGACACGGAGCCGTACCTGTCCTGTGACGACTGCTTCGACAATGTCGACGGTTAGTCGTGGCCCTGCTCGCCGACCCGGACTACGACCTGCCCGCGATGCGGACTCACCCGGCCGGCTGTGCCGCCTGCGCCGAGGAGGCAAAGTCCCTCATTTGTTTGGTCGCCGAGCAGGAAGGCATCAGTCCTGCACCCGCTCTTCGGCGGCTCCAGGACCGCTGAGCCCGAAGAGCGCTGAGCCCGAGAAAGGTCGATGACGGCTAGCCGGAGGCGCTTGCGGGTCTGCCAAGGATCCGTCGCTGGATCCGAAGATCGTCGCGGATGCCGTACGGCACCGGCAGATGCCGATCATTCAACTCGGCGGCGTAGGCCTCGAGTGCCACCAGGAGGCGTGCCCGAGGCACGTCGACCAAGCGCGACCTGCCAAGAGGTGCCCGACGGGCAACCGTCATCGCGGCTCGGGCGCTCAGGACCTCTTGGAACAGTGCTGACAAATGGTCGAACCCGAAAGTTGGATCCGCCGCTCTGGGGGGAGGCATGGGTTGACCCGGTCTCTGTCGGTCGCAGCCTGACGTCGGCCGACTCAATGCCGGCACCCTCGACACTACGCCCGCGGCGAGGTGCCGTCCCGTTCAGCCCGCTCGGCCCACTCCAGCAATGTATCCAGGGAGAACACCACGTCATCGATGCCGGCGTGCAGGTCACCCAGCGAAGCGAACCTGCCAGGGACCGTCGCGATGGTGCAGTCGGCCGGCATCACGTCGTCAACCTCCTCCCAGCTGATCGGGGTCGACACGGTCGCTTCGGGAAAACCGCGCACCGAGTAGGCACTGGCGATCGTGTGGTCCCGGGCGTTCTGGTTGTAGTCGACGAACACCGCCCGTGGGTCGCGGTCCTTGCGCCACCACGTAGTGGTCACGTCGACCGGCGACCGGCGTTCCACCTCATGTGCGAAAGCCAGCGCCGCTCGGCGTACGTCCGCGAACCCCCACCGCGGTTCGATCCGCACGTAGACGTGCAGCCCCGACCCACCCGAGGTCTTCGGCCAACCCACGGCGCCCAGCTCATCGAGCACCTCGTGAGCGACGTGGGCTACACGGCGCACCGTGTCAAGACCACACTCCGGCATGGGGTCCAGGTCGATGCGCCACTCATCGGGTCGCTCGGTGTCGGAGCGCCGGGAGTTCCAGGGGTGGAACTCCACCGTGGACATCTGCACCGCCCAGATCACGCTGGCCAGCTCGGTGACGCAGAGCTCCTCGGCATAACGGTGGTATCGCGGGAAGTCCACCCGGACGGTCTCGACCCAGGGCGGGGCGCCGCGCGGGAGCCGCTTCTGGTGCACCTTCTCCCCGCTGACTCCTTCGGGAAAGCGGTGCAGCATGCACGGTCGCTCACGCAGCGCGCGCAGGATCCCGTCGCCGACACTGAGGTAGTAGCGGGCCAGGTCGAGCTTCGTCTCCCCCCGGGCTGGGAAGTAGACCCGGTCGGGGTTGGAGATCCGCACCGAGCGGTCACCGACCTCCAGCTCGACTGCTGGGGACGTGCTGCCCGTGGCCGCCATGGGGCCCAACCTAACGACGTTCAGCCGCTCGCTCCAGGGACAAGATGACTAGTTACCAGTATTGTCAAGTGCACGAACTGTATGACATCCTGCCGGTGTTCCGTCGGGTCAGAACCTCAACGCACAGGTCACCTCAACGCACAGGTCAGAACCTCAACGCACAGGTCAGAACCTCAACGCACAGAAGGGCAGCACGCGATGCCAGAACCGATCGACAAGTTGAAGGCCGAGTTCTTCAAGACCCTCGGGCACCCTGCGCGGATCCGGATCCTTGAGCTGCTCGCCGACCAAGAGCAGTCGGTGGGCGAGCTGATGCCCCAGCTCGGCCTGGAGTCGTCCCACCTGTCTCAGCAGCTTGCCGTGCTGCGCAGGACCGGCATGGTCGTGGCCCGAAAGCAGGGAAACAGCGTGATCTACTCGATCGCCTCTGAGGACATGGCTGAGCTGCTCCTGCTGGCGCGCAAAGTACTGACCGGACTGCTCACCGACCAGGTCGGTCTGCTGAAGGATCTGCAGGCCAGCAGCGGGGCCACGGCACGAGCGGGCCGCTGATGAATGCCGCCATCACGCCCGGCAGGGAGGGGAGCTCGTGAGCTGGATCGGCAAGATCCGTCGAGTCGGGCGCATCGTCGAGCCTGCCCAGAACGCCCCTGAGACGACCATTGCGCCCCCTACCGGGGTGACTGGCTCTCTTCAGCTACGACACGTGGACGCCGGTTCCTGCAATGGTTGTGAGCTCGAGATCACGGGTGCCTTCTCCGCCGTGTATGACGCGGAGCGGTACGGGGCGCGTCTGGTCGCCTCGCCTCGCCACGCCGACGGACTGCTCACGACCGGCGTGGTGACGCACAACATGCGCCAGCCCTTGCTCAACACCTTCCATGCGGTTCCGGAGCCTCGGGTCGTCATCGCCGTGGGCGACTGTGCCTGCAATGGTGGTGCGTTCGCGGACGGTTACGGCGTGGTGGGCCCGGTTGGCGACGTGGTCCCTGTGGATGTGGAAGTACCCGGCTGTCCGCCCACCCCGCAGCAGATCATCACGGCGCTGCGCAAGGTGACCGGCCGGTGACCACGGCCCTTCACAACTCCCCTACCGTTCCGGCCCTTGGCGAGGGCGCCCGCGCCGCGCCCCCTGCGGGCGCCCTGGCCTGGCTGTCGGGCGGTCTCACGGCTGCCCTCGGGGCCGTCGGCGTGGCGCTCGGCCTCAGCGTGATCTTTGGCGAGCCGCGGCAGCTGCGGATCGGCTGGTTACTGCCCCTGGTCGGTGTCCGTCTCGATCTGGATCCCCTGGGAGGGTTGTTTCTTGTCGCGACCGGTGCGGTCTCGATCGCGGTGGGCATCTACGCCGTCGGGTACGCCCAGAGGGAACGCTGGGCTCGTTTCCCCCTGGCCATCCTTCCGCTGTTCGTGGCAGGCATGCTCCTGGTTCCGGCAGCGGGATCGATCACGACGTTTCTGGTGTCCTGGGAGCTGATGGCCGCGGTATCGCTCTTCCTGGTGCTGTCGGAGCACCGTCGTGAGGCGGTCCGGTCCGCCGGCGTCTTCTACGCGATCATGACCCAGCTGGGCTTCGCCTCGATCCTGCTGGCTCTGGTGGTGTTGTCCGCAGCAGCCGGCGGCGACGCGTTCAGCACCATCAGCGCGCACGTGCACGACCTGTCGTCCGGCACGAAGACGACGGTTTTCCTGCTGACCCTCATGGGATTCGGGTCGAAGGCCGGCCTGCTTCCGCTGCATGCGTGGTTGCCGCGAGCGCACACCGAGGCACCAAGCCCCGTCTCGGCGCTGATGAGCGCAGCGATGGTCAACATGGGCATCTACGGCATCATCCGCATCGACCTGCAGCTGCTCGGCCCCGGCCCGAACTGGTGGGGCCTGACCCTCATGATCATCGGCGCCCTCTCAGCGGTCTTCGGGGTGCTGCAGGCCTCCGTGGCGACTGATCTGAAACGACTGCTGGCCTACTCGACCACCGAGAACATGGGACTGATCACGCTCTCCCTGGGGGCCGCCATACTCCTGCGCTCCTCCGGCGCGCCGACGGTGGCCGCGATCGCGCTGACCGCCGCCCTGCTGCACCTGCTGAGCCACGCCGCCTTCAAGACACTCGCCTTCCTGGCCGCCGGATCCGTGCTGGCCGCGACCGGACTGCGCGACCTGGACAAGCTCGGGGGACTGGCCCGCCGGATGCCGGTCACCACCGTGATGTTCGGCATCGCCGCGCTCGGCGCATCCGGCCTGCCGCTGGGCGCCGGCTTCGTCAGCGAATGGCTCATGCTGCAGAGCCTCATCCACTCCCCTGCCGACGGCAACACCACGCTCGCACTGGCGATGCCCTTGTCGGTGGGCGCGGTCGCGCTCACCACCGGGCTCGGGATCGCGGCCATGGTGAAGGCGTTCGGGGTCGGGTTCCTGGCCCGGCCACGTTCGGCGGCCGCTGAGGCCGCCCAGGAGGCTCCCGCTAGCATGCTCACGGGCATGACGCTGGCCGCCGCAGCCTGTGCCGTATTCGCGGTCGCACCAGCGCTGCTGGGGCCGACCCTGCGGCAGGTGCTCGCCGTGCTGCCCACGGTCGGCGGGCACGCGGCGGGACCGCAGCTCGGCACGTTCCTGCGCCTGCCCGGCGTCGGCGGATCACTCTCGCCGGGCCTGCTCGCGGCGGCCCTAATCATCGCGGTGCTGCTCACCCTCGGTCTGTCCCGCTGGGGTGCGCGGCACCGGCCCGCGGCGGCGATGGCCCCGCTGTGGGCGAGCGGCGCAGATACGCTCAGCTCGCGGATGCAGTACACCGCCACGTCCTTCGCAGAACCCCTGCAACGCGTCTTCGACAACGTGCTGCGACCCGACATCGACGTGGAGGTCACCCACTTCGCCGAGTCGCAGTACCTGGTCGAGAAGGTCACCTTCCGCAGCCGGCTGGCCGACCCGGTCGAACAGCGTCTGTACACACCCGTGATCCGTGCCGTGAACGCCGTGGCGGAGTGGGTGCGCGGCGCGCATACCGGCAGCGTTCACCTCTACCTGGCCTACGGCGCAACAGGGCTGCTGATAGTGCTCCTGGTGACCAGATGACAGCGGTGACCCGTTGAGCACCCTGGCAGTCGTGGCCGCCGCCCTGCAGGTGGTGGCTGTACTGGCCGGAGCACCGCTGGTCATGGGCGGGATGCGACAGGTACGGGCCCGGCTGGAGGGCCGCGCCGGCGGCGGTATCGGGCAGCCGTACCGGGACCTGCGCAAACTGCTGCGCAAACAGCAGATCACGCCGCAGGGAACCACAGTCGTGTTCGCACTGGCACCCGCGGTCGCGGCCGGCAGCACGCTCCTGATCGCCGCGATCGTGCCGCTGATCGCCCTGGGGTCGCCGCTGGACTCGGCCGCCGACCTCTTCGGGGTGGTCGGCCTGCTCTTCCTAGGTACGGTCGCCCTCACCCTGGCTGCTCTGGACACCGGCACCGCCTTCGGCGGCATGGGATCCAGCCGCGAGATCACCATCGCCGCCCTTGTCGAGCCCACCATCCTGCTCGCGGTGTTTGCCCTGTCCATCCCGGCACATTCGGCCAACCTCGCGGCCATCGTCTCGGCGGCCATGCAGAACCCGGGACAGGTCTTCTCGCCAGGAAGCGTGCTGGCGTTCGTTGCGCTGGTCATCGTGACCCTTGCCGAGACCGGGCGGCTGCCGGTGGACAACCCGTCCACCCACCTCGAGGTGACGATGATTCATCCGGCGATGGTCCTGGAGTACGCCGGGCCCAAGCTGGCCGTCGTCGAGTGGGCCAGCGGCATGCGCCTGACCGTCCTGCTGGCGCTGCTGGCGAACCTGTTCCTGCCCTGGGGTGTCGCCGCCACCGACCCCTCGGCCCTCGGCGTGCTGCTCGGTCTGGCAGCGATCACCGTCAAAGTCGCCGTGCTGGCCAGTGTGCTCGCCGCCGGTGAGGTGTTCATCGCCAAGCTCCGGCTGTTCCGGGTGCCCGAACTGCTGGCCGGCTCGTTCCTGCTCGCCCTGCTCGCGGTGACCGCGTCGTCCTTCCTCGCCACTACGACCCAATGACTCAACAACCCAATGACCCAATGACCCAATGACCCAATGACCCAACGACCCAACGACCCACGACCAGCTGAAGGGAGGACTGCAATGACCGAAGCCACCTACACCGGCGCCCTCGATCTGGCCGCGGGAGCATTCCTGCTGACGGCGGTCCTCATCGTGTGGCGCCGTGAGCTCAGCGCCATCGTTCGGCTGCTGGCCTGGCAAGGCGCAGCCCTGGCTGTGCTCCCGATCATCGAGGGCATCTACCAGCGTGAGCCGGCTCCCATCGTCGTCGGTGTCGTCGTGCTCCTCCTGCGGGCCGTCGTCCTGCCGATACTGCTCGCCCGGGCCGTCGGCACGGAGGACCAGGAACGCCGCGAGAGCACGCCGCTGGTCAACACCACCGCCTCCCTGCTGATCACGGCGGGTCTGACAGTGCTGGCCTACGCGGTGACCCAGCCGATCATCGCGCTGGATCGCTCCCCCACCACCCGCGCACTGCCAGCCGTATTCGCCGTGATCCTCATCGCCGTGTTCGTCATGGTCAGCCGGCGCCGTGCCCTGTCCCAGGCCGTCGGCTTTCTGATGCTCGACAACAGCATCACGGCCACGGCGTTCCTCATCACCGCCGGTGTCCCCCTGATCGTCGAGCTCGGCGCGTCCCTGGACGTCCTGTTCGCCGTGTTCGTGCTGGGACTGCTCACCAGCCACATGCGCGTTGCCTTCGGCGGCACCGATCTCGATCAGCTAAGGGAGCTTCGCGACTGATGGGCATTCTGCTGCTGGTCCCGATCCTCGCCCCGCTCGCCGCGGCCGCCCTCGCCGCAGTACTCGGCTGGCGGCGGCTGAGCGCCTGGGTGACCATCCTGGCCGCGCTGTCGGTGCTGATCACCGCCGCTGTCCTCGGCTTCGGCATCGAGTCCGGGGTGCGCTTCGGGGTCGGGGATCTGCTGCGGGTCGACTCACTCGGCGTCACCATGCTCCTGGTCATCGGCACGGTGGGCACCCTCGCGACCTGGGCCAGCATCGGCTACATCGATGCGGAGCTGGCCCACCGGCATACAGATCAAAGGGGCGCGCATCTGTACGGCGTCCTGCTCCCCGTCTTCCTCGCCGCCATGGCACTGGCGGTGCTGGCCAACAACATCGGGGTGATGTGGGCTGCGATCGAAGCCACCACCGTGGCAACCGCGTTCCTGGTAGGTCACCGCCGGACCCGCGGCGCGCTGGAGGCCAGCTGGAAGTACGTCGTCATCTGCTCGGTCGGCATCGCGCTGGCCTTCCTGGGCACCGTCCTGCTGTACTTCGCCAGCCTGCATGCCGGCGCGTCGAGCGGCCAGGCTCTGGACCTCGACGTCCTGCTCTCCCGTGCCGCGCGGCTCGACCCCGACGTGACGCGCCTGGCCGCTGGATTGTTGCTGCTGGGCTATGGCGCCAAGGTCGGGCTCGTGCCATTCCACACCTGGGTGGCCGACGCGCAGAGCCAGGCCCCGGCCCCGGTGTCGGCGTTGATGAGCGGAGTGCTGGAGGCCGTGGCGTTCTGCACGCTCCTGCGCGTCAAGTCCGTCGTCGACCTGTCCCTGGGCACCGGATTCCTGCGCACCGGCCTGCTCACCGTGGGGCTCCTCACCCTACTGGTCGCCGCATCGATGCTCGTGGTCCAGAAGGACTTCAAACGGATGCTGGCCTACTCCTCAATGGAGAACATGGGCCTGATCGCCATTGCGGCATCCGCCGGCACGAGACTGGCAATCGCCGCGATACTGCTGCACGTCCTTGCCCACGGCATCGGCAAGTCGCTGGTGTTCCTGGCCGCCGGACAGCTGCAGGCCGCGCACGACTCCACGGCGATCCGTGACGTCACGGGGGTGCTGACCCGATCTCGCCTGATCGGCGCCTCGTTCGCCGTGGGTCTGGCGGTCCTTGTTGGCCTACCGCCATTCGCCATGTTCGCCAGTGAGCTGTCCATCTCGCGCGCACTCGCGGGCGCCCACCTCGCGTGGGCGCTCGGTGCCGCACTCCCGCTCATGGTCATCGCCTTCGCTGCCCTGGTCCGTCACGGCACCCGGATGCTGCTCGGCCCACCTGATGCGAGCTCGCCGGCGATCGCCGTGCCGCGCTCCATCGCCGCCGCGCTGCTCACCGCGGTGATCCTGAGCGTGGCCCTGGGTATGACGGCTGGCCCGCTCACCGATCTCTTCCACACCGCTGCCACCCAGCTCGGAGCCAGCCATTGACGTCCTCTCGGCCCTGAAGGGCCGAGATTCCAACAGCTACCACCGTGAGGGGGCAACAAGTTGAGGTTCACGCTTCACCGACCGGGCCAGTGCACCCATGTCTCCACGCGCTGCCACCGATCGTCCACCGGCGGTCCTGCCACGAGCAATATTGCGTGCCGCGTTCACATCCGCATTGTCCCGATGCCCGCAGGAGGCGCAGACGAAGACCGCTTGGCTCTTGCGGTTCTCCGCTGCGCAGTACCCACAGGCGTAACAGGTCTGGGACGTGTACGCAGGACTGACCTTCTCCACCCGACCGGGGGCCTTGTGCTCCAGCCGGGTCACCAGCGCGCCCCAGCCGGCGGCCAGGATGCCCCGGTTCAACCCCGCCTTCTGGGCGACCCTGCGGCCCGGCTTGGCCAGGGTGCCGCGCGCCGTGCGGGTCATCGAGGCAACCTTGAGGTCCTCCACCCGGATCACGTCGAAACGCCGGGCCAGGTCGGTGCTGGTCTTCTCCACCCAGTCCTTACGCCGGTCCGCCTGGCGGGCTTTGAGGCCGGCGACCTGGGCCTTGAGGACCGTGCGCCGGTTGGACCGGCGACGGGAGCGGGCCAACCGTCGTTGCAGCCGCAGGAGCCGCCCAGCCTCACCGGGCCGCAGACCGGCCGGGCTGGTCAGCTCACCGGTCGACAACGCCACAGCAACGGCCACTCCTCGGTCCACGCCGACGACCTGGCCCGTGCCGGGGCCCGGGACCGGTGCCGGGATCGCAGCCAAACCCAGGTGCCAGCGGCCGGCCCGGTCCCGGGTGATCCGGTACGACTTCCAGGCCGGCAGGGCTCGGGAGCGACGGAACCGGACCCAGCCGACTTTGGGGACCAGGACACTGGACCAGCGGTGGTTGTCCGCCCGGGCCCGCAACGCCTGGGCGCCGACCACCCGCAACCCCTCATGGCGGCCTTGCTTGCGCCACGTCGGACGACGGTGAGTGCCCGCGAAGAAGTTGCGCCAGGCCTGGTCGAGGTCACGCAACGCCTGTTGCTGGACGGTCTGGGACCCCGCCGCCAGCCACGGGCTTGCTGCGCGGGCCTGGGTCAGTTGCGCGGACTGCGCGTTGTAGCCCGGTGTCGGGCCCTTCCAGCGCGCCCACATCAGTCGCTGCTCCAGGCCGAGGTTCCACACGAACCGGGCCTGCCCGCACGCCTCCAGCAACAGGGACTCCTGTGTGCTGGTCGGATACAACCGAAACCTCATACAGCGAACCTAGCCATCACCGACGACACCCAGGTCGGAACCTCTGGGCCGACCTACCTGAGTTCACGGGAAAGGAAGACCATGTCCAGCAAGCCCTACACCACCGGCTATCCGCGCACTCACCCCGTGGCGCGCAACTGGCGAACCTCAAGGACTACCTCGCCAACCAGAAACCTCCCATCCAGCAGGGGCTTCCTCCCGGCCCTGAAGGACCAGGATTCCGCCCCCGATTACCGATGACCGCGGACCTGTCCTCAGAGGACCTCTTCACCACCGGTGCGCCCGCTGGCACGCACCGCGTTGCCCGAGTGGTGCCACCGGCCAAGCTCGCGGAGCAGGCCGCGATACTGCTCAAGGACGGCTTCCGCCTTGGCCTGGTCGCAGCGCACGACGACGGCGCCACCCTGCGCGTGGTGTACCTGTTTCTCGCGGGCAGCCCGGACCGCCGGATCGAGCTGCAAGTCACCCTCCCTGCTGACGACCCGCGGCTGCCTTCGCTGGCGTCGCTGTCGTTCCCCGCCTCACGCTTCGAACGCGAGATGCACGACCTGTACGGGATCGTGCCGGTGAGTCACCCGCTGCCCCGTCGACTGGTTCGGCACGCGCACTGGCCGGCCGGCTGGTACCCCATGCGGCACAACGCCGGACCGCCACCGCCCTTCACCGACACCGAGCCCTTCCCCTTCCTCGCAGTGGAGGGCGACGGTGTCTATGAGATCCCCGTCGGCCCCGTCCACGCCGGCGTCATCGAACCCGGACACTTCCGCTTCTCGGTCGTCGGGGAAAGCATCCTCAGGCTCAAGGCCCGCCTGTGGTTCACCCACCGTGGCGTCGAGAAGCTCTTCGAGGGGCTTGACGCCACCGCCGCGGTCCACCTCGCCGAACGCATCAGCGGAGACACCTCTGCCGCTCATGCTCTGGCGCACAGTCTCGCAGTGGAAGACGCTCTCGGCATCACCATGCCCGAAGGAGCCCAACGGTTGCGGGCCCTGATCCTCGAGCTGGAACGCCTCTACAACCACACTGCCGACCTCGGCGGCCTGGCCAACGATGTCGGTTTCACCCTCGCCAACGCCCATGCGCTACGGATCCGCGAACAGCTGCTCCGGATCAACCACGCCACCACTGGCCACCGGCTGCTCCGTGGCGCCATCAGCCCCGGTGCGGTAGAGGTGCTCACCCTGCCGGACGTCCGGCAGCTCGCCCAGCTCGCCGAAGACCTTGCGGAGGTCGCCCAGCTCACGCTGGACAACACCGTCATCCGTGACCGGTTCACCGGCACCGCGGTACTCACCCGCGACCATGCGCACGACCTCGGATGCCTGGGCTACGTCGCCCGCGCCAGCGGCCTCGCCACCGATGCACGCCTCGACCACCCCACCTGCGCCCTCCCCGTCACACCCCTCACCAAGGCCAGCGGAGACGTCCTAGCCCGCTTCACCCTGCGCGTCGACGAGTTCACGGCCTCCACCCAGCTCGCTACCCACCTCATCAACACCGCCGACCTGCGGGCCTTCCGGGGTGCACCGGTGCAGGGGTCCGGTTCCGACGACTCTCAGGGTGCGGTGCGAAGCGGAGTCGGCATCGTCGAAGGGTGGCGTGGCGCCCTCGTCCACCGCGTCGAGGTCAACCCCGAGGGACTCCTGACCCGGGTCAAGGTCGTGGACCCATCCTGGTTCAACTGGCCGGCGTTGCCCATCGCCCTGACGGGCACGATCGTGCCCGACTTCCCCGTCACCAATAAGAGCTTCAACCTCTCCTACGCGGGCAATGACCTTTGACCTTTGACCTTTG
>DHJN01000182.1:0-6290 GCA_002404345.1 Actinobacteria bacterium UBA4719 | reverse complement strand
CCTTTGACCTTTGACCTTTGACCCCTCACCTTTGACCCCTCACCTTTGACCCCTCACCTATGACGCTGGCCTATGACGCTGGCCCATGAAAGTGATCTGTGATCTGTGATCCCCGACCGGTGACGCTGATCCGTGATCCCCGACCAGTGATCCCCGACCCGTAACCGGGCCGAAGGACACCGGTCAGAACATCGTGTTGTCGTTCGCGGAGGTCTCCGGCACGGGCTGGAGGACGTCCCAGTGCTCAACGACCTGCCCGTCCTCGAGGCGGAAGATGTCGACGGCGGCGGTGCCGCGGTCCTCAGGAGTGGTCTTCAGCAGGGAGTGCGTGACGACGAGGTCCCCCTCGGCGACAACCCGCTTGGTCTCGATGCTTGCGTTGGGGAACTGGTTCGCGAAGCCCAGGACGAACTGGATGAACGCCACCGGTCCGTCGGCCACCTGCGGGTTGTGCTGCCGGTAGCTCGTTCCTACGTACTTCACCACAGCCTCCGCAGGCTGCTTGTCGTGGAAGGCGAGGCGGTAGAAGGCGAGCACCGTCTCCTTGTTCCTGCTGCTGTCGGCCACGTGTGGTGTCTCCTTGGCGATAGGGCTTCAACCGGGTTTGGGAGCTACCAACGTAACGCCTGGCCGCTCGGCGCGTGAGTGACCCGGCTGCCGGTAAAGATCCGGACGCGGTTGTCATTGATGCGAACGGCCCACGCCTGGCCATTCCGGTTGCTGTCGATCTCGAGCTCAAGCTCGATCCGGCCGGCGTCGGGCTTGGCCTTCATGGTCCAGTGCGTCACTCCTGTGCACCGGCCGCTCGCCCGCACGCCAACGGCCTTGGCCGAGGCAACTGGTGCCGTGCCAACCATTGTGGCTGCGGCCAACGGAATCATCATTCCTACTGTCCAGGATTTCCTGCTCATGGCTTCCTCCTGATATCGGTGCGCCGCTTGTTCGGCGCGTTTGCTTGCCGATATCACTGTCATCCAGAGCAAGTAGAGGTTTCTATTGGTCGATGGTTGTACTACCCGGGCAGGGCGCTATCTGGACCGTGGCTGCACAAAGGGGACCGTTTCCTGGCATGACCAGCCGGACGAGCACTACTACCAAGGACCAAGGCGCGGCGTGTCACGGCGGGCAGGTCTGTACGCCCGAGCACGCCGGCGAGGTCACGGCGGGCGCGGGCACCCAAATGGCGGGTAGCGGGTACTAGGTCGCGGCGGGTGGCGGGTACTAGGTCGCGGCGGGTGGCGGGTACTACCTATGCGGGGCTCTGCTCGCGCTAACCGGCTTCTATGACAGTGCAGACCACCGTCGACGTACTGCCCCCGAAGTTCAGGGTCGCAAAACGCCGGGCGCCCTGCACCTGGTAACCGGTGGCCTGCCCTGTCACCTGCAGGTAGCTGTCGAGCAGCATCCGTACCCCGCTGGCCCCCACCGGGTGACCACCACCGATGAGCCCTCCACCGGGATTGATCGGCAGCGCGCCGTCGCGCTCGGTGATACCGCTGTCCACGGCGTCACCACTGCACCCGGGCTTGGTGATGCCGAAGTGGTCGATGGCCAGGTACTGCGAGATCGTGAAGCAGTCATGGGTCTCAATGCCATCGAACGCGAACACGTCCGGCACCCCGGCCCGGGAGAAAGCATCCGTGATCGCATCCCGAACGTGGCCGAACATGTACTCAGCGTCCACGCTGGCCTCGAGCTTGTCCGCCAGACTCAGGGAGGCACTGCGATGCCCCCAACCCGCGATCCGCGCGACGGGACCACCCACCTTGCCCCGGTGCTGCCGCAACCACCGGTCGGAGACCAGCACGATGCCCGCCCCACCGTCCGTGACCTGGCTGCAGTCGTAACGCCGCACCCGCCCCACGACCTGAGGGTTCGCCTGATCGTCATCGCTGAAGCACTCCGACGGCGTAGCCCAACCACGCGTCTGCGCCTTGGGATTGGTCTTGGCGTTGGCGAAGGCCGACGCGGCGATACGACGCAGATGCTCATCCCGCAGCCCATACCGCCGGTCGTACTCCGCGGCGATCTGGGAGAACGTGAACGGCCACACAAAGTCCTGCCCCTGCCCCTCATGCCCCACCCACGCAGCCGACGCCAGGTAACCAGCCCCCACCGTCCCGGGCACGTTCCGCTCGATCTCCACACCCAGGACCAGAGCCACGTCATAACGGCCCGACTCCAGATCCGCCATCGCCGCCAGGACCGCCACACCCCCGGACGCACAGGCCGCCTCATGCCTGCTCGCCGGCACCCCACAAAGATCCGGCACGACACTGGCCACCATCGAACCCAGATGACCCTGCTTGACGTAGAACTCCCCCATCGCGTTCGCGACGTGAACAACCTCAACCTGCGCCGTGGAGATCCCGGCGCCAGCCAGGGTCCCGGTGGCGGTCTCCCTGACCAGGTCACCCATCTCCAGTGACTCCTTGGTGAAGTTGCGGGCGAAGTCGCTCTGGTAGCCGCCGATAATCCACACAGGCTCCTGCGTCGACATACTCAGTCCTTTCGTGTTGATGTTCATGACCAGGTCCGTGACTCGGCCCCACCCGCGGGAACGGGGGCCGTACTGGGTACGAGGTGCCGAAGTACGACGTGAGCACCGGGACCATGATTGCGGTTCGCGAGGGCATGCGCCAGCCCGTTCGCAACTGGATGTTCGAGGGTGGCCCACCACACCTGAAACGATGGAACCTGTTGGTATTGCAACAAACTCATCCCGGTGGCTGCTCGAACTCCACCGACTCATCCCGCCGGCAGCTCGAACTCAACAGACTCCCCCGGCCGCAGGGTGCGCCACTGATCGAGGCAGGCGACCTGAATCTCAGGGACGTCCCCGGACACGGCACTGACCCGCAGGAGGGTGCTGCTGATCCGGACGATGATGTCGTGCTGGCGGAACCGGAGCCGGCAGGTGAATGTGCCAAGCCTCTCCGGCCATTGCGGGTTGAACCGCAGCACGCCGCCGCGCGTCTCCAGTCCGGTGAAGCATCGCTGCAGGAGATCGACGCTTCCGGCCATCGCAGCCAGGTGGATCCCTTCCGCGGTCGTCCCGCCCTGCACGTCGGCGACGTCACTCTCCAGCAGGAGCTTGAAGTACTCCAGCGACTGGTCCCGGTGTGCTCTGGCGAGCACCCAGGCGTGGACGAGCGCGCTGAGAGTGGAGCCGTGCGAGGTGCGGCTGAGGTAGTACTCGATGGTCCTGGGAATGACCTCCGGCTCCAGCGGGTAGCCAAGATCGCCGAGCAGGTCACGCAGCTCGTCCGCGGAGAGAAGGTAGAACAGCATCAGCACGTCGGGTTGCTTCGAGGCCTGGTACCCGTTGACCGAACGTCCCTCCGCCTCGAGGATCCGGTCGAGGCGCTGGATGTTGTCGTACCGCTGTCGGTAGGACTCCCAGTCGAGCTCCTCAAGGTCCCCATACCCCTCGAACTGGCTGATCACGCCGAGGTGGAAGGGCACGAAGATGGTGCGGACCAGCTGCTGCCAGAGCTTGACCTCGCTGCGCCGCAGCCCAAGGCTCTCGATGAGCTCCACCCGCCGCCGTACGGGCAGTGCCTCGAGGACGTCGAGCGCCCGTCGAAGCACCCAGACTGCCATGACGTTCGTGTAGGCGTTGTTGTCCAGCCCGTCCTCTTCCGCGCCCGGGTACCCGGTGTGGAACTCGTCCGGCCCCATCACCCCGCGGATGACGAAGCGATCGCGGTCGGGGTCATATGTCGCCAGAGAGGCCCAGTACCGGGCGATGTCGAGGATCATCTCCGCGCCCTCCTGCTCGAGGAAGTCCACGTCGCCGGTCGCCTCGAAGTAGTGCCACGCGGTGAAGGCCACCGCCAGACCGGCATGTCGCTGAAGCCGGCTGACGTCCGGCAGCCACCGACCTGACAGCGGGTTGAGGTGGATGAGCTGGCTCACCTCGCTGCCGTCGCTGCCCGACTGCCAGGGATATAGCGCCCCGTTCAGGCCGCAGGCCCGCGCGGCGGCGCGGGCAGCCGGCAACCGGCGGAACCGATAGCTCAACAGTGCCCGGGTGAGACCAGGTGCCCTCAGGGTCAGCACCGGGAGAACGAAGAGCTCGTCCCAGAACACGTGCCCCCGGTAGGCCTCACCGTGCAACCCCCGGGCCGGCACGCCGGCGTCTGCCTCAAGGGTGTGAATGGACAGCGTCTGCAGCAGGTGGAAGAGATACAGCCGGACAGTGAGCGACGCCTCCTGACCGGTCTGGTGATCTTGCTCCAGCGAGGTGTGGAACCGCTCCCACCGCTGAGCCCAGGCCAGCGTGTGCCCGTCGAGCAGCTCCTCGAAGTCCTCCGCGCGCTCCAGCTCCAGAATCACCGCCTCGCCCGCCTCGGAGACGGCCCAGTCACGTCCGGTGTGCAGGGCCACCACTTTCTCCACCGTCACCTGCTGACCGGCCGTGACAGCCACGACCATCTCCTCCTCGACCAGACCCGGCTCGGTCCGCAGCTGCCGTTGTAGCTCACGCGGCTCGTCCGAGCACCGAACCCGGGTCCGAGCCCCGGTGGCGATCCTGATCCTGGACTGGCTCGTCTCGACTGTCACCACCATGGTGTCGGGACCAGCGGATCCCTGCGTGACCGGCAGGAGGTGATCGCTGGCCAGCTTCCGGTAGCGGTCCACGCCCGCGTTCTGCACCGTTCCGTCAATGCCGGTCCGGATGCGCAGCTGCCCCGACCAGTTCTCGGCGGTAACCGTCGTCTCCAGCCCCGCCAGGTGCGCCCGCGCCATGTGCACGAAACGCCGCTGGGTCAGCCCGGTGAGCCGTCCCTGCGCATCACTGAAGCGAAGCCACCGGGTGAGGATCCCGTGTCGCAGATCCAGCTCCTGCCGCTGGGTGAGCACCTCCACCTGCGCGAGGTCGAGCCAGTCGCCGTCGTCGACCGCGATGGTGACAGGAAGCCAGTTGGGCAGGTTCACCATGCTCTCGTTGTCGATCGACTGTCCGAGGACCTCGTCCCGTAACCGGTTCCAGCAGCCGGCGACGTAGGTCCCCGGGTAGTGAACCCCGTCGGCCCGCGACTCCGGTGCCGCGCCGCGGGTGGCGAAGTACCCGTTACCGAGCGTGCACAAGGCCTCGCGCAGACCCTCGCGCGCCGGGTCGAACCCCTCGTAGGCGAGGACCCACTCGTTCACGTCTGGGGCCGTTCCGTCGCGGACCATGGCACAACTGGGACCACGTCGATACCGGCGAGATCGGGGACGATGACGTCCGCGCCGTGAGCCAGCAGCTCCTGCCCGTGTCCGGCACGGTCAACCCCCACCACCAGGCCGAAGGCGCCGCGGCGTCCGGCCTCCACCCCAGCCAGCGCGTCCTCGACGACCACGGACCGGGCTGGCGCTGCCCTCAGCCTCCCCGCGGCCTCGAGGTAGACCGCCGGGTGAGGCTTGCCCGGCAGGCCGAGCTCCGCAGCAATCACGCCGTCCACTCTGGCGTCGAACAGCTCGGTGATGCCGGCCTGACGCAGAACCGCGCTGCAGTTGCGGCTCGCGGACACGACCGCGATCCGGAATCCCGCCAGGCGCAGCGCGGTCAGCAGGGACACCGCGCCAGGGAGGAGCCTGACGCCCTCCTTCAGCAGGATGTCCTGGAAATCGCGGTCCTTCTGCTGTGCAAGGGCATGGAGCTTCTCCGGAGGCACCTCGATGCCCCGGGAGATCAGGAAACCGGCCGCGCCATCGGTGCGAGGCCTGCCATCGACGAACTGCCGGTAGTCCTCGTTTCCGAACGGCGTGTGGTCCTCTCCCTCCCGCGGCGGACAGGTCGCCAGGAACCCGTCGAACATCCGCTTCCACGCCATCTCGTGCACGGTTGCGGTGTCGGTGACAACCCCGTCGAGGTCCGTGACCACGGCGTCAAAATCCGTGCGGGAGAGCGTGACCATGGCGTTCACCGGCACCTCCGCGGGTAGGTCATCCCCGCTGGGGGCGAGGGCATCTCCGATGGTGCCCGCCCGAAGGCCTGGTCACAAGGACGACACGGCTCTTCTCCCCAGCGTCGAGCGGGTCGGTGAGAACCGGGGGTGTCTTTGTCACCTCGACCAGCTTTCACCCGGCTTGCCCTGACCAGAAGGGACCTTGGGCAGGTATTGCGCCCGGCCTCGCTGGTCCTCGTACCCACGGAGGACACTGTTCAGCACGAGCCAAAGGGTCCCCATTGACCGCGTATTTGGGCGGCGCAAGCCCGGTCCTTTAGGTCCGGGATAGCCGCCTGAGGTGGGGCGTCGGCACAGACAGCAGAGGGGTTGATGCTCCTATTGGCTGTCAAG
>DHJN01000181.1:16939-17201 GCA_002404345.1 Actinobacteria bacterium UBA4719 | reverse complement strand
CGGTCACCGCTGGTGGCGACCATCACCGGGTCAAGAACGACATAGTCGACATGGCTACATCGGCGGAGCAGGAAGTCCGCGACGGCAGCGACGATGTCAGCGTTCGCGAGCATGCCGATCTTGATCGCGTCGAGGCGGACATCTGCGACCAGGGTCTCGAGCTGCTGGATGACGAACTCGGTTGGCACGACATGCACGCCGGTCACCCCCTGGGTGTTCTGGGCGGTGAGGGCAGTGACCACGGACGTGCCGTAGACGCCCA
>DHJN01000181.1:11884-16833 GCA_002404345.1 Actinobacteria bacterium UBA4719 | reverse complement strand
GAGAACGTCTTGAGGTCGGCCTGGATGCCGGCACCGCCGGACGGGTCGCTGCCCGCGATGGTCAGGACGACGGGTGGCCGACTCACGACGCTCCGTCCCAGGCGGCACGCAGCGCGTGGGTGGCCATGGCCACGTCAGGCTGGCCGCAGATGGCGCTGACGACGGCCACACCGGCGGCCCCTGCGCGGCGGACCTGCGGCAGGTTCTCGAGGGTGATGCCCCCGATGGCCACACAGGGCAACGGGCTCAGCGAGGTGATCCGGCGCAGTCGCTCCAGGCCCCCCGGCGCCGCTGCGTCGAGCTTGGTACCCGTCGCCCAGACCGGTCCCACACCGAGGTAGTCCAACGCCCCGTCGGCCTGTTCGCGAGCGGCCGCGAGGTGTTCCACGGTCTGGACCGACAACCCCAGGTATGCCGTCGGGCCCAGCAGTGCCCGGGCCCGATCGATCCCGAGGTCCAACTGTCCGACGTGCGCACCGTGGGCGCCCATGGCCTCGACGAGGTGGACGCGGTCGTTGACGATCAGGGGCACGTCGGTGCCCTCCAGAACCGCCAGGATCTGACGACCGAGACGGACCAGCTCGTCGTCGGTGGCGTCCACGTCGCGCAGCTGCACCGCGGTGACTCCGGCGCCGACCGCCGCCGAAACCGTTGCGGCGACACCGAACTTGCCGCACATGACGGTGTCTGTCACCAGGTAGATCGACAGGTCCATTGGCTCGTGGCGCACTATCTTTTGGCGCATCCTCAGCTGATCCTCGCACGTTCGGCCAGGTCGGCGGGCTCGATCAGGGTGAGCTCGTCCAGCAGGGCCACCGCAAAGCTGCCTGGCCCGCGACTCTGCCTTGCGGCCGAGTCGGCGGCCACCGTGAGCGTTGCGGTCGCCGCAGCCGCTGCGACCACGGCATCTGGCACCACGGCGGCGAACGCGGCCATCAGCGCACCGAGCGCGCACCCCCCACCGGTGACGCGGGTCAGCCAGGGATGGCCGTTGGTGAGGCGGACCATTCGCCTGCCGTCGGTGATGTGGTCGGTTGGACCGCTCACGGCGACGACCGACTGCTGCTGGTCGGCCAGGACCATGGCGACCTGCGCGGCAGCCTCGGGAGAGTCCACCGACTCGACGCCCCGGCCGCCGGCGCCTCCGGCCAGCGCCAGGATCTCCGAGGCATTGCCGCGAACGATGGCCGGTCTTGCCTCTCGGAGCAGCTGCTGGGCCAGGCTGGTCCGCCAGGCCAAAGCTCCTGCGGCGACCGGGTCGAGCACCCATGGGGTTCCCGCAAGCTTGGCATCGGCGACGGCAAGGTGCATCGCGTGGGCCGTGTCGTCATATGGCGTGCCGAGGTTGACCAGCACCCCTCCCGCGATGGCGGCGAAATCGCCGGACTCGTGGGGGTTGTCGACCATGGCGGGAGCTGCGCCGACGGCCAGCAGGACGTTGGCGGTCCACCCCGCCACCACGACGTTGGTCAGGCACTGGACCAATGGAGGGCGCTCACGCAGGGCGGTGAGGGCATCGGCGAGGTCCTGTGGAGTCAGGGTAGACGTGGCACTCACGGTGTGCACCATGACTCAGACATCCGCGAGCTCGACGATGACCGGCGCGTGGTCACTGGCGCCCTTGCCCTTACGCTCCTCGCGGTCGATCGCTGCGCCCTTCACCCGGGAGCTGAGGGCCGGGGAGCCCAGCACGAAGTCGATCCGCATCCCGTGACGCTTGGGGAAGCTCAGCTGCTGGTAGTCCCAGTAGGTGTACACACCCGGCCCCGGAGTGTGAGCGCGGGCGACGTCGGTGAAGCCGGCCTCGACGATCGCCCGGAAGGCATCGCGCTCGGGCGCTGAGACGTGGGTGCTCTCGGCGAATTCCGCCATGTCCCAGACGTCTTCGTCCTGCGGGGCGATGTTCCAGTCACCCATCAGGGCGATCTGGGCCGACGGATCCGTTGACAGCCAGCCGCCGGCGGCGCGGCGCAGGTGTTCAAGCCAGTCCAGCTTGTAGTCCAGATGCGGGTCGCCCAGCGCCCGACCGTTGGGGACGTAGAGCGACCAGGCGCGGACGCCACCGCAGGTGGCACCGATGGCGCGAGCCTCGTGAGCCGGCGGGTCGCCATACGAGGGCATGTCCGGGAAGCCGATCTCGACGTCAGCCAAGCCGACTCGCGAGAGGATCGCGACCCCGTTCCACTGGTTCAGCCCGTGGTGGGCCACCTCGTAGCCGAGTGCGTTCAGCCCCAGCATGGGAAACTGCGACTCGTTGGCCTTGGTCTCCTGGATCGCGAGCACGTCGCAGTCGCTGCGTTCGAGCCACCCCTCGACTCGGTCGACCCGGGAGCGGATGGAGTTGACGTTCCACGTAGCAATGCGCACGGGAGCAACCTTAGGAGAGCGGCATAGGGTGCCGTGCATGAGTACCGCACTGGTCACCGGGGCAACCGCCGGAATCGGACACGCTTTCTGCCGCGAGCTGGCCGAGCGAGGCGACGACCTGGTCATCGTGGCGCGCAACCGGGCCAGGCTGGAGAACGTCTCGGACGAGCTGCGCGCCCGGCACTCCATCAGTGTGGAGATCCTGGCCGCGGACCTGTCTGACCGCGCCCAGGTGCAGCGGGTCGCGGAACGCCTCGCCGATCGTGACCGTCCCATCGACCTGCTGGTCAACAACGCCGGATTCGGCATGAAGAGGACCTTTCTCAGGGGTGATCTCGCCGACGAGGAGGGCATGCTCGATGTCCTCTGCCGCGCGGTACTGGTGCTGTCGCACGCGGGTGCCCAGTCAATGAAGGACCGTGGACACGGGGCCATCATCAACGTCTCGTCGGTTGCCGGCTTCCTCCCGATGGGCACGTATGCCGCGGCAAAGGCCTGGTGCACGACCTTCACCGAGGTCCTGGCGCACGAGCTGGCCGGGTCCGGTGTCTCCGCCACCGCGCTGTGCCCCGGGTTCACCCACACCGAGCTGCACCAGCGCGCCGACCTCGACATGTCCAAGGTGCCCGGGGCGATGTGGCTCGAGCCCGACCGGCTGGTCCGTGACTGTCTCGACGACGTCAGAGCCGGCAAGGTCATCTCCATCCCCGGCGTGCAGTACAAGATGATCGCCGGCATCGTTCAGCTGGCGCCTCGCGGTCTTGTGCGCGCCCTCTCCGGCCGCGCCGCCTCCGCCCGTCATCCCAACGGGTAGCCGTCCTGCCGAGCGGCAGCTGTCCGCAGATAGGCTGAGGTCTTGTGACTGACACCAACGCCGCCTCCTCGCCAACCTCTTCGTCGGCCGCGTCGCCAACCGCGTCGCCACGCGACCGTCTGCTGGAGCTCATCAAGGCCAGGGCCATCGTGCACGGCAAGGTCACCTTGTCCTCCGGTCGGGAAGCCAGCTACTACGTCGATCTGCGACGCATCACCCTCGATGGCGAGGCCGCACCCCTGGTGGGCCAGGTCATGAACGAGCTGACCAAGGACCTTGACTTCGACGCCGTGGGGGGGCTCACCCTCGGTGCGGATCCCGTGGCGACCTCGATGCTGCACGCCTGTGCTGCGGCCGGCCGGCGCCTGGATGCGTTTGTCGTACGCAAGGCCGGCAAGGCTCATGGCCTCCAGCAGCGCATCGAGGGGCCGTCAATCGCGGGGCGCCGGGTGCTCATCGTCGAGGACACGACGACCACCGGGGCCTCACCGATGGACGCCGTGGCCGCTGCCCGGCAGGAGGGCGCCGAGGTCGTCGCCGTGGCGACGATCGCCGACCGCGCGACCGGAGCGCAGGAAAAGCTGGAGGCGCAGGGCCTGACCTACGTGGCGGCATACAGCCTGGCGGAGCTCGGCCTGGCTTGAGTACCTCGGCAGGCTGGTGTGTCTGAACACCCGGCTACGATCGACAGCACTTGTTCTCACAAAGGGGAGTTTGCGTGCTCAAGCTCATCATCATCGGCGCCATCGTCGTGCTGCTCGTCTTCGCGGCGGTCGGCATGTACAACGGCCTCATCAAGCTGCGCAACCTNNATCGACGTCGAGCTCAAGCGCCGCCATGACCTGATCCCGAACCTCGTGGAGACGGTCAAGGGGTATGCCGGGCACGAGAGGGGCACCCTCGAGGGCGTCATGGCGGCCCGGTCCGCCGCCATGTCCGGTGGTCAGGGTGTGGCTGCTGCCGCTCAGAGTGAGGGCATGCTGAGCCAGGCGCTCGGCCGGCTGTTCGCCGTTGCCGAGGCCTACCCGGACCTCAAGGCCAACGCGAACTTTCTTGCGCTGCAACAGGAGCTGACCTCGACCGAGGACCGTATTGCGGCCGGTCGCCGCTATTACAACGCCAACGTCCGCGAGCTCAACACCAAGGTCGAGACGGTCCCGAGCAACATCGTCGCGGGCCTGGCCAAGATCGGCCGTGAGGAGTACTTCGAGGTCGAGGGCGTTGAGCGCGAAGCGCCGAGCGTGAGCTTCGGCGGCACTGCTCCCGGGGCTGCTCCGGTCACGCCTCAGGACTCGGTCCCGCCGGTCTAGCGGGTCGGCGTCGGCCAGGTTTGGCGGTCGGCCTTGGCTGGTCTAGCGGTCGGCGTCGGCCAGGTTTGGCGGTCAGCCTTGGCTGGTCTAGCGGTCGGCGTCTAGCGGTCGGCCGTGGCCTGGCTGCGGTGGCGCAGATACTCCACGGCCACGGGGACCAGTGAGAGCGCCACGATGAGGATGAGCATGACCTCAATGTGCGTGCGGACAAACGTGACCTGCCCCAGGAAGTAGCCCATCAGCGTCACGCCCGTGGCCCACAAAAAGGCGCCGATGAAGCTGTAGGTGAAGAACTGCCGGCGGTCCATCTTGCTGACGCCGGCTACGGCTGTGATGAACGTGCGGACGACCGGCACGAAGCGGGCCAGGACGATTGCCTTGTTGCCGTGCTTCTCGAAGAACGTATGCGCCTTGTCGAAGTGTTCGGGCTTGAGCAGGCGTCCGCCCCGGGTGTACAG
>DHJN01000181.1:4637-11798 GCA_002404345.1 Actinobacteria bacterium UBA4719 | reverse complement strand
ACGATGCAGGCGACGACGATGTTGACGTGCAGGTCGACCAGCTGCTGGGGGTTCTGGATCGCCAGGCCGATCGTGAACAGCAACGAGTCGCCCGGCATGAAGAAGGTGAACAGCCCGCACTCGACGAAGATGACCACGAGGCTGACCCAGAAGGCCGACGGTCCCAGTTGTCGGAGCAGTGTGTCGGCGTTGAGCCAGTCGGGTCCAAGAGTGTGCATCACAGCTCAGAGGGTATGCCGCAGCACCGGTCGCGACCTATTCCGGCTCATGAGCACCGGTCGCGACCTATTCCGGCTCATACTTGTTCTCGACCGATGGGAGCCGAGGCGTTGGCAGAAGTAGGAGTTGGACCGTGGGTGGGTCCGTGGCCGGCTGAGCCCGAGCTGTTCCTGTACGACGAGTCCTTGCTCGCCGACGGCGACCGCCGCAACGTCGTGGACAAGTACCGATACTGGCGTCACGAGGCCATCGTGCACGACCTCGATGCCCAGCGGCACGACTTCCATGTTGCGGTCGAGAACTGGGGCCACGACTTCAATATCGGGTCGGTGATCCGCACCGCCAACGCCTTCAACGCCAAGGCTTTTCACATCGTCGGGAAACGCCGGTGGAACCGGCGGGGCGCCATGGTGACCGACCGTTACCAGCACGAGTACCACCACCCCAGCATCGAGGCCCTCGTCGACTGGGCCACCGCCGCACCGGCTGGTGGCGAGGCGCACGGCATACCCATCATCGGCATCGACAATCTGCCCGGCTCGCAGCCGATCGAGACCTATGACCTGCCCAGGCACTGCATCCTGCTCTTCGGTCAGGAGGGTCCCGGGCTCTCACCGCAGGCAAGGGAGGCGTCGGTGGCGATCCTCGACATCGCCCAGTTCGGTTCGACGCGGTCGATCAACGCCGGTGCTGCTGCGGCGATCGCGATGCACGCGTGGGTGCGACGCCACGTTTTCGACCAGCCGCTATAGCATGAAGCGCCGCCTATCCAACGGCCTGACCGACGAGCTCGAGTTTGAGGAGTCACCAATGCCCATCGCGACCCCTGAGNNATGCTGGACCGTGCCAAGGCAGGTTCCTTCGCCTACCCGGCGATCAACGTCTCGTCTTCGCAAACGCTGAACGCCGCGATCCGCGGGTTCGCCGAGGCCGGAAGCGACGGCATCGTCCAGGTCTCCACCGGTGGCGCCGAGTACCTCTCCGGACCCACGGTCAAGAACATGGTGTCCGGTTCCATCGCGCTCGCCGCCTACGCGCACGAGGTCGCCAAGAACTTCGACGTCAACATCGCGCTGCACACCGACCACTGTCCCAAGAACAAGCTGGACGGTTTCGTCCGTCCGCTGCTCGCTGCGTCCGCCGAACGCGTCAAGGCCGGTGGCACGCCCTGGTTCCAGTCGCACATGTGGGACGGCTCTGTGGTGCCGTTGCCCGAGAACCTCACGATCGCCCGCGAGCTGCTCGACCTGGCCAAGGCGGCGCACGTGATCCTCGAGATCGAGGTCGGTGTCGTCGGTGGCGAGGAGGACGGCGTGCAGGGTGCGATCGACGAGAAGCTCTACTCCACCCCCGAGGACGCGCTGGCGATCGTTGAGGCGCTGGGTCTGGGCGAGCACGGCCGCTACCTCACCGCGCTGACCTTCGGCAACGTCCACGGCGTGTACAAGCCAGGCAACGTCAAGCTGCGACCGGACATCCTCAAGCACGCCCAGGACGCCGTCATCAAGGCGCGCGGTCTGGCCGCAGACGCCAAACCCTTTGACCTCGTCTTCCACGGCGGCTCGGGGTCGGCGCCCGAGGAGATCTCGGATGCCGTCGACTATGGCGTCATCAAGATGAACGTCGACACCGACACCCAGTACGCATTCACCCGTCCCGTCGCGGGCTACATGATGGCCAACTACGACGGCGTCCTGAAGGTCGACGGTGAGGTCGGCAACAAGAAGCTGTACGACCCGCGTGGCTGGGGCAAGGTCGCCGAGGAACACATGGCGGCCCGCGTCGTGCAGGCCTGCCAGAACCTGCGCAGCGCCGGAACCCACGCCTGATGAGCAACCTGTTGGGTATCCCCGAGACCCGTCTGCCGGTCGACCCGGCAGCTGTCCAGCTCGCCGAAGGCAAGGACCCGCAGGCTGTTGCCGCGGCATACCCGTCCTCGCCGTTGGCCTGGGCCACTCTGGCCGAGATCGCGCTCGAGGACGGTCGCACGATCGAGGGATACGCCTACGCGCGCACCGGCTATCACCGGTCGCTGGATGCGCTGCGCCGCGGCGGCTGGAAGGGCCAGGGGCCGGTGCCGTGGTCGCACGAGCCCAACCAGGGATTCCTGCGTTCACTGGCCGCATTGAGCCGCGCCGCGGGCGAGATCGGTGAGGTCGACGAGCAGCAGAGGTGTGCCCAGTTCCTGCGTGACTCTTCGGCCGAAGCCGCCGACGCACTCGGTCTCTGACAGGCTCTGCCGACCGGACGGACGCCTGATGCGGGGTCGCACGACCAATGATGAGCAGCAAGCCTTTCGGGCGTCGGTGCGTGCGTTCCTGACCGAACGGGTCGTTCCGCACGTGGCCGAGTGGGAGGCCGCCAAGTGCGTCCCCAAGAGCCTGTATGCCGAGTTCGGAAGGCTTGGTGTCACTGGTGTCCAGATTCCGCAAGAGTTCGGCGGCGCGGGCGAGAAGTCGTTCATCTACAACGTGATCCTTGCCGAGGAAGTCATGCACACCGGTGCAGTATCGGGGGCGTTGCAGCTGCATCTCAACGTCGTACTGCCGTACTTCCTGGAGCTCGCGACACCCGAGCAACAGGCGCGCTGGTTTCCCGCCTTCGTCTCGGGCAAGTCGGTGACGGCGATCGCGATGACCGAACCCGGCACCGGCTCCGATCTGGCCGGCATCTCGGCGAAGGCGGTTCCGGACGGCGACTCCTATGTCCTCAGTGGCGCCAAGACGTTCATCACCGGTGGCGTGCAGGCCGACCTCGTCATCGTCGTGGCGCGCACCTCACGCTCCGACGCTGATCGCCGGGCTGGCCTTACCCTGCTGGTCGTCGAGGAGGGCATGGTTGGCTTCTCTCGTGGCCGCAACCTGGACAAGCTGGGTCTGAAGTCCCAGGACACCGGCGAGCTCTTCTTCGACAATGTCCGGGTGCCGGCCGCGAATCGCCTTGGCGCAGAAGGCAATGCCTTCGCGTACCTCACTGCCAACCTTCCGCAGGAACGGATGTCGATCGCGATCTCGGCCCAGGCCTCCAGCGAGCGGGCGATCGACCTGACGTTGGACTACACCCGGGAACGTAAGGCGTTCGGCACCCCGATCGCCTCTTTCCAGAACACCAAGTTCGTCCTCGCAGGGCTCTCGGCCAAGGTCGAGGCCGGACGGCAGATGGTCGACCGGGCTGTCGAGGAGCTGGACGCGGGCGTTCTCACCGTCGCCGACGCCGCCCGGGTCAAGCTGTTTACGACGGAGCTGCAGGCAGAGGTGATGGACTCCTGCCTGCAGCTGCATGGCGGGTACGGCTACATGCTGGAGTACCCGATCGCCCGGATGTATGCCGATGCCCGGGTGTCGCGGATCTACGGTGGGTCCAGCGAGATCATGAAGGTCATCATCGCCAAGGATCTCGGCCTTTGACTTCCTCCCCGCCCTGAAGGGCGGGGGCCTGCTCCCCACTAATTGGTAGGGTCTAACCCGGTGCCCGTGCGCAGCCGCACAGGGCCCGCGCCATTCCGCACACGAAACTGCCGGCGGGCGTGTCGAGTTCAGTCATACAAGTGAGGAGGCCCGGATGCCGGCGATCGTGCTTGTCGGTGCTCAGTGGGGCGACGAGGGTAAGGGCAAGGCGACCGATCTGCTGGGGAGCAGGATCGACTATGTCGTGAAGTTCAACGGCGGCAACAACGCCGGTCACACCATCGTCATCGACGGTGAGAAGTACGCCCTGCACCTGCTGCCCAGTGGCATCCTCACCCCTGGCTGCACCCCCGTCATCGGCAACGGTGTCGTCATCGACCTGGCTGTGCTGTTCCAGGAGATCGACGCGCTCAACGACCGGGGCATCGACACCTCCAGGCTGGTCGTCAGCGCCAACGCCCATCTGATCGCGCCGTACAACCGGGTGCTCGACAAGGTCACCGAACGGTTCCTGGGATCGCGCAGGATCGGCACCACCGGTCGCGGCATCGGTCCGACCTATGCCGACAAGATGTCGCGCGTCGGCATCCGGGTGCAGGACCTGTTCGATGAGTCGATCCTGCGGCAGAAGGTCGAGGCCGCTCTCGACGTCAAGAACCAGATGCTCGTCAAGATCTACAACCGTCGTGCCGTCGAGGCCGACGAGGTGCTCGACGAGTTCAAGAAGTATGCCGACCGGTTGCGTCCGATGGTCGTGGACACCGGGCTGCTGCTCGGCAAGGCGCTCGATCAGGGCAAGACGGTCCTGTTCGAGGCCGGTCAGGCGACCCTTCTGGACGTCGACCATGGCACCTACCCGTATGTCACGTCCTCCAACGCCACCGCGGCCGGCGCCTGCACCGGTTCAGGAGTGCCGCCGACCCGCATCGACCGGGTCATCGCCGTCCTCAAGGCCTACACCACGCGGGTCGGCGAGGGCCCCTTCCCGACCGAGCTGAATGACGAGACGGGCGAGTTCCTGCGCAAGGCCGGGGCCGAGTACGGCACCACGACCGGCCGGCCCCGTCGCTGCGGTTGGATGGACACGGTGGTCGGGCGCTACGCCACCCGCATCAACGGCGTCACCGACTTCGTGGTCACCAAGCTCGACGTCCTCACCGGGCTGGACCAGGTGCCGGTATGTGTCGCCTATGACGTGGGCGGCGTGCGCTACGACGAGATGCCGATGAGTCAGAGCGACTTCCACCACGCGAAGCCGATCTACGAGAACCTCCCGGGTTGGTCGGAGGACATCTCGGCCTGCCGCTCGTTCGAGGAGCTGCCGGTCAACGCCCGCGCCTACATCGAGCGGGTCGAGGGGCTCATTGGCGCCCGGGTGTCATCGATCGGGGTCGGCCCCGGCCGCGACGAGATCATCGAGCGCCACTCGTTGCTTGGCTGAAACCCACCTCTGTGCTGGGCTCAAACCCTCCTCTTGTTGCGTCGGAACCACCGTTGTGCCGCGTGATCTCGGCTCGAACGGTGGTCTCAGGGCAACAAGCGGGTTGGGGGCTGGCCTTCGGTCATCTTGGTCACCTCGAGGACTGTCATCCGGTGCGCGGCGCGAGTGAGCGCGACGTAGAGCACGCGGATGCCGCCGGGGGACTCCGCCGTGATTTCGGCGGGGTCCACGATGACGGTGGCGTCGTACTCCAGACCCTTGGTCGACATCGGGCCCACGACGTTGACGCGGCCCGAGGAGCCCCCGGTCAGTGACGTCAGGGACGCGAGCGACCTGATCCAGCGTGCGGGGGAGATGACGGCGACCGATCCCTCGACCTCGCCCAGTAGCGCCTCCACCGCATCGGCGGCCGCGGCGGGGATCGCGTCCGCGGCAACCGATGTGATGATCGGGCTGACGCCGGTGTCGCGTACAGCCTGCGGGATGTCAGCGTCGGGCACCTCGGCCCGGATCACGTCGGCTGCGTAGGCGAAGATCTCGCGCGCGTTGCGGTAGTTGGTGTCCATGTGGAACAGCGAGCGCACCTTGCTGCCGAACGCCTGTTCGCGAGCCAGACGCGCTTCTGCCGCATCGGCCCAGGATGCCTGCGCCGCGTCGCCGACCACGGTCCAGGACGACCAACGTCCGCGACGACCGAGCATGCGCCACTGCATCGGCGAGATGTCCTGCGCCTCGTCGATCAGCACATGTGCGTACTCTTTGGGGTCCTCCAGCCGACCGTTCATCAGCCGCTCCCGCATCGTGTGCGGGGTGACCTCGTACCCCGTCCCGGTGGCTGCCCAAGGGCGGGTGGCTTCCCACGGGGCGGTGTCGCGCGTGGTGACCCCAGAGACTCCGTGCCCGGGGACGTCGTCGAGCTCCTCGACCTCGTAGAAGGCGCGCTCCTCCCGCTCGGGTTCGCGCATCGAGCCGAGCCGAGAGGCGATGTCGTCGATCAGTGCGACGTCGGCGACCGACCATGTCCCGGTGTTGATCGCCGCCTGGACGGAGTCACTCAGGAGTGTGGCCTGGGCTTCGCTGAGAATCCCGGCCGCGTACCGCCGAGTCCGCTCTGGGTCGGCCAGCCACAACAGCACCTCGCGGGCGTCCAGGGGTCGCCACCACTGGCGCAAGAACGCCTCGACGTTCATGTGGTCGAGGAACTTGTCCATGAAAGCTGAGCGCTCGTCGCTGGGGTCGTGGAGGTCGCTGGCCCAGGCGGCGTCGGCCAGGGCCTGGGTTGCGGCGTCCAGGGCGAGGTTGCGCTGGTGGGTGCGCAGCACCTGGNNCCGGACTCGTAACGGCGGCGATCGGAATACAGCAGGTAGGCGGCCCGGTGCAGTGCCACGACCGTCTTGCCGGTGCCGGGCCCTCCGGTGATCTCGGTGACTCCGCGGGCAGGGGCTCGGATGGCCTCATCCTGATGGCGCTGGATGGTCGCGACGATGTCGCGCATCCGGCTGCCACGGGTGCGGGTCAGGGCGGCCATGAGCGCGCCGTCGCCGACGACCACAAGGTCTTCCGGTGCCTCGGGGACCATCAGGTCGTCCTCGATGCCGATCACGTCAGAACCCTTGCAGCGCAGCACTCTCCGTCGTAGGACCCCCATCGGCTCGACCGGGGTGGAACGATAGAAGGGGGCGGCCGCGGGCGCGCGCCAGTCGATCACCAAGGGCTCGTACTCGTCGTCGCGGACGCCCAGGCGCCCGACATAACGGATCTCGCGCTCGGCCTGCCCGGAGGATTCGTGGCCGAGGTCCAGGCGCCCGAACACGAGGCCTTCGTACTGCGTCTCGAGCGTCGTGCGTCGCTTGTTGGCGTTGAACACCAGGGCATCCCGCTCGAACAGTCCGGTGATCTCCTCGTCGCGGACGTCGCCCGTGCGGTCGGTCCGACCACGCGCAAGGCCTTCGGCCTCCACCAGCGCCACGCGCTCGGTGGCCTTGGCGAGCTCGGCATAGACGTTGTCGACGCGGGTCTGCTCGACTGCGATCTCGGCTGCAAGTGCGTCCGGGGTCACGGGCGCGTCGGGGCGTGACACGGCTTCGCCGGTGC
>DHJN01000181.1:515-4534 GCA_002404345.1 Actinobacteria bacterium UBA4719 | reverse complement strand
ACGGCTTCGCCGGTGCGTGACACAGGGTCAATCGGTTGATCGGAATCGGTCACTGCTCCGCCTGAGTCGTGTTGTGGGACGCTGGCCGTCGAAGGAGGGGCCGGGAACGTGCGTCCCCCATGCGAACGCACGAGTCTAGCCCGTGCTTGATGTGACCGATCGAGGCGCCCGATCGAGCGCCCAATCGAAGCGCCGGTCGCCTAGGCTTACCGTCCGTGAAGGTTCTCGTCATTGGCACCGGTGCTCGCGAGCACGCCATCGTCAAGGCTCTGACGCTCGACCCGTTCGTCGATGCCGTCGTCGCCGCACCCGGTAATCCGGGCATGGACGCCATTGCGCTGTGCCGCGACCTGCCGCAAGGCCTGCTGGACGGTGCGGGAATCGCCGCCCTGGCCGCCGAGCTCGGCGTGGACCTCGTCGTCATCGGGCCGGAGGCGCCCCTCGTTGCGGGTGTGGCCGACACGGTCCGCGCGCGCGGAATCGCCTGCTTCGGGCCCTCTGCCGAGGCAGCCCGACTTGAGGGAAGCAAGGCCTTCGCCAAGGAGGTCATGGCGAGCGCCGGAGTGCCCACGGGCCTGGCCCACGTCTGCACCACCGTCGAGGAGGTCGCCAGCGCCCTTGACGCCTTCGGGGTGCCGTACGTGGTCAAGGACGACGGCCTGGCCGCCGGCAAGGGCGTTGTCGTGACGGACAACCGTGCCCAGGCTCTGGCACACGCGGTTCAGTGCCTGGACAAACCGAATGGGCGCATCGTCGTCGAGGAGTTCCTGGACGGCCCGGAGGTCTCGCTGTTCTGCATCAGCGACGGCACCACCGTGGTGCCGCTGGCCCCGGCGCAGGACTTCAAGCGTCTCGGGGACGACGACGAAGGCCCCAACACCGGTGGCATGGGCGCGTACTCACCTTTGGACTGGGCTCCGGCCTCGTTGGTCCAGGAGGTCGTCGACCGCGTCGCGCAGCCGACCGTGGACGAGATGCGCCACCGGGGGACTCCCTTTGCCGGGGTGCTCTACGTCGGGCTGGCGCTGACCTCGCGCGGCCTGAGGGTGATCGAGTTCAACGCCCGGTTCGGTGATCCGGAGACGCAGGTGGTGCTGGCTCGTCTGGCCACCCCTCTGGGCGGGCTGCTGTATGCGGCGGCTGTGGGCAAGCTTGACGATATCGCTCCTCTGCATTGGCACAAGGAGCATGCGGTGACTGTCGTCGTGGCCGCCAAGGGCTACCCGGGGTCGCCCCGCACCGGCGACGTCATCGACGGTCTGGCTGAGATCGGCGACGACGCCTACGTCCTGCAAGCGGGCACGGCCGTCGGCAAGGACGGCTCCATCGTGTCCGCTGGTGGGCGTGTCCTGTCCGTGGTCGCGACCGGCGCCGATCTCGCCGAGGCGCGCGACCGCGCATACCGCGCCGTTGACCGGATCAGGCTCAAGGGTTCGCGCCACCGCACCGACATCGCGCTCGCAGCCCAGCGCGGCGAGATCTCGGTCCATGGCTGACATGGCTGACAGGGCTGACAGGGCTGACATGGCTGACATGGCTGAGATGTCGGACCCAACCGTGAGCCAGCCGATACCGGACGCCTCGCTGCTGGAGCTCAAGGGATACGCCCACGTCTACTCGGGCAAGGTCCGCGAGCTTTACGCACCGATCGACCAGTCGACCGGTCAGACCCGCCAGGACCAGCTTCTCCTCGTTGCCTCGGACCGGATCTCGGCCTACGACTACATCCTGGACAGCGAGATCCCCGACAAGGGCAAGGTGCTGACCCAGCTCTCGCTCTGGTGGTTCGACCAGCTGGCCGACATCGTCCCCAACCACGTCATCTCCAGCCAGGCGCCAGAGGTGCCGCAGGCCGTGGCCGGGCGCGGAGTCCTCGTGCAGCGGCTCGACATGCTGCCGGTCGAGTGCATCGGGCGGGCCTATCTGACCGGCAGCGGGCTTGCCGAGTACCGCCAGACGTCCTCGGTCTGCGGAGTTGCCCTGCCCGCCGGGCTGCAGGACGGCTCCCTGCTGCCCTCGCCGATATTCACCCCGACGACCAAAGCGCCGATCGGCGAGCACGACCAGCCGATGACCTACGCGCAGGTCGAGGCCAGGATCGGTATGCCGCTCGCGGCCCACGCGCGTGACCTCACCATCGCGATCCTGGCGCGCGGCAACGAGATTGCCGCCGATCGCGGCATCCTGCTGGCCGATACCAAGGTGGAGTTCGGACTGGACACCTCTCGACCCGATGGCGATGGCAACCCCACGATCGTGCTCGCCGACGAGGTGCTCACCCCAGACTCGTCGCGGTTCTGGCCCGCCGCCTCGTGGCAGCCCGGTCGGGCGCAGGACTCCTACGACAAGCAGTTCGTCCGCGACTGGCTCACCTCGGCAGCCAGCGGCTGGGACAGGTCGTCCGGTCAGGCGCCTCCGCCGCTGCCTGACGACATCATCGAAGCCACCCGGTCGAAGTACATCGAGGCCTTCGAGTCGCTGACCGGGCAAACCTTCGGCTGAGTTCGCTTCCGCGTGGCCGCCATGTCCGAAGGACTCTGGCGGGCCGATAAACTCGGGTCGACCAAGCCCGTATCTGAACCAGCCCCTATCTGAACCAGCCCCTATCTGAACCAGCCCCGTATCTGAGGAGCACCTCGCATGGGAAACGTCGTCGTGGACGTCATGCTCAAGTCCGAGATTCTCGACCCCCAAGGGCAGGCGGTCGCTTCTGCCCTGCCGCGGTTGGGATTCACACAGTTCACCGATGTCCGCCAGGGCAAACGGTTCGTGCTGACCGTCGAGGGCGAGGTCACCGATGAGGTGCTGGCCGCCGCGCGTGAGGCTGCCGAGACGATGCTGTCCAACCCCGTGATCGAGGACGTGGTGAGCGTTCGGGTGGAGTCGCGGGCCGTGGACTCTCAGTCAGCTGAGCCCCAAGAAGTGGAGTTCCTGGCGTGAAGATCGGCGTCGTGACCTTCCCGGGCTCGCTCGATGACCACGACGCCCGGCGGGCTGTCCGCATGGCCGGTGGCGAGGCGGTCTCGTTGTGGCACGGTGATGACTCGCTGCGCGGTGTCGATGCGGTGGTGCTACCCGGCGGTTTCTCCTACGGCGACTACCTGCGGGCCGGTGCCATCGCACGGTTCGCCCCGGTCATGTCTGCGTTGATCCCGGCAGCCCAAGGCGGGTTGCCGGTGCTGGGCATCTGCAACGGTTTCCAGATCCTGTGCGAGTCCCACCTGCTGCCCGGCGCGATGATCCACAACGACCACCGCACCTTCATCTGCCGCGACCAGCGGCTGCGCGTCGAGAATGCCACGACCGCGTGGACGTCGGACTTTGACCAGGGTGACGAGATCACGATCGTGCTGAAGAACCAGGACGGCCAGTACGTCGCCGACCGGCACACGCTCGACGAGCTCGAGGGTGAGGGGCGCGTGGCTTTTCGATACATCGTCGAGGAGAGCAAGACCACCCAGCACGACCGCTTTGCCGGCCGCAACCCCAACGGCTCGTACCGCGACATCGCCGGCATCACCAACGCGCGTGGCAACGTCGTGGGCCTGATGCCGCACCCCGAGCACGCCATCGAGGCAGGCTACGGCCCATCCTTGGACGGCCTGAAGTTCTTCACCTCCGTCCTCAAGTCAGTAGTTAGTAGTAAGACAGTGGTGAACGCTTGACATCCTCCCGGCCATGAATGACCAGGATTCCAACTGCTATGCGACCTTGGGAGGCCGTGCATGTTGAGGTTCACGCTTCACAGACCGAGCCAACACTCTCAGGTCTCCACGCGCTGCCACGGCATGTCCTGCCGCGATGTTTCTTGCCGCGTTCACGTCGGCGTTGGCCCTGTGCCCGCAAGCCACGCACACGAAAGTCGCTTGGCTCTTGCGGCTCTCCGATGCGATGTGCTTGCAGGCGTTACAAGTCTGCGACGTGTACGCAGCTTTCACTTTCTCGACCCGTCCGGGTGCTTTCTGCTCCAACCGGCCCGCGAGCAGACCCCAACCCGATTTGAGGATGCCCCGGTTGAG
>DHJN01000181.1:0-389 GCA_002404345.1 Actinobacteria bacterium UBA4719 | reverse complement strand
TCGACCAGTGCGCGGCTGCGTTTAAACGAAACCCAGCCGATCTTCGGGACCAGCACACTGGATCGTGCCCGGTTGTCCTGCCTGACCCGCAACGCCTGAGGCCCGACAATACGAAAGCCCTCATGTTCGCCAGCTTTACGCCACGTCGGGCGCCTGTGGGTCCCCGCGAAGAACTGCCGCCACGCCTGGTCAAGGTCGCGCAACGCCTGCTGCTGAACAGTCTGCGACCCGTAGGCAAGCCACGGCTCCGCAGCTCGGGCAGCAGTCAGTTGCGCGGCCTGAGTGTTGAAACCCGGCGTGGGTCCTTTCCATCGCCGCCACATCAGGCGCTGCTCCAAGCCGAGGTTCCACACGTACCGGGCTTGACCGCACTGCTCCAACAGGAACAC
>DHJN01000183.1 GCA_002404345.1 Actinobacteria bacterium UBA4719 | reverse complement strand
GGCGCTGGACGTGCAGGGTCAGTTCACCCTGCCGCTGGATGAGCTGCGCACGGCCCACACCTCGACCTTGCCGGCCATCTTCGCCTCGCGCTGACGGCGATGACCGTCGAGCAGGGTGTGGCTGAGGCCGATGTCAGGATTCGCACACTCGGCGGTCTCTGGATCTGGTATCTCGTGTGGGTAGGGGTCAACCATCGCGATGGCTGCCGTCCAGCTGCCGGAATGCTCCAGATGGAAGTCGACCGTCATGATTGCCCCGTAGGGGATGCCTGTGGCCAGGGACAGGACCCACCAAGGGCTGGGTCTGCAGGGACTCCCGTGTGGATTCCCGTGTGACCTGGCGTCGAAGGTCTGTTCGGTGCCGGTTTGGACGGATACGCTTTTTACCTGCAGGTCTGAATCGTCGAGGGAAGGCAAATCGATGAATACCGCACGCAGGTCCTTTGCCCTCACGGGTGCGCTGCTCTCGGTGGGACTTGTGGTCTCAGCGTGTAGCTCTTCTACGACTTCCTCTCCGACGGGATCCGCAACGAACTCGGCGGCGGTGCCGCAGGTCAATGCGGCAGACTTCACCTCCAACTTTTCGCTCATGAAACAGCTCGCCGGACTGGCTGCGCAAGGCAAGGGCATGGTCGGAGTGCTCCTGCCCGATACGACGACGTCGACCCGGTACGTCCAGTACGACGCTCCGTACCTCAAGCAGGCGTTCGAGGCCGCGGGACTCTCCGCGAGCAACTTCAAGATCGACAACGCCGGTGGCAGCGCCTCCACCATGCAGACGCAGGCCGAGGCGGACATCAACGCGGGCGCCTCGGTCCTGCTGGTCGACCCGCTCGACCCGGGCAGCGGCGCCGCGATCGAGTCGAAGGCCAAGTCCGCGGGTGTGAAGGTGATCGACTACGACCGTCTCGCCACCGGTGGACCTGCCGACCGCTACTACGTCAGCTTTGACAACGTCCAGGTCGGCAAGCTGATCGGCGACGGGCAGGTGGAGTGCATCGCGGCCTGGAAGGTGGCGAAGCCGAACATCCTGGTCATGAACGGTGACCCCACGGACAACAACGCGAAGCTCTTCGCGCAGGGCTACCACAGTGTCCTGGACCCGAAGTTCACCGCAGGCACATATGTGAAGGTCGCCGAGCCGGCCGGGACCTGGACTCCGTCCATCGCCGCAACGACATTCGAGCAGCAGACCACCGCCCACTCGAACATCAACGCGGTCATCACGCCGAACGACGACAATGCAAACGCCGTCATCGCGGTTCTCAAGAAGAACAAGATCCCCCCGAAGAAGTTCCCGACGACCGGTCAGGACGCCTCGCCCCCGGGCCTGCAGAACGTCCTCGCGGGCTACCAGTGCGGCACCGTCTACAAGCCGATCACCATCGAGGCGCAGGCGGCCGCAGCGCTGGCCCTGTACCTGCGGGCAGGCAAGACCCCACCGGCAACGCTGGCCAACGCGACGACCAAGGACACGGTCCTCAAGAAGGACATCAAGTCCGTCTACAGCACGCCGATCTGGGTCACCACGGACAACATGGCCTCGACGGTCATCAAGGACCTGTGGATCAAGGCGTCCGCGCTGTGTGCGGGCTCGGTTGCTAGCGCCTGCACGGCAGCAGGTATCAGGTAGTCACCCTCGGGACGTGGTTGGGTCGCGGCTCGCGACCCAACCACCTGTCCAGCTCATCAACCGGAGATCAAGACCGGAGGAGGCCACGGACAACATGACCACAACAGCGGAGGGCACCGCCTCCTCCGGTCCAGCGGGCGATGACGAGCTTCCGCTGCTGCGCTTGCGAGGCGTCAGCAAGCACTTCGGTCCCGTCCAGGCGCTGACAGAGGTCGATCTCGATATTCCGGCCGGCCAGGTGACTGCGCTGGCCGGCGACAACGGTGCCGGCAAGTCGGTCATGATCAAGACGATCTCGGGCATTCATCCCCCTGATGGCGGGCAGATGTGGTGGGGCGGCAAACCGATGCGGGTGCATACCCCGGGTGAGGCAGCCGCTCTCGGGATCGAGACCGTCTACCAGGATCTTGCGCTGTGCGACAACCTCGACATCGTCCAGAACATGTTCCTCGGTCGCGAGCGGATGCATCGCGGGCAGCTGAACGAGGAGTCGATGGAGAACGCGGCACGAGAGACGCTCGCCAGCCTCGCCGTCACGACGGTCCGGTCGGTCCGGCAGGCGGTGGCATCGCTCTCAGGCGGGCAGCGCCAGTCTGTGGCCATAGCCAAGGCGGTCCTGTGGAACTCCAAGCTCGTGATCATGGACGAGCCCACCGCTGCATTGGGGGTTGCCCAGACCGCCATGGTCCTGTCCTTGGTGCGAAGGCTTGCCGATCGAGGTCATGCGGTGATGATCGTCTCGCACAACATGAACGACGTGTTCGACGTTGCGGACCGCATCGCGGTGCTACGACTGGGCCGGATGGTCGCCGAGCGACCCGCCGCCGAGATGGACCGGCAGATCGTGGTGGACCTCATGACGACGGGTGTGTCGACGCGGGTCGCACAGCCACGGCCGAGGGCGGAGTAGGCGATGTCAGACCTCAAGGAAGCAACCCCGACACCCGACGCGGAGCACCCGGAAACCGTCGACCCCACCACCGGTGCGGTGCAGACAGCTGACACCGCCGGCGCCTACCTGCGCAGATCCGTCGCGCGGATCAGGGGCGGCGAGACCGGTGTCCTGCCGGTGGTCGCCGGCCTGCTGCTCGTCTCAGTCCTGTTCCAGTCGCTCAACGACCACTTCCTGACCGCCGGCAACCTGGTCAACCTCCTGGTGCAGGCCGCCGTCTTCAGCCTGCTCGCGATGGGCGAGGTGTTCGCCCTCCTGCTCGGCGAGATCGACCTGTCGATCGGATTCGTGGCCGGCCTCAGCGCGGTGGTCATGTCTGAGCTGGTCAGTCCCTCTGTGGGCTGGCCCTGGTGGGCGGCGATCGCTGCGGCGCTCCTGGCGTGCGCGTTGATCGGGATCCTTCAGGGGTCGCTGATCACCCGCATTGGACTGCCGTCGTTCGTCGTCACGTTGGCCGGCCTGCTGTTCTGGCAAGGTGTGATGCTCAGGATCCTCGGCGATGGCGGGTCGATCCTGATCGAGGACGACACCATCAACTCCATCGGCAGCGGGACCCTGACCACGATCGGCGGCTGGGTCGTGATGCTGGTGATCGTCGGGGTCTACGGACTGCAGACCTGGCGGCGTGACTCGCGTCGCCGAGGCGCCGGCCTCATGGCACCTCCGCCTTCGCTGACCGTGGCGAAGATCGTCGCCTCGCTCGTCGCCGGTGTTCTGCTCGTCCTGCTGTGCAACGCCGATCGCGGCGTCCTGGTCCCGGTCTTCGGGATGCCCTATGTCATCCTGCTCGTGTTCGCCGTGCTCGCGCTCTGGAGCTTCGTGCTCGGCCGGTTGAAGTTCGGGCGCTACGTCTACGCGATCGGCGGCAACGCCGAGGCCGCTCGCCGGGCCGGAATCAACCTGCGGATGATCCGGACGACGGCGTTCATGCTCTGCTCGTTCACGGCCGGGATCGCCGGCGTCGTCTACGCGTCACGGCTCCGCTCGATCTCCACGGCGCTGGACGGCGGCACCCTTGTCCTGTACTCGGTGGCAGCGGCCGTCATCGGTGGCACCAGCCTGTTCGGCGGTCGTGGGAAGGCCCTGCACGGCGTGCTCGGCGGAATCGTGATCGCCGCGATCGACAACGGCATGGGCCTGCTGGGCTTCAGCGCCGCCGCGAAGTACATCGTCACGGCCCTGGTCCTGCTGATTGCCGTCTCGATCGACGCCATCGCCCAACGCAAACGTCCGGCGGGCACCTAGCGGCGAGCGGCGCCGACATCCTCAGCGCACGCGCCATCCCTTCACCGGGGGCGGTGGCGGTGACTGTGCGCTGTCTGCGGTCGTGAACGGTGCCGATCCGGCGAACTGCCGGGCCAGCTCCGCACCGTCCCGCAGCCCCGTAGGGAACGGCATCTTGGCGACCTGCCGGCGCAGAGCTGGGATGTCCAGTGGGCTGGTCGAGGCAACGGCCACGCTGTTGCCGAAGCGCTTGCCCTTGAGGATCTCGTGGGTGCCGATCAGGGCGACCTGCCCGAAGACGGCGACCAGTCCGGCATACACGCGTCGCAGGTAAGCCTTGTTGGGCTCGTCGGCGATGTTGAGCAGCATCGTCCCGCTCGCCCGCAGCACCCGGGAGGAGTCGGCCAGGAACTCCACCGTGGTCAGCTCCGGCGGGACCCGGCCCTGCGCATACGCATCGAGCACCAGCACGTCAGCGCTCGCGTCGGCGAGCGCGGTGATTCCGGTGACCCCGTCCACCGGACGCACCCGGATCCGGTGCTGGCGCGGCAGCGGCAGCTCGCGTCGGACCAGCTCGGTCAGCTCGACGTTCGGCTCGAGCACGATCTGCGGCGACCCGGCGCGTTCGGCGTTGACGTATCGGGCGAGCGTCAGCCCGCCGCCGCCGATGTGAGTGATCCCGAGCGGACCGGCCGGCAAGGTGTCGATGACCGCGGCGAAGTGGGCGATGTACTCGAAGCCGAGGTTGCCCGGGTCCGCGAGGTCGACGTGAGACTGCGGACTGCCGTCCATCATCACGGTCACGCCACCCCGGCCGTCCTCGTCGGGCACGAGCTCGATCCGGGACATGACTGGCCGCCCCGGTGTGGTCACGCGGCCGTCACGCACCTTATGGGCGCAGCATCGTCTTGATGGCCCGGCGCTCGTCCATGGCGGCATAACCTTCGGTCACCTGGTCCAGCGGCAGGTCGAGGTCGAAGACCAGGCCTGGGTTGATCGTGCCGGACAGGACGTCGTCGCGCAGGGCCGGGAGGTACTGCCGCACCGGCGCTATGCCGCCGGCGACGCCGACGTTGCGGGAGAACATCGTGCGCACTGGCAGCTTGACCCCATGAGGCACCCCGACGTAGCCGACCGTGGCGCCCGGGCGGGCAACAGCCACAGCGGTGTTCATCGCCTGGCCGGTGCCCACGCACTCCAGCACGGCGTCGGCGCCGACACCTTCGGTGAGCTCGAGCATCGCGGCCTCACCGGCCTCACCGCGCTCGGCGATGACATCGGTGGCACCGAACAGCGTGGCGACCTGTTGGCGGGCCTCATGCCGGGACATCACCACTACCCGCTCGGCACCCATCCGCGAGGCGGCCAGAACGGCCGACAGCCCGACGGCGCCGTCGCCCACCACCATGACCGTGTCGCCCTCCCGGACTCCGGCTGCCATGGCCGCGTGCCAGCCGGTGCCCATCACGTCGGAGAGGGCCAGCAGCGACGGAACCATTGCCGCGTCAGGGGTTTCGCGCGTTGCCACCAGCGTGCCGTCGGCCAGGGGGACGCGGACGTACTC